>JAKSVK010000019.1 GCA_024408075.1 Bacilli bacterium | reverse complement strand
AAAAAAAAAAATTATAAAAAGAATTGAAATATGCCTTATTTTTTTTTTTTTTTTGCATTAAACTTTATTCATTAAAGTATTGTAAAAAACAAAAAAAATTAAAAAGAAAGGAAAATACAATGAAAAAAATTACAAAAAGAATTATGGCATTTGTTTTATCATTAGTAATGATGCTTGGATGCATTCCAAGTTTTATTAATGAAGCTAGTGCAGTTGATTTACCTTCATCAAGTTCAATTAAAGATTTATTGCCTATAATTGCATCTGGTTTTCCAAGTACCTTAGAAGATGCATGGGTTAATTCAAATGGTTATAAAGTTTACTATAGTGATGGGGAATTAAAATTTAATGGACACGCTACTTCGTCTTTAGGTTATTCTGGTACTTATTGTATAGGTGAATTAGAGGGCACTTCTTATAAATTTGTCGACGGTCGCCTTGTTTTTAATATAGAAAACGGAATTTTAACAAGTATTTCTTCTTCTGATGGATCTTATGGAGGAACATATGAACCAGTTAAAACAGCAATTACAAAAATTGTATTAACAACAAATAACGGTATGAATCCTACTTTGGGAGAAGGAATGCCTAATTTAAATCCTGTTGAATCAAAGCAAAGACCTTTAACATCTGATATATTTGATACTTACATTTCATATCCTGATGATGGATGGTATTTAACTCAAGAATGTGATGAAGATAAATGTACAGGAGCATTTCAAAAAGATACAACTTATTATTATAAAAGACACTATGAAATTGTTAAAACACAAGAGTATGTTTTTGCAGATTCTATTAGTATAGATTTTGTAAGTGATAGTATTCAATATGAATTAATTAGTGATACAGCAGATAGTAAATATATACATACTTTAATAATAAAAATTATCCCATCTAAGAAAATATATTCATTAAATGGAACAGAAACATTAAGTTATTTAAATATGATAATGAGCATGAATGATATAGATTATGATTATTTTTCTGTAACTGGTCATCGAGGAGTGTATTATGTAGTATGTAACTTTACAAAAGAATTAGATTTATATGGTTCGATTAAATTTAAAGGTAATGAATATATAAGTAACATTAAAGATTCAAAACCTTCGGATGAAGAAATATTTAATGAAAAATGCTTTATTATAAATGGTGACCCAGGTTTTGATGCATACTTTGTTTATGATTGGAGTAAGATAGAAAATATTACATTTACACAAGCACCAGAAATGACAGTAGCAGATGTACTTGCAAGATTGACAAATAGTTCTGGTACATTAAGCGGTAGTTGTATTTGCCCAATTATTGATGATATAACTCATGAAGATGCTCTTGAAGCTTCAGATAAATTAGAAGCAGGTAAAAAATATAAACTTTGCGTGAATTTAGAGGTATCAAGTGAAGGACAAAATTATGTAGGCGTTAAAATAAACGGTAGTGATTTGACATATGTTGCTGGTATTACAAAAGACGATGATGGATGGGAAAGCAATAATAATTATTTAGAAATTAAATATACATTCGAATGTAAAAATCCATCAAGTGGTAGCTCTTCTAAAAAATATAAAGCAATTGATGATAAAAAGACAACTGAAAAAATTACAGGTGCAGGTAAGAAAGGTTCAAAGAGAACAATTATTCCTGAACCAAATAGAAAAGTTGAATCAGTTATTGTAACTGACAAAGACGGAAACAAATATGAAGTTACTAATGAAGGGGATGGAACATACTCATTCATTCAACCAGGAACAAACGTAGATGTTGAAGTTAAATATAAAAATAGATTAATTGAACTTACAATAGGTTCACTTGATGCATCAGTAGATGATGTTCATCACAACCTAGATGTAGTTCCAAAAGTAGTTAATGATAGAACAATGCTTCCTATTAGATTCGTTGCAGAAAACTTAGGAGCAAAAGTAGATTGGGATGAAAAAGATCCTGATACAGTTATTATTACTAGAGGAGATACAAAAATCGTTATTACATTAGGTAGTGATAAAGCATATGTCAATGGACAAGAATACATTCTTGATTCAGTTGCATTTGCTGAAAATGATAGAACATACTTACCAGTAAGATTTGTATCAGAAAAACTTAATGCAATTGTTGAATGGAATGAAGCACATCCTATGGATGTTAAGATTTATGAAAGACAATAATAAGAAAATGTAACACAGGGGAGAGAAGAAATTCTCTCCTTTTTTATTATGTATTTACATTTTATTGAAAAAATAAAAATTTTTTTCGTATTGATTTAAAAATTTACATTTATTATTAATTCAAGATAACGCTGATAATTGCTATAAAAATAGGTATTGTTTACCTATTTTTTTACATTTACAAATGTATAGATTATATGTATTATGCAGTTAATATTGAATAACTTTTTTCAATATAGGAAGGAGGCGTTATGCTAACTAATGATATTGAGTCTAAAGTTATTGCAATTTCATCTAAATCTAAAGAGGAACTTGTTAAGTTTTTATTAGAGATTCTGAAAGAGTCTAATTTAAAAGGAGAACAAGATATTGAGAAGTTCATTCAAAGGCATCCATTATTTAATGAATCGATGCTTGATGAAAAAGAACTTAATGAAATCAGAAACATTCTTAATAAAAGAAATGTTGAATTCTCTTTTTACAGACCTCAAGGAGAAGAAAAATACAAACTTGTTTTTACTTTTAAAGATGGAGAGAAGGTAAGAGAAGCTCACGAAGAACTTGCTAGAAAAAAATTAAATCTTACTAGATCTTCTGGCATTCAAGGGTATATTGATAATGCCTTAGAAAAATTAAAAGAACAAAACAAGAATGTGACTGAAAGACAAGTAAAACTTAAAGAGGTTTCTTTAGATGAAAGATAATAAATCAAAGTTAATGTTTGCAGGAATACTAACTGTAATAATGTTTTTTATCTCTAATAGATTTTCGTTAATCTATAGAGCAGAGGTAGGACAAACAATTGAAAGAACTAATAACGCGCTAGACAAAGTGCTTGCTGATTTTATTGCAAGACCTTTTGATTTATCGTTAAATGTGAAAGACTTAGAAATAGGTTTAATTGGAGCTTTTGGAATTATACTTATCTATTTATATAATACTTTTGGTAGAAATAATTTTATGATAGGTAAAGAACATGGCTCAGCAGAATGGGGACAACCGAAGGATATTAGCAAATATCTCGAAACCGAATTCAGTAAGAATATATTATTTTCACAAGATGTAGCGCTATCAATGAACACAAGAAAAACATTTAAAAACAACAATGTTTTAATTGTAGGAGGTAGTGGCTCTGGTAAAACAAGATTTTATTTGAAGCCCAACTTAATGCAAATGCACTCTTCTTATGTTATTACTGATCCTAAAGGAAGTTTAGTAAAAGAATGTGGGAAGTTACTTGAAGAGAATGGTTACAAAGTAAAAGTGTTCGATTTAATTAATATGGAGAAAAGCGGAAAATACAATCCTTTTAATTACCTAAGAGACGAAAAAGACATATTAAAATTAGTTAATAATATTATAAAGAATACGAATTCGGAAAGCGGTAAAGGAACCAAAAGCGACTTCTGGGAGAAATCAGAGGTGGCTCTTCTTTCAGCCCTCTTCGGATTCGTTTTTTTTGAGGGAGAAAAACATGAGAAGAACATAGCAACTGTTATGGAACTTCTTAGACTCGCTGAAGTAAAAGAAGAAGATGAGAGCTTTAAAAGCCCACTTGATTTAATCTTTGAAGATTTAAAAACTAGAAATCCTAATCACTTTGCACTTAAACAATATGAAATATTTAAACTTGGTGCAGGTAAAACTGCTAAGTCAATTCTTATTTCAGTTGGTGTAAGACTTTCACCTTTCAATATACCATCACTTCTTAATATAATGACAAGTGATGATTTAGAGATAGATAAGATTGGAGAAGAAAAAACTGCTTTCTTTATTATCTTGCCTGACTCTGACACAACATTTAACTTTGTATCGGCAGTTATGTATCAGCAAATGTTTGATTCACTATTTTACAAAGCGGACTTTGAGTATAATGGAAGACTTCCTATACACACAAGATTCCTTTTAGATGAATTCGCAAACATTGGACTTATACCTAATTTTGAGGTTTATATTGCAACAATGAGAAGTAGAGAAATCTCAGTAAATGTAATATTACAAAACCTTGCACAACTTAAAAATATCTATAAAGATTCTTGGGAAACTATAACGGGGAATTGCGATACGTTAGTATTTCTTGGAGGAAGAGAGCAATCTACTTTAAAATATATTAGTGAGATGCTCGGTAAAACAACTATAGATATGAGAACAACAACAGAGAACAAAGGACAAACTGGTGGCTTTTCAGTTAACAGTCAAGTTCTTGGTAGGGATCTAATGACCCCTGATGAAGTCGGACTTTTAGGAAATGAAGAATGTATTGTTCTTATTAGAGGAATAAGACCATTCAAATCTAAAAAGTATGACATCACAAAACATTCAAATTATCAAAAGCTTTTAGATTTTGATGAGAAGAATCTTTATGATTACACTAAAAATCGTAAAGATGATGATTATCAATTTCATGGTGTCTTGGCGGACTATAACAAAGCTCTTGAAAGTAAAGCAAGTAGTTCTAGGGAACTAGAAATTAATCTTGATGAGATTGCTAAAGAAGAAATTATCAGTGATATTTCTGAGATGATTAGCATTCAAGATGATGAACTTGCAGTTTAGTTAATTTAAGTATGCGCTTTTTTTAGTGCAAAAATTTAAAACGAAAGCACAGTAGAATTATATGAATTATAAATTCATTAATTCCTTGTGTTCGATTTACTTTTACAAAGCGTAGCTTTGTGTAAATCAGAAAGGAGAATTAAATTATGGTAACATTTGCTAACATTATCAGCTTAGTACAAAAATTTGCAACAGTAGGAGGAGGACTTTGGCTAGTATGGGGAGTAGTAGTTCTTGCTAGTGCTCTTAAAGACAAAAATGGTCCTGGACTTCAATCTGGTATTTGGCAAATTGTAGGTGGTGGAATGATTATTGCAGCTGCAACTTATTTTGGAACAATTACTATTTAATGAGTGCATATATAAAAGGGATATTTGATTTAATTTTAGGAGAACAAAATTTTGATGGTAGTTCATTATTATTTACTCCAGCAACATTTAATGCGAGTTTATATTCGTATGTAATGACTGTAATGAACAGTGTAATTAAACCTATTGCTTATGCTGTTCTTGCTTTATTTTGTTTACTTGAGTTATATCAAATTACTGTAAGAAACACTGACTCTACTAGATCTTTCGAAGTGCCTTTTAAACTAATGTTTAAGACGGTTATTTGTAAGATTGTAGTAGATAAGTCAGATGTTATTGTTTCTGCACTTTTCGATGTGTCTAGTTCAGTTATTACTGGAATACAAGGAGTCCTTGGAACTCCAGTATATACGCAGAGTGGGGCTTTAGTTGATATGGATGAGATTATTGATGCTATGGGATTTGGAGAACAATTAATGCTTGCACTTATTGCAACATTACTTTTTATAGGTTTTCAAGTTCTAACTATTTTCGTAACAGTAACTATTACAGGAAGAATGCTTGAGATTTATGTTCTTACAGCGATAGCACCTCTTCCACTAGCAACTTTTCCTAATGAACACATGAGAAATACAGGAATTAATTTCTTAAAATACTTTTTTGCAGTATGTTTGCAAGGAGCACTAATGTTTTTAGTTCTGAGTCTATTCAAGTATTTAACATTTGATCCAATCGTTAATGTAGCTGCGGCTCACGATTATTTATCTTTAACACTTGGATTATTTGCAGTTCTTGGTGACTTAGTTGTTTTATTCCTTGCAATTAAAAAATCTGGTAGTTGGGCTAAATCAATATGCAATGCTATGTAGCAAGAAAAGGGGTACATTATGATAGAAGTACGAATACCTAAAGAGATTACAGAATACAAAGAAAAAATTATTTTTGGTCTTTCAATTAGACAAATCATTTGTTTCAGCATTGCAGTAGCAATGGCACTTGGAACATGGTTTATATTAAGACCAATTTTAGGAGATGACATAACAAGTGACATTATCATTGTTGAAGTTATCCCATGTTTTGCAATTGGATTTATTAAAATTAATGGTTTCAATTTTGAAGATTATGCAAAGCTTTTCATAAGACATAAACTTGGAGATAACAAGTTTACTTACAAAACTGAAACTGAACTTGAATATATAGAACCTTTAGGAAAGGAGGAATGGACAAGTGGAGATAATAAAGTTAAATCAGAAGATTGGGAAGGAATATGGATGCCTAACGAAAGAAGAAAAGAAAGAATTAAAAGACAAAAGAAAGAACTTGTTAGAGCAAAGAGAGAATACAAAAAAGGAAAATCAGCTATTCCTAAAGAAGTTAGAAGACAAGAAAAAACGCTCAAAGAGTACGCAAAGTCAGCTTAATTATCAAAGACTACTTGAAGACGGAATATGTGAAATTGAAAAAGGTTTATATTCTAAAACAATTAAGTTTAGTGATATAAACTATCAAATTGCTAAAAGAGAAGAACAAGTAAATATCTTTTCTAAGTATTGTGAGTTCTTAAATTATTTTTCTTCTGATATTGGAGTTCAAATTAATATCGTTAACAAACACATTGATTCGGATGAGTTTAAGAAAAATATGCTTATTAAGATTAAAGACGGAAATGCTTTAAATGAATACAAGAAAGAATACAACAATATGCTTTCTGAAAAGGCACTTGAAGGAAACAACTCTATTATGAGAGAAAAGTTCCTTACTTTTACTGCTAAGGCAAATGACTATGAAGGAGCAATTCCTATTCTTAATAGAATTGAAAATGACATATTAAACAATTTTAAAAACTTAGGTGTTGAAGCAAGTCCTTTATCTGGGATAGAAAGATTAAGAGAAATAAATGAATATACAAGACCTAATGAAAACTTAGATTTTAACTATGATTATTTACTTAGTTCTAATTTAACTTCTAAAGATATTATAGCTAGTGATTCTTTTGATTTTAGAAATAAAGATTACTTTATGGTTAATGATACATTTAATGAAGTTCTTTTCTTAAAGGATCTTCCACCGGATTTATCTGACAAATTACTTTCAGATTTATCTGATATTCCATGTGATATGACTATTACACTTCACATTAATTCAGTGGAACAAGAAAAGGCATTAGACCTTGTAAAGAGTAAAATATCATTTATGGAACAACAAAAGATTGATGAACAAAAGAAGGCTTTAAAGAGTGGTTACGATGTAGATATGATTCCGCACGAACTTAAATATTCTTTAAATGAAGCTGAACAGTTACTTGATGACTTACAAAACAAGAATCAAAGAATGTTTAAAGTAACTATATTAATTCATACAAAAGCTGAAACACTTGATGACTTAAAAGAAAATGTTTATCAAATATCATCTACTGCTAGAAAAAATAACTGCAAAGTTGGAAAACTTGATTTTCTACAAAGAGAAGCTTTTAACTCTATACTTCCTATAGGGAAAAACAAGATAGACATTAAGAGAACTTTAACTACAAGTAGTGCGGCAATTTTCGTGCCATTTACTACTCAAGAATTATTCCAAAGTGGTGGAATGTATTACGGACTTAATGCATTATCAAGAAACTTAATTTTCTTCGATAGAAAAACTTTAAAGAATCCAAACGGATTTATTCTTGGAACTCCTGGTTCTGGTAAGAGTTTTGCGGCTAAAAGAGAAATGGTTAATGTTCTACTTAACACAGATGATGAAGTTTTAATTATTGATCCAGAAAGAGAATATTCAAAGTTAGTAGAAAGTTTTAAGGGAGAGGTAATTCATATTTCAGCAGGTTCTCAAAATCATATCAATCCATTTGATATTACTGAAGACTACTCTGATGAAGATGATCCATTACTTCTTAAATCAGAATTTATTTTATCTTTATGCGAATTACTTGCAGGTGGAAGAGAAGGACTTAACACTGCAGAGAAAACTATTATAGATAGAAGTGCAAAGATTACTTACAACAAATATTTTGCTGATATGAAGAACAATCCTGTTCCTACACTTAATGATTTCTATAATGTTTTAATTGAACAACCTGAAAAAGAAGCAAAGAATATTGCACTTGCTTTAGAGTTATACATTAAAGGAAGTTTATCTACTTTTGCTAATCAAACTAATATTAATCTTCAAAATAGATTAGTATGTTTTGATATTAAAGACTTAGGTAAACAACTTAAAACAATGGGGATGCTTATTGTTCTTGACCAAATATGGAATAGAATCACTAAGAACAGAAAGCTTGGTAAGAGAACTTGGATTTATATAGATGAAGTTTATCTATTATTCCAAAACGAATATAGTGCAAACTATTTATTTGAACTTTACAAGAGAGCAAGAAAATGGGGAGCAATTCCTACAAGTATTACTCAAAATGTAGAAGATTTACTTGTATCTGATTTAGCTAGAAGAATGCTTTCTAATACTGATTTTATTCTTATGTTAAATCAAGCAACTTCTGATAGAAATGAACTTGCTAATTTACTTTCTATTTCTAATGAGCAATTATCTTATGTAACCAATTCTCAAGCTGGACAAGGTTTAATCTTCAGTGGAAATGCTATCATTCCTTTTATAGACAAGTTCCCTAAAGATACTAAGTTATATCAAATGATGACTACTAAACCAGAAGAGGCATTAAATGCGTAAGTTTTTAATTTACTGCATTTAAGCCCGCAGAGCGACAGGAGCTGTTTAATGTATGAAGATAAGATATTAAACACTAATTTTACTGATGACATTATTAAAAGGAAAGACTACAAGGAAGTAGTAAACAAGAAAGCAAGTTTCGGTAAAAGTGTAATTGATAGAAGAGAAAATATAATTGAATATAAAAAAATAAACATAAAAAAAGAAGCTTCTTCTATAGGTGTGGTTCAGTCGCATAGAAGCGACCTAGCCGAATCCATCAAAGAAACTTCTTATAAGGGCAACCGTTACAGTAACTCAGCACCTAAAAGGGCTGAAAACGCTCCTACGGATACCACTTCGTATATTGTATCACACAATGACCAAAAATCAAACAGTTTAAGTAAAATTCAAGAAAAAATAAGAATTGCTGAGGAAATTAAAAAGTTACGTAATGGAGAGGAATCTCAAAGTAATGTTCTTGAAGGAGTTTCAAAATTAATTAGCAAGATTTTTAACATAGGAAGTTTTGCTTTAATAGGAGCAACCTTATTAGTTCTAGTACCTATAATTGCAATTATTGTTGTAGTTATAGGTATGGGACTTTTAATATCAGGGACAAGTTACAATGCGGAAGACAAAGACTTAAATGAAACATACAAATATATTACTGAACTTAGAGTTGATTTAGAAGAAGATATGTTAGATCTTGCGGATAGATATGACAGGGCTTATTTCTATAAAAATGGAAGTAGTGTAAGTTATCCAGAAGTAATATTTGAAGACAAAGAGATACTTGCATTTCTTGCTGCTAAATATGATGACTACAAGTTTAGGGACATTAAAAACGATTTAAAAGACATCTTTAAGGACAGTCACAGTTATACAAAAGAAACTAGAACTACTACGAGAAAAGACAGCGAAGGTAAAGTAATAAGTAGAACTCACAAGGTTTATATTTATTACACTGAAATACCTTTTGAAGAGTACATATTAGATAATGACCTTCTCGAAGATGAGGAACTTGAACATTACAATGCTTTTAAAGAACAATCAGGAACATATACAAGACAAGTTTTAAGCAATCCATTTAATGATATTGAATGGGAACTTGTGGTTTCTTCTCCTTATGGGTACAGAATATTAAATACTTCAACTGGTAAAGAGTTTCATGAGGGTTTAGATCTTGCTATGCCACTAGGAACTGAAATTAAAGCGACTATGACTGGTAAAGTTGAACTTAAACATGATGCTTCTGGATATGGGAATTATATTACTATAAAGAACGGAAAGAACATAACTTTATATGGACATATGTCTAGTTTTAAATCTGGACTTGCTACTGGAGATATGGTAGCAAAGGGAGATGTTATTGGATATGTAGGAAGTACGGGAAGAAGTACGGGACCGCACTTACATTTAGGGTACAAGATTGACGGAGAATGGTATAATCCTGCGTTTTATTTAATTGAATAAAAAATAAACTTTTTTTGCAAAAAAATCTTCTAAAAAACGTTCGTTTATGATATAATATACTTAAAAAGAAGGAAGGTATATTATGAAATTTTACGAATATTTAATAGACAAATACGGATATAATTCACCTATATTACTTGATGAAATTAAGTTTGAGAATCTATCTAAAACGGCAATAAGGCTCAGATTAAATAGATTACTTACAAAAGGAATAATAAAAAGAGAATTACAAGGAACATATTATATTCCTAAAGAAGAATTTGGTTCAGATGGATATTGTTCTTCGAGAGATATAGCTAATAAGAAATACATTTCTAACGGAAGTAAGATATATGGGTTTTATACAGGAATGTCGTTATTAAACGGTACGGGTTTTACTACACAAGTTCCCAATGTACTTACAATAGTTACTAATAATTGCAATACTTACAAAAGGGAATTAACTATTTCTAAATTTAAATATATTGTT
Source organism: Bacilli bacterium (assembly GCA_024408075.1). GTDB lineage: Bacteria > Bacillota_I > Bacilli_A > RFN20 > CAG-826 > UBA2450. Next base: position 3,178 of record JAKSVK010000019.1, on the reverse strand, counting down.
AAAAAATCCAATGTAGAAATTACAAAAGACAATGTAAAATATTTAGAATTACTAGAATTACTTAGAATATTAGAAGAAAATTCATTTAAAGAAGATAAAGGTAATAGTTTTCAAAACATTAAATATATGATTGAAAAAAGAAACATCTCGCTTAATGAAGTAAAGAAGTATATTTATTTTTACCCTGCAAAAGTAGCAAAAAGATTTATGGAGGTAGAATATGAAATTACACGAGGATAAAAATGCATTTAAAAAATTGATTGACATTACGAGTGATTATTTTAATTATGATCGTGCAATTATCGAAAAAGACTATTATGTTATGTATGTGTTAGAAGAAATAGTAAAAGCTTTTCCAGACATTGTTTTTAAGGGTGGAACAAGCTTAAGTAAAGCATGGCATGTAATTAATCGTTTTTCGGAAGACATTGATCTTACACTTGAAACACATCCTGGCGATTCAAAGAGAAGACGAATAAAGCACACAATAGTAGATTTGATTAAAAATTTAGGTTTTAAATTAAATAATGAAGATGACATTCAAGGACATAGAGATTTTAATAGATACTTAATTGATTATCCTAAGCAGATTGATTATGAAGGGATAAAGAAAGAAGTACAAGTTGAAACGGTGTATTATATTCCTGGTTATCCGGTTGAGAAAAAAGAGGTTGCATCTTATATATATGAGTATTTAAATGAAAAGAACTTAATCAATGAAATTGAAAAATATGAGCTTCATAAATTTGAAGTGAAGGTTCAATCACTAGAAAGAACATTTATAGATAAAGTTTTTGCTTTATGTGATTATAAAATTGAAAATGATATTACAAATCATGCAAGACATATATACGATTTATACAAACTATATCCTATAGTCAAAATAAATGATAATTTTACAGAATTGCTTAAAGATGTAAGGGAAAAACGTAGTAAACATGCAAAATGCTATTCTGCTCAAGTTGGTGAAAATGTAAATGAACATTTAAAAGATATCAAAGAACAAGATATTTATAAAAAAGACTATGAAACAAATACAACTCAAATATTAGCTTATAAAGAAAATGTATCTTATGAAGAAGCTATTGCTGTAATTGATAAAATAATTGAAAGTAATCTATTTATAGAAAAAGAATCTATAAAAGATATGATTAAAGACGCAAAAGAAAAGAATGAGAAACAAGTAATAAAAAATGTAATTAAAAACAAAGATTTAATGTTGTAAATATGGGTGGTGGGTAAAAAGTTAATTATAAAGCTTTTTACCCTTTTTTTATAAAAAAATAAGCCAGCTTGGCGACTGACTTATTAGTTAATTTAAATATGCACTTTTCGTGCTAAATTTACTCCATAAGGAGTTATCAAATTGCGATACCCTTTTTTGAAGGGTGGACTTTCATAATATAAAAAAATTAGCTCTTTGTCAAGTTTTGTAAAGAGAAGTATTGAAAGGAGAAAAGAGAGATGACAACTAAAGAAAAAATAGATCAAAAGCAAAAGAAAATTGCTGAAATTAAAGATATTATTGCGAAGAAACAAGAAGAAATTAAGAAGATAGAAAATGAAATAGTTGAACTAAACAGAGCTGAAATCGACAATGTTTTATCAAAGTTCAAATTATCTTCTGCTGATGAGTTAGAAAAACTTCTTGCAAAAGCAAGAAAAGAAGCATAAGGGGGGGCAGGGTATGGCACTTAATTATGAAGAAACACTTATGCTTGATGCAAACATTAAAAGCAAATACAAACAAATTACTAGATTAGAAGAGATTAAAGAAAACACATACAATTATTCTGATGACAAAGAATATGCTAAAAAGACTATTATTAAAATGATTGATTTAGTAATAGGAAAACTTGAGGTTATGACTGAAAGCGAATATGGGAAAATACTATTTGATGTGCCTTTTGATTTTACTGAAGAGGAGGCATATTAGATGACTGAAAAGGGAAAAGAAAACTTAGACAATGCTCTAAAGATGCTTGAAGACGGAGTTAGAGATGTATTTGAATCTAACAAGTTTCAAGAAGTTTTAGATACAATGAGTAAGTTTCATAGTTATTCTATGAACAACATTATTTTAATAGAATCTCAAAGACCAACTGCTACAAATGTTGCTGGATTTAGTACATGGAAGAAGCTTGGTAGAAATGTTATTAAAGGAGAAAGTGGTATTCAAATACTTGCTCCTGTTCCTAGAAAATATGATGTTGAAGTTGAGAAAACTGACAAAGACGGAAATGTAACTAAAGAGATAGAACAAAAAGAATATATGTCTTTTAGAGTTGCTTATGTATTTGACATTGAACAAACAGAAGGGAAAGAACTTACACTTGATATTACTAAAACATTAGATCGTGAAAATCCTAATTATGAAATGTTATATGATACATTAAAGCAAATTACTGACTGCAAAGTAATAGAAGAAGACACAGGAAAAGCAAACGGATACTTTAACAAGGTTGACAATGTAATTGCAGTTAAGAAAGACAATCCACTTGAACAAAAGATAAAAACTATTATTCATGAAATAGCACATTCAAAATTACACAATACTCCAGAAGCTTCATTTATGGATTCTAAACACAAAGAAATTGAAGCTGAGGCAACTGCTTATGTAGTATGCAACTATTTAGGAATAGACTCTTCTGACTATTCTTTTGGATATGTTGTAGGGTGGAGCAGAGATAAAGAAAGTGATTATTTAAAGAGTGTACTTGATAAGATTAAAGATGTATCTAATGAAATAATAGATTTAACTGAAGACAAATACAAAGAATTAAATAAAGAACAAAGTCATTCTATTGCAGATATGATAAAGAATGCTAAAGAAAAATATGAAACTTTAAAAACTGATATAAAAGAACCTAGTCTTGATAAAGGACTTGCTTTATAAATAATTTAATAAATTAGTTGATAAAAGGGAAAAATGATATATAATAGTATTAGAAAATAATAGTCGCTTGCAGATGGTGCGACTAATAAATAATTCTGAACGTTAAATATCGTCGCTTACGGATGGTGCGTCTAACAAATAATTCCGAATGAAAACAAACTCCCTTTTTGGGAGTTTTTTTATTAATAAAAAAGTTTAACACTATATAGAGAGAAATGAGGTAAAACAATGGAAACTAGAGTAAACGATTTAGCTGCTAAGATTACTGATTTTTGCAGAGAT
>JAKSVK010000018.1 GCA_024408075.1 Bacilli bacterium | reverse complement strand
TCTTGCAATTAGTATTGGAAGGAGAAACTATGTCATTCACAATTACTTTTAATGGCGCCAAAAAAACATATGACAAACCAGTCACTGTTTTAGATATTGTCGGCAAAAACAAAGACATTATTTGTGCTTCTGTCAATAATCGTGTTAGAGAATTAACTTACCCTATTTCAGAAGATGCTAATATTGTCCCTTTGACATGTAAAGATAGAGATGCAAAGGCAACATATGAAGCAAGTTTAAGATTTATCATTGCATTTGCAATGAAAAACATTAGACCAAATGTCAAAATCCGTTTTTCTTACAATGTTAGTCGTGCTATTTTCATGCAAATATTAAATCCAGATGTTAAAAGCAATGTTCAACTTGTTGAAGACTTGGAAAAAGAAATCGCTAGAATTGTAAAAGCAGACTATCCATTAGTAAGAAGTATTGTTTCAAAAGAAGAAGCTAAAAAGACCTTCGAAAAAGAAGGCGAATTAGACAAAATCGAGATTTTAGAATACCGCCCAGAACAAACATGTCACTTATATGATTGTAACGGTTATAAAAACTACATGTACTCGCGTATGGTCCCATCTACGGGATATATTAAGAAGTACGCGCTTAAGTTCTATTATCCAGGTATTATAATTCAATATCCACGTCCAGAAATGGGTGGAGATATTCCTGCTTTTGAAGACTCACCTACCTTCGGTAGAACTTTAAAAAGAGCTCATGAATGGGCGGTTGCTACTAGATTTGATTCCATTGTTGGAATTAACCACAGAATTGAAAAAGATGGAGCAATTGATGTTATTACATTAAGTGAACAAAGACACAATCGTCAATTATGTGAATTAGGCAACTTAATCGAAGCAGAAAAAACAAATATTAGATTAATTTGTATTGCTGGACCTTCAAGTTCAGGTAAAACAACATTTGCTAATAGATTAAGAATCGAACTTCTTTCTCGTGGTATTGATCCAATTCGTATTTCAATGGATGATTACTACTTACCAAGAAGCGCTGCACCTAAAGATGAAAATGGTGAGCCTGATTTAGAAGCTGTTGGAGCACTTGATATTCCACTATTTAACAAAAATATGGCAGATTTGATTGCTGGTGAAGTTGTTGAATTACCTAAATTTGACTTCAAAAAAGGTCATCGTGTAAAAGGAAGAACATTACAAATTCCAACAAATCAACCAATCATTATTGAAGGAATTCATGCCTTAAACGACATTATGACTGAATCAATTCCTCAACATCAAAAATTCAAGATTTTCATCGCACCACAACCACAAGTCAATATTGATAATCATAATCCATTATCATTAACAGACTTAAGATTGCTCAGAAGAATTGTTAGAGACTATCAATTTAGAGGTAGTTCTGCTCTTGAAACTATGGGCATGTGGGCAAGCGTTAGAAAAGGTGAATTCAAGTGGATTTACAAAACTCAAGAAGGAGCAAATTATGTTTACAATTCATTCTCTCCAATTGAGTTATCTGTAATGAAAAAATATGCTATGCCACTACTTGAAGAGATTAATAGAGAAAATCCATATTTCCCAGTCGCTGAAAGATTAATTAGAATGTTAAAATTCTTTGATGATCTTGATGATGCTTGGGTACCATGTAACTCTATCCTTAGAGAGTTCATCGGCGGCTCATGTTACGCAGACGTATAATCTAATTAAAGAAAAAAATAAAGGATGCTAAGCATCCTTTTCTTTTTGATTTTTTGCTTGTTTGTTGAATTCATCAGCTTCTCGTTTATGAATTGCATTGAGCTGTGAATAATACATTTTTTTCATCTCCATGAAGCTCTTTTTACCATTGTCATCAACAAGAGATAAATACAATTTTTCAAACACACTTTCGATTCTAAAAAATGACTCATATAAGCATATAAGTGTAAGCGAATAATAGTACCTTCTATTGCTATAAATTAGCATTGGAGTCGAGTGGAGAATTTCACTACTATTCATATAAATTGTTGCATAGTTTGTAAGTCCAGCTAGAGCTTGAATACCATTACGGAAATTAAGTTTAAAGTCAACGATTTTGTCCCATCCAGGTATTTCGTATAGCCACCCATATTCAATGAACTTTTTCGTATCTTTTTTCTTTAAATCATGCTTTTCCATGGATGCAAAAACTTCTTTCATAAGTTCTTGACCTTCTTCATCGTTTTTACGATAAGCTAATCCATACGCCATATGTTTTAAATAAGCATTAATCGCAACATCTCCATGTTTTTCTAAAATCAAAAGCGTTGCTTCGCATTCGTGAAGGGTTCTCCAAATGGCAAAAGCTTCTGTTTCATAACCATCACAAAGTAACTTTATAATACTTTTTGATATAGAAATTGATGTATTTAGTAGATCCACAATTATTGAACTTTTTGTAACTAAATTTTGATTTATTTTCAAAAAATTCTGCATTACATTTAGGAAAACTTCTACAGAAGAAATTGGAGGTAAGTATTTATTAACGAGTTTTTGTTGTTGAAATAAATAAAGGTTTAAAGATAGATATTTATCAACAATAATATTTGGCATTAATTCTTGTACATTTTCACCATTTTCAAATTCTAGTTTTTGTTGTGTGCTAAGTTTAGAGACAAAATATGAATATTCTCCAACAACATAGGAAACTAATTCATAAGAATTTACTGCCGGTGCAGGAATATTTTTGGTGACTAAAAGTTCATCTAAAATCTGATTTGATTTAACGTAGATTTCATAAAGAAAATCTAAATTGAAATTTGGATTATTATCAATTCTACTAACCATCAAATTAAAATCTTCTTTAGATATTATGTTCATAAACTTCCCTACTTTCTCCTGTTGATGCTGCTAGTAAATACATTTTTACAGGTTTATTAGTTATTTTAGAAATATATTTTTTGTACGAGTTAAGTTGCTCGTCATAATGTTCGTCACTTATATTCTTAATTTTATAATCGATTATATCAATTTCATTATCTTTAATTATTAAAGCATCAATAAATCCTTGTAAGTTTTGTTGCTCATCATAGAATTCAAATTCTTTTTTAATTTGTTCATTTTTGACATTCTTAAATAGTTCAGAATTAAGTACATTCTCAACATATTTTTTTATTGTTTTATTTTTAATAAAAGAAGTCTCCTTTTTCTCAAAATCAACATTTTCCAAACAACTATGTAATAATTTACCAAATTCTAGAAGAGATTGATCCACATCAGCATCAAGAGCTTTACTTGCTCTATGTTTATTAACTTGAATAGAATCGAGATAAATTTCCTTTAAAATAATCATCTCGTTATTAGTGTTTTTGGTCTCATTTCTAACATAATTAGTTTTGCTAGGTGGGAGCGAAGAATAAGTATCAATGTTTTTGCTTAATTTTAAAATATCACTCATACAATCAGCATGATATTCACGCACTATTTTTTCTTTACCGTTTAATTTATTGCCGTTTAGAATAACTATTTTTTCTTTTGCTCTGGTTAAAGCAACATAAAGTTGTCTTATTCTTTCCTCAAAATCTTCTTTACAGTTAAGTTCATTGCTTAAATGTATAAAGATTGAGTTAAATGAACCTGATGTATAAGGTAATAAAAGTCCATATTTATTAGACAAGATAAATGTGTTCTTGTCTTTGTCTTTAACAAAATGTTTATTCATTAATGAATAATAAACGATTCCATATTCAAGTCCTTTTGATGCATGAATGTTAATTAATGTAACAGAATTATCTATTGATGAACTATCTTTAAATTCAACTTCTTCATTAATCTCTGCGATTTGATCAAAATATTCAATAAAATCACCAAAAGTAAACTCAATTAAATCGAGCGAATTAGCAATATTTAATATTGTTTCAGCTTTATGTGCATTTGCATAAAATTGGGTAATTTTACTGATTGAATCATATAAATTAAACTCATCATATAACCTAGCGACTATTTCTTTAATTGATTTAAATCTCAGTTGTTCTTTAATTAATTCAATCTTTTGCATAAAAGGCTCTAAAAGATAAGTTTTTTGAGTAATTATTTGATGTAATTTGTTGTCATCGTACTCAAAAAGGAAGCTTCGAGCAACAGACATGAAAGAATGTTTGAAGTCAGAAGATTCATAATCAGAAAGTAAACAACAGTTAAATAACTTTAATAAATTCTTAATTAGATAGATTATGTCACTTCTAAATAAATCTTCTTTATCAAAAGCATGAATTGGAATAGCATTTTCTTCAAATTTTGCTTTAATGTCAACAAACTGTGTTTTTCGATCAGTTATAATTGCAAAATCTTTGTAATCACAATCTCTAAGAGAGCCTAATTTAAAATCATAAACTTGGAAATGATTAAGAATCTTATTATTTATATCATTGATAATGATATCTATTTCTGTATCTATGATTTTGCTATTGTTTTCATATTCATAATTATAAATTTCTGGTTTATAAGCATCGTTTTTCTCATAAATTTTTTGACCAAATCCAAATGTGTGACCGTCAGAATAATCAATTGAATTTATTTTCTTATTCATGATGTCGCCAAAAATATCATTAATAAAATCAACTATTTCACTTCGTGAACGATAAGAAGTATTTAAATCGATTTCTCCACCACCATTATTTTGCTTATAGTTATTATATTTTTCTTGGAAAATCGTACAATCAGCACCCCTGAAACGATAGATTGATTGTTTTACGTCACCAACCATATATATATTATCTTTGCCGATAGCGGAAATTAATGTCTCTTGAACATCATTTGTATCTTGGTACTCATCTATCATGATGTATTTAAAAGAACTTGCTATATCTTTTCTTATTTCTTCATTTTCAATTAATTTCAAAGCAAACCTAGAAATATCTCCATATGAATAGACATTATGTTCTGCTTTGAATTCATCTAGCTCTTTTTCTACTTCAATAGCCAATTCAATTATTTCGTCTGCTAAATCTTTTTGATTTAAATATGCTTCCGAAATAAACTTTTCATCACCATAATTTACTGACTTTTCAGGTTTGATCTTAGTTTTAACAAAATCAGCGATTGCATTTCGATACTCTCCATCATTTGTTTTAACTTTTCCGTCTTTTCTAGGGAAATCTATTTCAGTCAAATATTCTCTGAGAGAATCATATGTTTTTTGTTGTAATGCTCCTTCAAGATAAGCAAGAATTTGAGTCTCATCATTGCTATCTTCTAATCCATTTTCTGAAATTTTGTTTATCAAGAAGTTAATGTTTTCATGTATCTCATTTACATAATCGTTTAAAGCTAACTTTACATTATCAATTTTGTAGAAATCATTTTTTAAATGTAACAAAAATTCATACTTGTTTTTCTCTTTATCTGCCGAACTTGTAATCTTCAATAAAAATTCTTTAATAATTTGATCATCTTTTCTACAATATTCCTTCATCAAATCAACAAATTTTTGATCATTATTTGCATAGTGTTTTGTAAAGATTTCATCAATAATTTTATGTCTTTTTATTGTTAAAATATTTGAATCAATAACAGATAAATCGGAAGGCAAATTAAGAGCATACGAATACTTCTGTGTTAAAAATAAGGTAAATGAATCAAATGTTTCAATATGAGCATTATCAACTTGAGACGCCATGAAAATTGTTTCTTTATCTTCAAGTAATTTATTTCTAACACGAGATTTCATCTCACCTGCTGCCAACTTAGTAAATGTTAAAACTAAGAAACACTTTAAAGTTTTTTCTTGTTTGGCAAGATGATAAATTCTTTCAGTTAAAACAGCGGTTTTTCCACTTCCAGCGCCAGCAGAAACAAGATAGTTTTTACCTATGGTTTCATAAATTGCCTTTTCTTGAGTTGGAGAAAATTTAGGTCTATTGCTCATCTTCATCCTCCTCCTTAACAATTTTTCTAATTTGATGATTTCTTAAGTAACAAATATCTTTAAAATTACACCATTTGCATGCATTGTCTTCTTTAGTAAAGTAAATCGGAGAAATATCAAATACATTTTTTCTTAGTTTTGCTTCAAAATCTGAATATAATTCTTTGGCTTTTTCTTGGTAGGCTACCATTTCTTCATTAGAAATCAAACTTTTACTATCAGCTAACGTATCAGTGCCTTTTAATTTAACCGATGCTAAATAATTTGATTTTCCATTTAAGATAGTTGAGTCAATCATTGAAACTATTTTGAAATCATTTAAAGTTTTACCAGTTAGTTTTAAATAATCCTCAATTACATCTCCATCTTTTATGCTTTCTTTATATTTATTTGAAATAATTTGATTAATATAAATTCCTGCAAGGTCATATTTCTTAAAATTATCAGTATTTGAATAAAGTAACATGTATGTAGGTAGCTGACTACTTAGCCCATACTGAAGTTTTGATTCATCAAATTTTGCACTACCTGTTTTATAATCAATACAAACAACGTATTTATTATCTATTACTTCAGTTAAATCAGCTCTTCCAATTACATAAGTATTTTCGTTTAATTTATAAGACAAAAATTCTTCCGTAAAGAAAGTAGGATTTGTAATTTTATTATTCCTTTCTTGAATCACCTTAACTGTATGTTCAAGTTGTTTTTTAACAAAATTATTTAAGAAGAATAATTGATCATTTCCAAAATCAAATTTAGCAATTTCTTCATCAAATCTCGTATTAAATTCAAAATTTTTATGAAAAATTGATTCTAAAATTGAATGACACACCATTCCTATTTGAGCGTTAAAATGAGTTTCATTATCAAGTTCTAAGATCTTGGATAAATAGTAAGAATATGGACAATTGCTATACTTATCTAGCCCTGTTGTTGATAGCTTTAATAACGTATTGGAATCATAACAATCAATAGTATTTTTTATTGAGTTATCAAATGTGTTATACGAAATTTCTACTGTGTTTCCTATCTTATAAAAATTATCGCTTGTTTCATGATAGAAATAATTTTTATCTTTTAAATCTGAGTATATGTAAGAGAGAGCAGTCTTAGAATAAAAATAATCAGTTAACAAAGGTTTTATGTTTTTCATTTCTAATATTGATAAGAAAGGTGAAGCATAAAATTGATTTGACAAACTCTGCTTACTATAGCTTATATAAATATGATTATCAGATTGTAAGAATAACTTAATCTCATTGATATCGCTTTCCACTTTATCATTAGAAGTCAATCTTCCAATTTCTTGTAGTTCAAAATCATTTAAATAACAATTTTCTTTACTTGTTCTTGGAAAATAACCTTGAGCAAACCCGATAATAAATATGTGTTTATCCTTGCTTATAATAGGTTCTGAAATTGACTCTACAGCATTGGTATATATTGGTTCTTTAATTGAACTTCTTTTACAGACTTGTTCTATGACATCTAATTGCTGATCAAAACTAAATTCATTATTAATACATCCATTTATTAATTGCTCGAAATCAGGATACAAATCATCATCTTTCATGTTCATTTTTAATTCATTTAATGATGAACTTATATCATGATTTTCTTTATACATCTTTATAAATAACGCGTACGCGCCCGTAGTAAACCATGATTGAGATAATAATCCATTAATATTAAATCCATATAATTTGGAAAATTTTTTAAGATAGTAATTGTATTCTTCATTACGATTAAAAATATAAATATTATTTGGTTTAACGCCTTGATCAATTAAAGCTGCTATTTGGTTTAAAGTTAGATGTACTTCATCTTCAATTTTTTCATACACAACAACATCAGAATATTCTCGATTTTTAACAAAAGAAGGGAATTTTGCAGTTAAATTTAATATTTTTAAGCAATTTAAAAGCTCACAATCATTATTGCTATAACCAAAGATTTCTACATCTTTATTTTGAATAAAATCACTAATTGATTCATCTAATAATAAATCCTGTTTAACTAGTTCGTCGTATAGTTTAGATAAGTCTTCTAATTTTTTTGTTCCTTCAGCATTTTTGCAGTATGTTAAATAATTTAAAATTTTACGTGCAAAATCATATCTATAATTTTTCTTAATAATTAGATAATTTAATGCTTCGTTTCCAAAACTAGGAAGACAAATTTTTTGAAGATCTTCCTTTGTAAATAATTTAATATCTGCAAAAGCATCCTCTTCACGGAAAAAGGAAAGCAAACTTCGATGATAACTTTTTGGAGCAATCAAAATTCTCATATAAAAATTATATCATTATATATAAAGAAATCAAATAGGGGTAATACCCCTATTTGTTTTCAATCATAAAAATATTTATATATTTAGAAAGATTTTTTAGATCTTAATAAAGCTTCAACATCAGCAATTTCTTTGACGATGTTTTTAGATAAGCACAAGCTACCTTCATCAGTGACTAGAACGTTATCTTCAATTCTTACACCGATCTCATCATCAACAAAATATAATCCTGGTTCAACAGTAATTACATTGCCTTTTGTTAGTGGCTGTGTTCTATCGCCAACATCATGAGTATCTAATCCGAGGAAATGAGAAACATTATGAATATAATAGCGTTTAATATCATCATCTTTTTCGATTAATTTTAATCTAACACATTCATTTTTTAGAATTTCTATTGCCGCTTCTTGAAGTTGCATAATTGATAAACCTGGTTTAACCATATCAATTATTGCTTTATTACAATTTAAAACAGCTTCATAAATTTTTCTTTGTTTATCAGTAAATGAGCCATTTGCAGGATAGGTTCTACTTATATCTGCTGAATAACCATTGTATTTATATCCAAGGTCAAAAAGAACAAGTTCACCATCATTAATCTGTTTGGTTTGTTGTTTTATTGGATGGTGAAGAACTGTTGAATTAATACCTGCACCAACAATAGTTTCAAATGAAAGCTCACGTGAACCATGAACTTTTCCAAAATATTCGAATCTGTCACTTAGTTCGTGCTCAAAACAACCAACATGCATATGAAGTAACAAATCATTAATACCAGTATTTGTATTATTTATAGCTTCAATTAAATCATTAACTTCATCATCGCTTTTTACCAATCTTAAATTAACTATTTGTTGATAAATGTTGTTAACCTCGATGTTTTTATATTTATCTTCAAGCTCAACTTTAAATAAAATTGTGGACTTATTTTCTGCAATCTTAATTTCGCTTGATAAGTCTAAATAAACAGTGCTTATAGTACCGTACATATGTTTATTTGGATCTAACGTCATATCTAACATATTCTCAAAATTTTGGCATGAATATATGTTAGTAATACCGCTAATATCTCTAGCTTCTTCAGGTTTAATTCTTTTACCTGTCCATCTTTCTTTTAATTCATTGCATTCGCTAATAAATAAAAATGATAAGTGCTCTCCAGGTGTCTTAATAAGCATTAAAACAGACTCTTCTTGCTTAATACCTGTTAGATAAAAGAAATTTTTATTAACAACAAAAGGATAATTCTCATCTTCACTCATTATTTTTGGAGAACCAGCATAAATGAGCGCTAGAGAATTGTTCTTCATCTGAGCAAATAAGTTATTTCTTCTTACTTCAAATTTGTTCATAATTACTCCTTAACAACAGCTTTAACAACTGTTTCGAACTCTAAGAGTTCAATTTCTTCTACTTTTCCATGATCGGCTTTAAAAACATTTTCAGGCACAATAGGAAGTCTACCTAAAATATTAAATTTCATTTCTTTAGCCAAATCTTCTAAATGCGATTTACCAAAGACATTAATTTTTTCCTTACATTTGTCACAAACAACATATGACATATTTTCAACAACGCCTAATACGTTAATTTTCATCATATTTGCCATATTTATAGCTTTGCTCACCACCATCGAAACTAAATCTTGTGGAGAAGTAACGATAATTAAGTCATCAATTGGCAATATTTGGAATGATGTTAGGGCAATATCACCTGTTCCTGGTGGCATATCAATAAGTAAATAATCTAATTCTTCCCAAAGAACATCTTCATAAAATTGTTTAACTAAATTTCCTAATAAAACACCTCTCCAAATAATTGGATCGCTGTCTTTTTCCAAAAGCATATTGGCAGAAATAATTTTGATGCCAAGTTTAGTAATGGCAGGATAAATAAGACCATCTTCTCCAACAGCTTTGTCTGTAATACCAAAACATTTAGGGATACTAGGACCAGTCACATCGGCATCTAGAATTCCTACTTTAAAACCTTTTTTAGCTAAATTAACAGCAAGAACAGATGTGATAAACGATTTGCCAACGCCACCTTTACCAGAAAGCACAGCAACAATTCGTTTAATTTTTGAACGATCATTTAATTTTGCTTTTTGTATTTCTGAGCAACTACCTTTAGAAGCACAGCTTTCACAATTATGATTACACTCACTCATATTTATTCCTCCACTAATTCGCATTTGTTAATTGCATCAATTGCACTATTTAAATAGCATCTAAGAAGTCTTCCTGCACCAAGTTCAGAACCACCGAAATATCGAATAACAATAATTGCAACATTATTAAGGTTTTTCTTGTTCAAAAGCTCAAGTATAGGTCTTCCACCTGTTCCTTTTGGTTCACCATCATCGCAAGATTTGCTTGCCACACCAATTCTATAAGCATAAACAGCATGCTTTGCCTTTGAATTTTCTTTTCGCAAATTCTGGAGACAATTTTTGAATGTATCAACATCTTCAACATGAAATGCAAACGAATAAAATTTGCTTTTATTCAATTCAACATATCCGGTTTTTGAATCTTTGATAGTAAACATATTTTAAAGGTCAAGTTAACTAGTTAAGACTACTATTTAGCTTATAATTAGTGTATTATTTTTCTTAAGGAAAATAAAGATAATGTTATTGAAAGATTCGATAAAAGAAGTGCAAGATGCTGGAAATGATTATAAAACATTTCCTAGAATGACATACTTGTTACTTATTATTACGGGCGTTGCTGGATTGTACATATATTCACTTTTGGCATCAATTATTATCAATGCAGCAAAAATCGGTGGTGAATACGGTAAAGCATCAAGCTTATTTATTTCATATGCATTTCTTTTCATTACTTTGGTTTTAATCATTGGATTTAACTGTAAAAATTTCATCAAATCTCTAAAAAATTATAAAAGTTATATTTACGGAATTGCCTTTGGAATACTTTTAATATTAGTACCTATGGCTTACTCCAACTTTGTTAACCTATTTTATCAATCAAATATAAGCGAAAATGAAAGCCAATTACATTCAATGATGATGGCGTATCCTGCTTTGTCTGTTATCTTTGTTGGAATAATTGGGCCTGTGTGCGAAGAGTTAGTTTATCGATTAGGTATTTTTGAAAGTATTAAAAAACCAAGATGGATCGCCTATCTTGTTTCGATAATAGTTTTCGCTTTGATGCATTTCCAACCAACTAGTGAAAATATAATAAATGAACTAATAAATCTCCCTTCTTATTTACTCTCTGGATTAATACTAGCTTTAGCATATGATAAATGTAATATTGCTACATCAATGACCGCACACATGATTAATAATTTATTTAGTGTCATAATGTTTATAATTAGTAAGTCAATTTAAAAATTTATGCGTAAAACTCAAATATTTTCTTCGTTTTTCTTAAAAATATTCGCAATTGTGTTCATGACATTAGATCACGTTGGATTACTTTTAAAATGGCTCTATCCTACCTCTTATGACATTAATATAATTCATAATATTTTAAGAGGTTTTGGACGTATTGCTTTGCCACTATTCATCTTCATGATTGTAGAAGGAGTTTTACATACCAAGAGTATTAAAAAATATATGCTTAGATTAGGCATTATTGCTTTAATAATTTCTATTGGAATTTTGGTTATTACAAAAGTTAATATTTCTGCCGATATTTCATCCATAAAAGGAATGGGCAATATTTTTCTAGATTTACTTCTTACTGCTTTAACTATTTATTTATTAAAACAGCCAAATAACTATAAAAAATTATTTATCCTACTACCAATTGCTATATCAATAATAAGTTTTTGTATAAAATGTTACGAAACAGAGACGCATAACCTAGTGTATTGGTATCCATATTGGCTTTACATGCAGTATGACTGGTATTCTATATTACTAGGTGTTGGATTTTTCTATTCTTATAAATTGGCAGATTCATATCTTTCACATTATTCAAATCAAAGCGGAATTGAAGTTAGCGTTCTTGAAGAAAACGGAATCAAAAGAGGAGCGACTAACATTATTGGCGTTTTATTAATGATTGGTGCATCTCTACTTTTATATGCTTTTGCTTATATTTGGCCTAAAGGAATTTATTGGGATGCCAGTGCTCAATTTACTGCAATATTTTCTGGAGCATTTCTTTTGTTTTATAGTGGTAAGAGAGGTTATAATGCAAAATGGTTTAAGTATTTCTCATATACTTATTACCCATTATCTTTAATAATAATATTTATTATTTATATTTGTATAGGAGGCTAACATGTTAATTCATTGTGAATCATTTGAACAATTTAAAGAAATAACATCAAAAGACTTTGTTCTTGTAGATTTTTTTGCCACATGGTGTGGCCCATGTCGTATGATTGCTCCAATTTTAGAAGAGTTATCTGAAGACCAAGCTTTTAAACCTAACATATTAAAAGTTGATGTTGATGAAATCTCTAAAGCTGCAATGCTTTATAACATTCAATCAATTCCATCACTACTTTTGTTTAAGGATGGCAAACTCATAAATTCATCAATTGGATATATGAGAAAAGATCAAATTATACAATTTTGTAACAAGTAATTGATAATTAATGGCAAGTTGTTATATACTAACACTTGCTAAATGCAGGCGTAGTTTAATGGTAGAGCATTAGCCTTCCAAGCTAATTACGCGAGTTCGATTCTCGTCGCCTGCTCCAAACAGCAAATAACCTTGTCAAATCAAGGTTTTTTATTAAAAATGAGAGAAGCAATTAGAAAAGTTTACCCTATTCTTATCGCACCACTATGCTTAATTGCTGGTGTGCTATCTTTTGTATTTTTCTTTTGTGGTCCAGTCGGAAAAGGAAATTATGATATTCTTGCCATTGGATGTGTTGCAATCGTCCTCTCATTAATTCAACTTACTTTTATTATTATTGATATTATCAAAGAAAGGAAAATTAAATGAATTTCGAATTATTAGTTGCTACAAGTAACCAACATAAATTAAAAGAAATTCGTCAAATTTTATCCCCTCATCATATTACTGTTTACGGAATGAGCGACTTAAACATCTCAATTGAAGAAGTCGAAGAAAACGGAAAAACATATTTTGATAATGCTTTGATTAAAGCAACAGCACTTCAAAAAGTAACAAAAATGCCTATTATTGCTGATGATTCAGGAATTGAGATTGAAGCAATGGATAATATGCCTGGACTTATGAGCGCAAGATATGCTGAAAGTTGTGGCGGTCACGATAAAGCTATTCAACAAATTTTAAAATCAATAAAAGGCAAATCTAGAAAAGCTAAATTTATTTGCGACATTGTACTTGTTAATGTTGAAGACAAACCTTTAAGATTTGAAGGTGTAGTTAATGGACATATCGCAGAAAAAGTTGATGGCAACGGAGGATTTGGTTACGATCCAATCTTCATTTGCGATGAAATTGGAAAAACATATGCTTCTTTAAGCGAACAAGAAAAAAATAAAGTCTCTCATAGAGCAAAAGCCCTACAAAAGTTATTGACTTATTTATTAATTAATAATCGCTGTTATTAAGTAAGCTATTTTTTCTTTTATTTATAGCTTTAGCATATTTTCTAAATAAGATTAAAAATACAATAGAACAAATAGCAAACACACCAACGCCTACTAACGAACCAATAAATATTGGTTTATTTTCATGAAAGAACAAAAATACTGCAACAAATCCTACAAACAATATCAAAGAAGAAATAAATAATGAGATATAAAGTGTTTTACGACCATAAATACTATCTTCTCTTTTAAAAATCTTGTCTTTAATATAACGTTTATTTTTATCTTTTTTCAAAGAACTCATTCTATATCTTGAATAATCTACTTTAGCTTTCTTATCTTCTTTTGCTAAAAGAACTTCTTTGTTTCTTGCTATATGATCTAAATGAAATCTTTCACCAGTAGTAATAGCGTGAGAATAATTTAAAAGAACATTAAGTTCATCAATACTATGTTCAACAGCTTCTTTTAGTACAGGTCCTTTAATTATTTCTTTTCCTTTTGATAAAAATGCAACTTCTTCAAGGATAATATTTTTTAAAGACAAACAACCGTTCACTCTTTGCAAATAAACTTTCAAGCACTCTTCATCATAAAAATAATTCTTATTAAATCTAAGTAATTTTGTGCATCTTCTTAAATATTTATCAATCGAAGCGTTTAAAATTCTTAAGAATGATAAGTACTTACTTGTTTCCAAAGATTTTCTATATATTTCATTTTTTTCGCTGTTAATTAAGCTTTCCACTTCACTAAACATTGGCTTTCTTAGTGTGGAGCAGAAAAATAATGATAGGACTCTCCCATAATGTGCTGATTCAATCTTATTATCTATATCAACAATATTGCCAAAAAGTTTATATGATGTTTGACCATCATCTTTTAAAAGTAACTCTTCCTTAGCTTTTGATAATAATTTATCAATTTCGTTTTGATAATTTAGTTGAGCTTCTTCTTTGCTATAGGTTCTTAAACATGTTCTGCAAATAAAGTTCCTACTTACACTATCAATATCGCTAATGCGTTGCTTTAATGGTAGTTTTTTACCACAATGTGGGCATAATCCTTTTTCACTATACATGCGAAAATTATACAATAATTTTGTAAAAATATAACTACATTGTAAAATTAGTGTATGAAAATTAATAAAAATCAAAGTTTAATAAACCGAATAAATGAGCTTAACGACATTAATCAACTAAATATGTCGATGTCAGAACTTTATGTTGAATTAATTAACAACCCATATTATTCCTCCGTTCTTAAAAATCATGATAAAAATTATCTAATTAAGGAAATTAAGAAGGACTTTGAAATTGAATTTGAAAATAACGAAAGCGAGTTGCTTTTTAATCACCAATTAAATAACAGTATAAAGCAAATAGATCGATCCATTTATCAAAATAACCCTTACATAAAAAACATTCAAATTACTAAAAAATGT
>JAKSVK010000017.1 GCA_024408075.1 Bacilli bacterium | reverse complement strand
TTATAAATAATAATAAAATTCTCTCAAGATTAATTTATTAATTAAAACGATGTATAACTATTCAAAGGTTGATTAAAGTAAGTATTAATATCAGTTTCACTCATTCCACTAAAAATACCTTTGATAAAGTTATATCTATCTTTAACTTTCGTATTTCCAATGCCTGGGACAAATATATCAAATGCATCCCAATGAGTGAGACTGGCGTTAATATCAACTAAATTTATAGTTGCATCTAAAGAAACAATCGATACAAATGTAACGTTTACCGTAGCATTAGTAAAATAACCTTTACCTTTGGTTAGTGATGAGCCACGTAAATCTATAGTTAAGTTGCCTAGATTGCTGTTTCCTGTCATCGCTTCTAAACTTAAAGTTGTTTTCCAAATGTGTTCCAAATCAACCTTTGAATATACTAGTGGTTGAACAAACATATTTTCATAAGCAGGGTCTTTTGTTGCTTGTGTTTTATTAGCTGCTGATTCAATTTGAGAGTAGGCTATTGACTGCAATGTGAAGTAATCTTTGCAAAGATATGGAATAATATTATCCATAAAATTATTTGTATCACTTACCCAATAATATTTATTAGAAATATTGCCTGTAGAATTGCGAACATCTGTTCTAACCATATGAATTAATCCACCAATTTTGTCGCCTTCTACATACCCTGGTTCAAAAACAAATTCGCTGTAAACGGTATGAGAAGTTCTGCCAATTTGCATTAACAAAGGGGATATTTTAGCTTGCCCATATACTTTAGTTGTCTCACCATTTACTTCTACATAAAAATCTAATGGTATTGTGGTAGTAAAAAGACCTAAAATTGTAGCAGTCACATCAGCGGTTAGGTGATAAACACCTAATTTTGTAGTCATAATACCAAATTCTATCAAGACTTTAATATCAGTAAAATCCATAAAATCGTTGACATTAGTAAATTCTAATTTGGCTTTTTTGGATTCGTCATAAGGGTTAATCACCAATTTTACATAAATTTGTTTTTTTGCAGTATCGAAAGCAATCGAAATATCTTTAATTTGAAATTTATTGTTTTGTTTACTAAATCCAATACATACAGATAAGTCGCTATTCAAACCAAGAAGTTCTTTACTTAAGACTATTTTTAACTCTTGTGTTATTTCGTTCATAACTATTTCTTTAAAAATATGGTTGTTTAAAAGCAAAAAATAATCATGACTTTCAATAACTGATCCAATAAGTGATGCGCTTAATGATGCCTTAATAGGATCAATAAATTTGGTAAATCTAGGGTCATCTGAAGAAATAATTTCTTGAACAAGTTCAATCATGTCACTTAATGTCCTAACATTTATTCTTCCCTTTAATTTAGTGTTATATGCAAACAACATATTGTCTTGGTTTTTATCAGGATTGCTATTGTCAACATTAATATCCACAAAATGTTGTGAACTTCTTTTTTCTGTTTTAGAGTTAAAAACAATTGAACCAAATCCTTTTTTGGCCGTGTAATCAAATTGACCATCTCCATTGAAAGAGAAACCAAATTGATCTTCAGTTTTATCATAGACAAATCCATTTAAAGCAAACCCCGATTTTGGTGTATCTAATAATTCTTTTGCTTGATCAAAAATGTCTGGTGCAAAGTCAAAATTTATGTATTTATTTTGAAGGTTATTTTTCTCAATTTTTTCTCTAACTGAATTGGCAAATTCTTGAATTATTAAATCAAAATCAATGCAAAAATCAGATATTTTTAACGATTTTGCAGAAATTTCTACTATTTGATTTGAATGCTCTGCATTAGCATTTGTTACTAATACTAATTGTAATTTTGAATCATCTCCAAATCCAAGTAACGATAAATTTAAATTGATTTTAGTTAAGTCATTTGTGTTCTCTATTTTATCGATAAATTGTATTATTTTTTCATAACGACCTTCTTTTATAGATGTAACTAAATCGCTATTAATAATTTCTTCAAAAACTTCATCAAAATTAATGTCATCAGACGACGTCTGTGTTTCAATCAATGATGAAATTTTTTCAATTAAATTGCTAATTTGAGAAACAGAAATCTTTGCACGTAAATCACTGCTTTCCCCATCATCATTTATGGACAAGTAAGCTTCATTATTTAATAAAGCAGCCTCTGCACTAATTAAATTCTTGCTTTGTGAATTACTCAAATTCATATTCACATCAAAATACAATTTACTAAATAAATCTTCTGCAGGTATTGAAGTCAGTAAACTAATATTCTTCAAATCGATAACCTGAGAAAAATCAACATTGCTATCAAGATCTATATCAGCTATAGGAGTATAATCTCCTTCATTATTTTTCTTAATGTTAGCATTAAATTTTAAGCCAACTTTTCGTGAATTTAGTAATTCAAACATTCGATCAGTCCATAAAGAGTAATTAACTAATTCAGGGAATTCACCTCTTTTAACTGGATAATGTTCATCATCTAAAGCACGTATCTGAAGATTGTTGTCATAAGTACAAATAACTTTTCCAAAAGCAGTAAATCCATCTATTTCAAATTCTTTAACATTTAAAGTTTTTAAGTCGTCAGTTTCTTTATCCAACAATAATTCTGCATTAATGCAAAAATCATCAGAAGAATCATCAGTACTTATAGTAACTTTGTTAAATTTTTCTTCTTCCGTTTCATTAATTTTTAAACAATTAATGTCAAACTTTGATAATAAGTCGTCAGAGTTAAATTCCTCTAAGAAAGAATCTAACTTATCAAATAAATTAAATGTAAGCCCTAAACCGTTTTCATTATTTTTATCAAACAAATAATATTCAATTTTATCAAATAACTGTGTAGTATCCTCTATTGTAGTTTTAAATCTGAACGAATCTAATGCCACGTACAATTTATTGTTAATATATCCAACACCTAAATCTACTAATTGATTGTTATATTTAATGTTACTTTCAGCACTAAATTTAAGTTCAGATAATCCATTACTAACTAAATCAACACCCCCATTTAGCAATATTGAATTATTAACCAACTCTTCACTAGGCCATGAAAAAGTTAAATCTTTAATATCTGCATGTACAGATAGTTTCGAATTTTCGTTTTCATCATATTCAAGTATTCCATTTAATTTAGAGATGAATCTTGATAAAGGTGTTGTATTGTCGTTATCATCATTATTATTAGTATTTTGAATAACTCTTCTAGTTTTATTTGGGGTTAAAATATATGAACCAAACGTGGCGCCAGCAAAAACAAGAATGAATATTGATATGCGCAAAGCCAAAGTTCTTTTCTTTGTTTTCATATTTTATTTAACCTCGCCATAATGAAATGGTTCATTTAATTCTGGAATTTTACGCGAATTATCATTTGGAAAGTATTTTGTGAATAAAGTATTTTTTGTACTTTTTTCAAAGCCAGACCATTTAGCAATGAACGATTCGTCAGTATATAAAGAAACGAGCATTAAGTTTTTATCTAAGGTATATGTCAATCGAACATAATCAAATGTTGGTTGACAGTCTAAATCCGAAATAGACACCATTTGTCTTTTATACCAATAAGTTGAAAGAGCAGGATCTAATTCAAAATTAACTACATATGTTTCATCTTTTTGCTCTTTAATAGTTGCTGATTTTACAGTTTTATCATGAATTATATAAATAAACATTTCATCCAGAGTTTTGCCATACATTTGTTTATAAGTTGGTAAAGTATATGATAGAGGAATTGAAGAATAAGGAAAAATAGGATCATCATCTTTAATTGATGCTGTAGATGCTGAATATATATCAACAGTATTCTCGCCACGAATTTGAAAACTTCTCATAGCGCACCCGATAATGCCATCAGAAGCTGATTCTTCAAAATATTTATCTTCATCGCGGATTTGAGAACTCCTTACCTTCTGAATTGAAATTCCAGCGTCTGCGTTACCAATTGAATAAGAATATGAATGGTCACATCTCTTATATTTTTCAATGGAATAATTAATTAACTCAATAGGGGTAAAAGAAGCAATTTTATCTTTTGTGGTAGCCTTTGCTTCGACTTTGCGGATAAGTTCATCACCATTGATTTTGTAAATATCTACATTAAATCCTGAGTAATCATCAAATACAGTGCCAAATAATTTTTTGCTACCAAATCCTGATATGCCCCCTAGAGCCAATGCAGAGCTCACAATTATTGCATAAATCCCAATCTTTTTCATTCGTTAATATAATATGTGTGTGTTTAATTTATTAGAATAAATAAAAAACAATTCTCAAAAAAATATCTTTTTTTCGAATAAACGAAAAAGAGAATTCACTCTCACAAAAAGAGACTTAAGAGAAAAAATGGTAGAATATTAAAAATATTAGATTAAAATTAGTATATGGAAAATTTAGATCTTATTATTGCTAAAAACTTATTATATTTAAGGAAAAAGTCTTCACTTACTCAATCTGAATTCGGTCAAAAGTTCAATTATTCGGACAAAACTGTATCGAAATGGGAATTAGGAACTATTGTTCCTAACATAGAAACATTAAAAGAAATAGCAGATTTTTACGGGGTAACTGTTGATTACCTAATTAGTGAACACGAATCTAGCGAAGATTTTGATTCAATTCAAATTAGAGATACAGATAAAAGAAATAAAGCAATCATTATGGCTCTAGCTGTACTTGCTATTTTTTGCATTGCTACAACTATTTATGTTTGGGCTTATTTCAGACTAAAAACAATTGATGTAGAAAGAAATAAATATTGGAACGCTTTTTTATTTGCAGTTCCTATATCATCATTGTTATTAACTTTCTTTTCACAAAAATGGTTTAAAAAAAGCAGTCTCCCATTAATCTTTTCTTCGCTTGCACTTTGGTCAACGTTATTAGCTTTCTTTATTCTTTATATATTCGAAAATTACTATTGGTTTATCTTTATTATAGGCGTTCCAATTGAAGCAGGTTTTGTATTAATTTATCAATTAAGACATCCTAAAGCAGTCTCCAAGAATAAATCCAATAAATAATCGTACTGGCTCAATTTCTATTAACAAAAAAACAGATAACGTCTAGCTATCTGTTTATTTTTTATAATGGTGGCCCAAGCAGGAATTGAACCAGCGACACAAGGATTTTCAGTCCTTTGCTCTACCAACTGAGCTATCGGGCCAAGAGAATAAAAATGGCGGACCAGACGAGAATCGAACTCGCGATCTTCTCCGTGACAGGGAGACATGTTAACCGCTACACCACTGGTCCAACCGCTTATATATTATCAAAGAAGTCAATTAATAAATCAAGTAAATTTGTAACAAATATTATCACTAGTCAGAAAAGAAAAAACTTTTTTGATAAGAAAAATAAAAATCGCTAAAGCGATTCTTATTCTTTTTTGCTATCTTGACTCCCCTCGAAATCAGGAGGATCAACACTAGTTTGACCTATCTCACCGCTTGGAGAAACGTCTGCAACAGGATTGACGTTTTCATGTTTTCTTCCAAACAAAACAAGAATAATTCCTACTGCAATAAAAAGAAATTCTCTTACACGATAAACTAAGAAAAGAGGTCCGAATGCATTAGCCTTATCGATGAAATTTAAAGCAATTGTAGTTCCCATTTCTCTAGTACCAGCTTGCATTGGAACAACAAATAATAAGTTACCAATTAAAGAAGCAGTCGACATAACAAGAAGGCCATCCAAATAAGTAACTTGTGGCCCTCCAAGTCCATCAGTAAAGAACTTAAGAATTAGATAATACTCAAATGCTTCTAATAATCTTGTTCCAAGTTCCATAGAAAGAACTGTGACATATCTAACAGGATCTCCTCTAAAGTCACGGATATTATCATCAATTTCAATATAGGATTGTTTATTTTTCTCAACTACTGCAGGCAATTTTTTTCGTAAAAAAGGCAGTTTTGCAAGGAATTTCATTGTTGGATAAGCAAATCCGTTCTTTCTTTTAATGACAAAGATGATACCTATTAAGATCAAAATACCACCCATGATGCCTAGAAGAATAGAAACCCATAAAGGTCCAGGCAATCCATAAGCAAAATAAACAATTGATCCAATAATCCAAAGAAGGAAATGACCAAATGTATACATTAATGAAAACGTTAAAGTGGAACTTGTTGCCCTAGCTGTAGAAATATGTCTTTTAAGAGCCATAATTCGATAAGGTTCTCCTCCAACAAGACCTGCTGGGGTAACATTATTTAAGGCAAATCCACAAGTACAAACTCGAAGCATGACATGGAAAGGAACCTTTTTCCAATCTTCTTTCATAATAATTAAGTAAGCTATCGAATGTATTACATAAATTCCAATCCAAACTAAAATACAATACAAAAGTAATAAAAGAGTTTCTGTAGACCAAAGTTTATCCCATGGTTGATTTTTTAAATCGCCAGTCAGTATTAATGCAACCATACCAGCGATACCAATAACGAAGAAAATAATACGATATCTAAATTTCATTTATTCACCTAATCAATAATACCAAAATAATTTAATAATAGGAATAAAGAAAAAACACAATTAAATATATATCATTGTGTTTTGTCGTTCTTTATGATTGTTTATTAGTTTTTTTATTGCTTGTATCAATTGAATTTCTAAAAACTACAAAGCGTTGGAATGGGAATTCTAATAAAAAATTCACCACCATACATATCGCGGTTCCAGCTAAAACAGGCAACCCTAGATAGGAATTAATAGTTAATGTCGAATTTTCAACCAATACTCCATTAGTAAGCCATCCTTGAAGAAGGCATGATGCAGGAGTAAAGACAATATAAAATGCTAAAGTTTTAAGCATTGCAATAGGAAAACTTGCCGCTGATTTAAAAGTAAATTTACGATTAAATGTTAAATTCCATATAACTGATAAAATTAAGCCAATTAAATAAAATAATACAGGCCCATTAGCAAATTTTTCTGCTGTCCAAATCGAAGATAATATTAATGTTGAACAAAATTGAATTACACCTGCAGAACAAGTAAATCCAATATATTTTAAGGTCATGATTAATTCTTTTTTCTTTTTTGCTTCCATATAACCTCTTAAATAAGTACTAAAACGAATCCCAATAGTAGACCAATTAAAAGTAAAAATGCAGGTAACTTGCTTTTCCACATCAAAATTGATTCAGGAAGTAGTTCACCAAATACTACATAAAGCATTGCTCCACTAGCTAAAGATAAACAAACTGAAAGATAAATATGATCAATCATTCCAACTGAAAAACCAATGATTGCTCCTATTACTGTAGGTAAACCAGAAAGAGCAGTAATTAAAACTGCTTTCCATTTTTTAGTGCCTCCAGATATTAAAGGAACAGAAACAGCCATACCTTCAGGAATATTATGTAAACCAATTACGATTGCAATAATTAATCCACTTCCACCAATAATCACGCTAGGTTGTTTAGCATAAGAAGCACCAATAACCATGCCTTCAGGAATATTATGAAGAGCAATAACTATAGCCATCACAAGTCCAGCTTCAAAAAGATGATTGTCACTTTTTTTATGATGTTCTAAGTGGTCGGCGTGAATCATTTCATTTAAATCATCATGTACTTCAGGATGATTTTTTGATGTATGTGGAACTTCTTTAGATAATTTTTTATCAATTAATTTGTTTATTACATAAACAATTAAATAACCAGCAACTGTACATCCTACAACTACTGCAATAATCCATTTATCATCCTTGTTTTTATCAAATGGTTCAATAGCTTCTTTTAATAAATCAAAACAAACAACCGCAAGCATTACCCCGGCAGCAAAAGATAAAAATAACGAGACAATCTTTTTAGAATCTTTTTTACAAAGAGCGCCTATTAAGCCACCAAGTCCTGTGCCAATCGAACCAGCGATGAATGTTACTAATACAATCCAGCCTAAATTTTCCATATCTTACCAATTATAAACAAAAATCATATTTTGTTGCAAACAAAAAGCAGTCACGCGACTGCTTCTTGTATTAGAAAATCTAAATTTTCATTGCGACATCCCATGCTCGCCAAATAACAGTTCTTAAGTTACCAACCGAAGAACAATCACCAACTAAATGAACATGTCTACCTTTTTTCATTAAAGGCATTGGTTTATACCCAACAGAAGTAATTATTGCACTACCTTTAATTTCGAATTCCTTGCCGTTTTTATCAACAGCAATAACTCCATCATCAGTTACTTCTTTAACACTTGTTTCTAAGTAAACAGGTGTTTTCTTAAATTCAAAATAATCTCTTAAATATGAGGAGTTAGCAAGGCAAACACCACGTACTGCAATGAGGTCATTTTTCATCTCAATAATTGAAGGTTTTTTACCGTGTAATTCAAGATCATAAGCAATCTCACAACCGGTTAATCCACCACCAATAATGATTGGGTTATCACCAACTTTATTGTTGCCGTTAAGATAGTCAACTGCTCTAATACAACGTTCACTTCCAGGTATTCTTAAATGATTACTTTCAGCACCTGTTGCAACAATAATTTCATCAAAATGTGCCACTTTTGCAAGGGATTCTTTATCTTTTACTTCAAATCCGAGCTTAATTTCAATTGCTGGATATTTAACGATTTCACGTTTATACCATTCAATTAATCGACGGTCACTTTCTTTAAATGAAGGAACAGCAGCGGTAATGAAAATTCCACCAAGTTCATTGCTCTTTTCAAATAAGGTAACTTGATGTCCGCGCTTAGCTAAAACAATAGCTGCTTCCATTCCACCAATTCCACCACCAACAATAGCAACATGTTTTTTCTTTTTCGCAGGGGAAATATAGTATTTTCCACTTTGCATTGTTTCAGGATTTAATGCACATCTTGCCATATGGATTGCGTCACTAAGTGCTTGATCATTTGCCACTCCTTTATAGTGACACATATTAAAGCATCCATTATGACATTGAATACATGGTTTGATGTCTTCTTCTTTATCATCTTTAAGTTTACTAACCCAAGCAGGATCAACTAAGAATTGACGAGCAACGCCCATACCATCTAATTTGCCTTCTTTAATAGATTTGGCAGCAACATCTGCATCCATATTACCAGCACAAACAACTGGAATAGAGACAAATTTCTTAATATGTTCAACTTCTTTTAAGTTAACATTTCTTCCAATATATCCTGGTGGATGAGCCCAATACCAAGCATCATATGTTCCGTTATCGCAGTTAAGCATATCATATCCTGCATCTTGGAGAAATTTAGCAGCTTTTTCGCTTTCTTCCATATCTCTTCCAACTTCAACGTATTCTTCTCCAGGAACAGCACCTTTTCCAAATCCTTTTGTTTTAGAAACGACTGAATAACGTAATGAAACTGGGTAATTTTCTCCACAAGCTTTCTTAATTGCTTTAACAATTTCCACTGGGAAACGATATCTATTTTCAAAGCTTCCGCCCCATTTATCAGTACGCAAGTTACTATATCTCATAGTAAATTGATCAAGTAAGTAGCCTTCATGGACAGCATGAACTTCAATTCCATCAACTCCAGCTTCTTGACAAAGCTTTGCAGTTTTAGCAAATGCCTTAATAAATTTAAGAATTTGTTTTTCTTTTAATGGTTTAGTAATAACATCTTCTGCCCATCTATTTGGAGTTGCACTTGGAGCAGCATTAATCCAATTCATATTGAATATTGGTTTCATTATTGCTCCAAAAACTTTATTTGTGCAGCATTTAGCCATTAAGGAATTTAATGCCATTGATCGACCAAATCCTGCGGTTAATTGAACAAATAATTTAGCTCCAGTTTTATGAACTTCGTCCATAAATTCTTTAAGCTCTTTATACATTCTTTTATTTGAATATAGCCATCCACCCATCATAGGGTTTTTAACAGGTGCAATACCAGGAAGAATCAAACCAACATTATTTTTACATCTTTCTAAAATAAATTTAGCAGCTTCTTTATCAAAATGTGCTGGCTCCATCCAGCCAAATAAAGATGTACCTCCCATTGAGGTCATAACAATTCTATTACGAATTTCTACATCTCTTATTTTCCAAGGTGTAAATAGCGGTTCATATTGTT
The DNA here is from genome assembly GCA_024408075.1 of Bacilli bacterium. Lineage (GTDB taxonomy): Bacteria > Bacillota_I > Bacilli_A > RFN20 > CAG-826 > UBA2450. The sequence continues at coordinate 6,110 of JAKSVK010000017.1, read as the reverse complement.
TTTGCATATGTTTTTCTCCTAATAAACAATAACAGTGCCATCTTCTTTAACTTCAACTTGTCCACCACTTTTTGCAGTTTCTAAAATTTCTTTTCCAAGTCGATCGATGACAATAATATCTGAATTTTCCCAAACGGTAGAAAGTACAGCACCTGCTGCAGCAAGTGAATCAATAGATTCACTAAAAAGCATACATGCAGGATTAATCTTCATAGAACAAATAACTTGAAGGACCATTCCACCAGTAGTTGAACCTATGGTTTGAGGAAGAATAAGAGCAATACCTGTAATATTTTTACCATATAAATCAGGGTTATTTTGATCACTAGCAATAACTTTCTTAGCATGTTTAATTGCAGAACTTTGGAAAGTAGCTAAAGTATTAAGTCCACCATGGCTAACAATACATTCACCTTTATAAGTTCCACCAGCTAAGACACGACCTTTAAACTGTTTCATCTTCTTTTCCTCCTATTTACCAACAATCTTATCTACTAATTCATCAGTAGTATAATATCTTGCTAATGTATAAGTTCTAAGCTTATTAGAAGCAGTCATAATACGATGTTTCTTACATAGTGGATTGTTTGAATACATTAATGGGCAAATACAAGTAAGCTTTGCACCAGTAGACATAAGTTTCTTGTAGTTTTCACTCTTCATAAATACTTCTTTAACAGCTGGAGCAGTACATAAAATAGTTCTAACTGCCACTTTCTTTCTATTTTGCTTACTAAGTGCAGTAGTTAATCTATCTGTCCATTCATTTAACTGCTTGAGTGAAAGATGTGGACAGCCAATGAAGGCCATTTGACCTTCTTTGTCTTTATTTTTCCACATAATTGGATAATTCTTATAAACTCTTTCAAGTTCAGCATCATCAATCACATATTCTTTATAATTATCTACTAAGAGTTTTTCACCAAGTTCTTTTGCTTCTGGAGTGATTTTATCAATATGATAAAGTCCAACCGCACCATTAGAAGCGGTTGCAGCACCAAAGTCTTTTAAAAATCCTGTTGCGTCATCATTAAGTTCAGTTCCAATCCACTTATCAAGTCCAACAACATAAGGAACTTCTTCCATAACTTTCATACCAATTGCAGAACCAAGAACTTGTGCTTCTGGCATCTTAGTTAATTTAAGTGTAATTTTCCAAGTAGCTTTTCTTCCTTCATCTGTTAATAAACCAAATTTAGGAACATAGCCAATAATTGAACCAAAAATATCAATCATTCCAGAGTTACGATTACATCTAGCTCCTAAAACTGAGTTAGCATAGTTGACTGCAGAACTTTCAGCCCAAGAAAGAACATCACCTTTTTTAGGAATATTACCTATTTCCTTAAAATAACACGCGCATGAGAAAGGATCATTTCCCTTCATACCAAGCTTTAAAAGTCTTTCTTCATAATCTTTTTGTTTTCCATACATCACAAGATTAAAGACAGCTTTTTCAATTAGATTGCATTTAACATTTTTATAATCTACTGGACGAGGATCCATCGTAAATCCATCCTCAACCTTAAGTCCTGCGTCAATCATCTCATCACAAATTCTAAAAACAGGCTTTAATAGTCCCATTCCAAATGATGTAACCAAGTGTCCACATCCATGTGTCACTTTTACCATTTCCGGTGCATCAAAAATATCGCCATAGCGAACTAATGTTTCCATTATCTTCGCTTTGGTTTCTCCTTGTTCACCTCTAAGAATACTGAGTTGCTCCTCAGTGAGCTTCATTTTAGGTGTATACATAACCTCTCCTTATGAAAAATATGTTATAAATTAATTTTACATTAATTTTGAACAAATTAAAGAAAAAATATGTATTTAAGTAGCGTCAAAACAAATTCAAAAAGAAAAGCGCCTTTAAAAAAGACGCCATCTGTTTAAAAATGTTTGATTATTTGGTTTCTTTTTTATAGGTTGCTACGATTACTAAAATTACAATTAGGAATAATCCTATTTCAACCGCTTCAGCAATTAATATCGGGTTATTTGATGAACAGCTTATTGATAAGAAAGTAATACCTGTTGCAATTTCAAAAACAGTAAATAAAACACTTGTAATTAAAGCAGCTTGACCAAACTTATTTGAAACAAAATAAATAAATGAAGGAAAAGCTAAACTAACTAACAATACAATAAATCCACCAAGAGCTATTGAATCATTAAGTCTATCTTTACATAAAACACCAACTAATGCTCCAACTATCCCAACAAGAATAAGATTAATGATAATAAATAATATTCTCTTTTTCATATTTTTGCTCCTTATCTTTTAGATAAATACAATATAAACCAGTAAACAAATTTTAACAAATATTATTTATCTATCAAAAATAAAAGCACCCAATTTTTCTTGAGTGCTTCATGTTTTTTTGTTAGATAAACGATTAACTATTGAATTGAGAATTATAAATTTCTGAATATAATCCTTTGAGTTTCATAAGTGAATCATGATTACCAGTTTCAACAACGTTGCCATCTTTCATAACAATGATAAGATCAGCATTTTTAATTGTTGATAAACGGTGAGCAATAACAAAGCTTGTTCTACCTTTAGTTAATGAGTCCATTGCATTTTGAATAAGAATTTCAGTACGTGTATCAACGTTAGAAGTTGCTTCATCAAGAATAAGCATTGGAGCATTTTCAGCCATTGCACGAGCAATAGTAACAAGTTGTTTTTGTCCAGCTGATAGAGCAGATTCCTTTTGAATGACAGTATCAATTCCTTGTGGAAGAGTATCAACATAATGTTTTAAGTTAGTTTCTTCCAAAATCTTATTAAGTCTGTCTTCACTAACATTCTTAAGGTTATAAACAATGTTTTCTCTAAGTGAGCCATTGATAACCCAAGTGTCTTGTAAAATCATACCAAAAACTTTTCTAAGTTCACTTGGCTTCATATCATGAATTGATTTGCCATCAATCAAAATATCTCCACTGGTCGTTTCATAGAAACGCATTAGTAAGTTAACTAATGTAGTTTTACCAGCTCCGGTAGGTCCGATAATAGCAACTTTCATTCCAGGTTGAATCTTTTGTGAGAAATGTTTAATTGTAAGTTTACTTGGGTCATAACCAAAGCAAACATCATTAAATTCAACATTTCCAATAATGTGATCAGTATCTAATTGATCAGCTTTGTTTGATTCATCAGGAAGTTCTGTTTCATTAAGGAATGTAAAGACACGGTTAGTTGCCGCAATACCAAGTTGAATAGTTGAGCCTATTTGTCCAAGCTCTGAAAGAGGTTGTTGGAACAAGGCAACATAAACTAAGAAGCCAGTAATAACACCAATATCTTTGATAGAACCTTTCATATATAAGACACCGCCAATAATTAAGATAGCAGCATAAGTTAAATATGAAATTAAAGACATGAATGGTTCAATAAGTCCACCGCAAACTTGTGATTTAAAGAGAAATTTACCAAGATTTCCGTTTTCTTCTTTAAATTTAACAATTTTTCTATCTTCAACTCCAAAAGCTTTAACAACAATTTGTCCAGAAAAATCTTCTTCAACAATTGAGTTAACTTCACCAAGGACTTGTTGAGTCTTATTAAATTGAGGTGTACCAATCTTAAATGCCAAGAATAATACAAGAAGCATAAGTGGTAATGAGCAGACAACCGCAATAGCCATTTGCCAGCAAGCAATAAACATCGCAATAATGACGCCAATTAACATTGTGCCTGCTTGAATCAACATATTTATAGAGTTTTGTAAAGAGGTGGATAAAGTATCAACATCATTAGTAATAACAGAAAGAATATCGCCAATTTGTTTGGTGTCAAAATAATTAAGAGGTAATCTATTAATTTTTGAAACAATATCTCTTCTTGTATCTCTAGAATATTTTTGAATAATAGTATTTAAAATATATCCGGATGCAGCAGAAGTAATAAATGATAATCCTATAAATACAACTAATATAATTGCAATTTTAGTTACCCTAGTAAAATCAATATTAAATACACCACTACCAATGCCAGGATTTAAGCAGTTTGTAAGATCTCTAATTCTTGAAGGGGTAAGAATTGAAAATACAACAGAAACAATAAGAAGGAAGACAGATATGATAAATAATGCATAATATTTCTTAAATGATTTTACCAAATCACCTAAATGGTTATTTTTAAGTTTTGAAATTTTATCCATGATTATTTGCCTCCTTTCTTAAGACCTAATTCTTCTTCAGAAAGTTGAGAAAGCGCAATTTCTTTATAAACAGCACAATTTTTGATTAAGTCTTCATGCTTGCCAAGTCCTACTACTTCGCCTTTATCTAAGACAACGATTTGATCGGCATCCATAATAGTACCGACACGTTGAGCAATAATTACTCTAGTAGTTCCTGGTAAAGCTTTCTTAATATTTCCACGAACAATTTTATCTGTCTTATAGTCAAGAGCAGAGAAAGAGTCGTCAAAAATTAGTATTTCAGGTTTTTTAGCAACTGAACGAGCAATACAAAGTCTTTGTTTTTGTCCGCCAGAGAAATTTGTTCCTCCTTGAGCAACAGGTGATTCATATTGTTCTCTTTTTGCTGATATAAACGAATCAGCTTCAGCAATTTTTGCCGCTTCTTGAATGTCTTTTAAATTTAATTCAGGATTCGAAAATGCAATATTTTCACGAATGTTTCCTTTGAAAAGAAACCCTCTTTGCGGAGTATATCCAATCACTTGTCTAAGTGCATTTTGAGAAACTTCTTTTACGTTAACTCCGTCAACATAAACTTCTCCACTAGTTGCATCAGAAAATCTAGGAATTAAATTAATGATTGTAGTTTTTCCACTACCAGTTGCACCAATTAAAGCAAGTGTCTCGCCTTTATTAACTTTAAAGCTAACGTGACTGACGGCTTCTTTTCCACTTCCTGGATATGCAAATCCAACATCTTTAAATTCAATAGTACCTTTTTCTTTAAATTCAACTGGATTTTCAGGATCTTTAACTGAAATTTCATGTATCATAACTTCTCTATAACGTTTTGCACATACACATGCACGCGGCCATAATATCATAATCATAATAAGGACAACGAAACTCATAATAATTTGAGTTGCTAACATAACAAAGGAGTTAGTAGCTGCAAACATTGGCTGAGCAGCTGCGACACTTTTTCCATTAATTAAATAAGCACTAACCCAAAGAATAGTTAACGTTAATCCCATCATGACAAATGTAATAAATGGAGTAAATAACGCGATAGCTTTTCCAACAAATATTTGTAGTTTAGTATATTTTTCATTTGTTTCTTTAAATTTGCCTTCTTGATATTCTTCAGCATTAAACGCACGGACAACACGAACACCAGTAAGGTTTTCTCTAGAGGCAACATTAAGTCCATCAGTAAGCTTTTGAATAGCATTGAACTTTGGCATTACCAATAACATTAAAAAGATAACAACAACAATCATAAGAATTAACCAAATAGCTGTAACTAAAGTTAATTGTTTAGATGCGGTCTTAACAAGTAAAACTATGGACCAAATCATAGTAACAGGTGCAACAAAGACTGTTCTAAACGCCATTAATAAAGCCATGTGGACATTTTGAATATCGTTTGTTGTACGAGTAATAAGTGATTCTGTTGAAAAATTAGCAAGATCGCTTAATGAGAACTTGTTAACTTTTTCATATAAAGAGTCACGTAATTGTGTGGCAATATCTGCAGCGTTTTTTGAAGCCAAAAATTGAATACCGATTTGAGCCGCTGATAAAAGTAGAGCACAGACAATCATATAAATGCCCCATTGCCAAACTTCTTGTGTAGTTTTAGTTATTATATAGGAAGGAACACCACTAGGATTTATACCAGTAATTGTTCCAGTAATGCCATTAACCGAACCAACAATTTCCATTGTGAAGAAAACTTGGATAATAGTTAAAAGCAATATTAGTCCTATGAATAACCAGTTTTTGAGAGTAAATTTCTTAAAAACATACTTCATAATAAAATCAATCCCCTTTCGTATTGGCTATATTGTATCAATATAAGGGTTTATCCTCAACAAAATAAAAATATCAACATATTTTTCTAACTATTTTTATAATCAATATCAAATAATTAACAATTTACGTCTAATTCTA
>JAKSVK010000016.1 GCA_024408075.1 Bacilli bacterium | reverse complement strand
GAGAAAAATAATTTATGAGTACTACTAATTACAATTGGAACATCAACAACTGTATCTATTGGAAGGAATGGTTTATCAATTCTAGATACTACTCCTTCAGTAAAAGAGGCTGGTTGAGCAACAATAGTAATTACATTGATTAATGCTAAAGCAATAAAAATAATGGTGATCCATTTATTAGGAATATTCTTTTGCTTTTTGAACTCTAAATAAATGTAAGAACCCCAAGCAATTAAAGAGACAATAAAACTAATTATGATTGCCCATAAAGAGAAAGCAACTTCTTTTGGATCAGCATATTGCATGAATAATTGGCCAAAAATTAAATATAAAGCAAAAGGGATAAAACCTATTAATAGGCATAAATCACTTAATCTTAGTTTTAAACTTTTAATCCAGTTTTTCATATTGCTTTAACAATGATAATACAAGAATACGATTAAGAAAAATAATTATTTTTCGAATGTAAAATCTATTTGACGAACAATAACTCTTTTATACATTGTTCCTTTAATAACTGCAGAAGTGTCTTCAATAGTAAATTCTTTTTGATAAGTTGGAACTTCAGTTAATGAAGTATCAAAAGGAGTGATATCCCAAGTTTCTTCATTTACATCTAATGTTGATTCACTATCTACACTCCACTCTTGAGTATACTCTATCCAAGAAGCATAAGGAGAAGCGTGTATTGTTAAAGAGTGTATTTTCTTAACAAAGTTAAGAGTAAAAATACCATCTTGAGATTTGGATGACATTATTAATGATTTAAATGGGTTATTATCGTGATCTTTACAGTTAACATTAATTTGGAAAAATCCTTGTCCTGCTACGCTAGAAACTATTTCATTTTCAAGATTTAGATTATCTTTCATAACAGATGCAAAATTACCTGAACTACTATCAGTTGTTTTGATTTCATCTTTTGAGAAATCTACAGTGTATGTTACATATTCTTTTATTGGAATTTGAGGATTAGAGTTATTATCTTTACAACCAACTAAAGTTAAAAGAGGCAATATAAATAATAAAACGGATTTTTTCATAAATTGATTTCCTTATGTTTATATTAATAACATTATATAATGAAGTGTATGATTTCTAAACAGATTATTAAAGGTAAATGTGTTGCCATTTCAAGTGAAGGCAAAGGAATAATTAAAACTGTATATGGAGTTATTTTTGTAGATGCTCTTTTACTTGGAGAAGAAGCTGAAATAGAAGTTACTTATTCTCGAGCAGGGGTATCTTATGGAAAAATAAGAAAATTATTATCTTTTTCTCAAGATAGAATAAATCCAAAGTGTCCGATATCTACTTCATGTGGAGGATGTGTATTTCAAAATGCATCATATAAATATGAACTTGAATATAAAACTAATAAAGTAAAAGAAGATTTAATTAGAATAGGGCACTTTAAAGATATAAAAGTTAATCCATGTATAGGAATGGAAAATCCTGAACATTATCGAAATAAAATTCAAGTTCCTTTTGGAAAAGCCAATCATCATGTTATATATGGATTTTATAAATCAAATACTCATAAAATCATTCCATTAAAGCAGTGTAATATAGAAGACACTAGAGCTAAAGACATCTTATCTACTTTTGCATCTTTAATGGAAAAATATCATATTGATCCATATGATGAAGATTCTAGAAGAGGAATTATAAGACATTTACTAATACGAACATCTTCATTAACTGATGAAGTAATGGTAGTTATTATCGCAAGTGTTGATAGTTTCTATAATCGTAGTGATTTAGTTAAAGAATTAACTCAAAAGCATAAGAATATATCTTCTGTTATTTATAACATTAATAAAAGAGACACTAATGTTATTTTAGGAGACAAAGAAAAAGTATTATATGGTAAGAACTTTATTAAAGATTCAATATTAGGTCTTAATTTTAATGTATCTTCTAAAAGTTTCTTCCAAGTAAATCCTAAACAAGTTGAAGTGTTATATTCAAAAGCACTTGAGTTAGCAAAATTAACTAAAGAAGATGAATTACTTGATGCTTATTCAGGAGTAGGTACTATAGGTTTACTTGCTTCTAAATATGTTAAACATGTAACATCAGTAGAAGTAGTAAAAGAAGCAGTGATAAATGCGAAAAAGAACGCTGAAATGAATAACATCAAAAATATTACTTTATTAGAAGATGATTGTACTGAATTTATAAATAGAGAATTACCTCATTATGATGTTGTTATTATGGATCCTCCTAGAAAAGGAAGTACTCCAGAATTCTTAAATGCATTAAAACTTATTAAACCTTCAAGAATAATTTATATCTCTTGTGATCCAGCAACTTTATCTAGAGACTTAGAAATATTATCAACTGATTATAAGATAGAAGTAGTGCAACCTGTTGATATGTTTCCAAGGACATTTCACGTTGAAACAGTTGTATCTCTTAATATAAGAGATACAAAGTAATTGGAAAAAGCCCCGATTACATCGCACTTTTTTGCAAATTAGTCACTCCTATAATGGGGTGATTTTTCATTAAAAATAGGTGAAATTACGGAAAAATTACAGCAGAGTGCCCGTGCCACTTGACACCTGCAACAGCTGTATCCAGACAGGGAACAGTTCGTAAACTTTCCTGTGCAAATGTTAACTCTTGTGCTACAATGCAATATTAGATGACATAAGAAACAAAGTCTATCCAAGAGATTTGTTTAGAAAAGATTAATAAGTTATGGCAGATTTATCTTTCAAACGAATTGAGAAGAAATATGCAATATCAGATTCTCAAAAAGAAATACTCCTTAAATGTTTTTGTGAAAAATTAAAATTAGATAAATTCTGTGCCGATAAAGGCTATTATTCATTAAAAAACATATATGTTGATGATGATAACAATTTTTTAATTAGAACATCCATTTCTAAGCCAACATATAAACAAAAAATAAGAGTTAGAAAATATGAAGGACAAAAATCTAATTATCTCGAAATAAAAAAGAAATGTGATGGAACTGTTGGCAAAAGAAGAGTCGAACTAACCGATAGTGAAATAGACGATTTCTTTTATAAGAAAATTATACCTAAAAAAGAAAAATTTTTAGATCAAAATGTATTAGACGAAATTGCCGGTGTTGTGTTAACAAACAATATTAGACCATATGCACTTTTAAGCTATGATCGTATTTCATTTAAATCGAAAGATAATTCGGATTTACGTATAACATTAGATTTTAATATTAAATGCAACGAAACGAAGGATTTCGTTTGGGAACACAGCGAAAAAGCAATTCCATTATTAAAAGAGGGATACTGCCTGTTAGAAATTAAAAATACACAAAATTATCCTTTATGGCTGGCAAATCTTCTTTCATGTAATAAAATATATCCAGTTTCTTTCTCAAAAATTGGAACTTTTTATAAATTAAACATTAAGGAGAAAACACGACAATGAGTATTTTAGAACCTGTCCTATCTTATAGCCCAACACTGAAAGAAGTGCTTTTGTGTATTGGTATATGCAGTGTGCTTAGCATTGCATTTGGATTCATCTATTATTTTTTAAACAAAAACAAAAGATTGTATCAGGATATGCCTATCTCTTTGATATTAATTCCGATTATTGTTTGTTTTTTAAATTTACTTTTGAATGTTATTTTTGTTAAATTTAATGGAACCGAATTAGATACTTTTTATGGTCGATTTATCGTCGCAATTGTCAGTGTATTTTTTATTCTACGTTTTCGAAGTCAGCAAAGAACATTCGAAGATCTTACATGCTTATTGTTTGCTATTGTTTTAGGTTTCGTTTTTGGATTTGGTTATATTTATGCTGGATTAATTTTTTATGGCGCAATCGTTTTGTTTTATACAGTTTTAAAGCTTGTTGGTTTTCCATTTGAAAATAAAAAAACTTTTTCACTTAAAATCACGATACCAGAAGACCTTAATTACGAAGGTGTTTTCGATGATATTCTGTGTGAATATTGCCACAAATCTAAGCTATTTCGTATAAAAAGCAGCGATATGGGAACAATGTTTGTGGTGGAATATAACATTGTGATGAAGAACCAAAAATTAATCAAAGAAATGGTTGATAAAATAAGAACTAGAAACGGTAACTTGAACGTTATAGTTACTGTTGGACTATTTAACCAAGATACAAAATGAATTTAAAATACACTTTATTTTTACCGTTTATTTTCATTGCATTGTGCTCTTGCTCGGGGATTCATGACCCCATTTATCATAGATACGGCAAATTATTAATAAATGAAGTTTGTTCTAGTACAGTGCATTGTTTTTTAGATAGCACTAATGAAGCAAACGATTTTATTGAGTTATATAATGATACCAATGATTCAATAAATCTGGAAAATTATGTTTTGTATAAAAAAAGCGAATTGAATAATCCTTATATTTTTCCCTCTTTTGATATTGCCCCCCATTCCTATTTGGTAATTTCGTGTAGTGGAAGAAAAGAAAAAGTTGTTAATAATCAATTACATTGTCAATTTACTTTGAGTCAAGCTAATGGGGAGATTCTATATTTATTGAACAGTGAAAATAAACCAATAGATTTTTTCTCATTCAAAGGTTTACGTGATGACATATCTTTTGGTGTAAAAAATCGTGAAACAACGATGCTGTATCCAACTCCAGGATTTGAAAATAATGAGTGTTACATTGAAAAAGAAATATTAAAAGCACCTCATTTTAGCCACAAATCAGGTGTCTACAATGAGGAATTTAATCTTAAAATCGAATCACCGAATCATCATAAAATAGTCTATACACTCGATAGTTCTGATCCAACATTTAATTCTGATGTTTATACAAATCAAATAAAAATTAAAGATATTTCTTCTCAACCAAATGTTCTTTCTGCTCGGACAGATATAAGTGCAATAAATATACCAAAATTACAAACTTCTCCAGTAAGTAAATGCGTTGTTGTAAAAGCAATGTCTGTTGATGATAATGGAAATTATTCACCTATTACTACAGCATCTTACTGGGTTGGACAAAAACATTTTATTAATGATTATGAATTAATTTCTATTTCAACGAATTTTGACAATTTATTTGGATTTGAAAAGGGTATCTATTGTAATGGCAAAATCTTTGATGACTACTTAAATAGTTCAGACTATGATCCATCTACGCCATATTATAATATGCCGGGTAATTTTACTCAGAGTGGAATAGATTGGGAAAGGGTTGCGAGTCTCCAGTATATTAGTAATAGTAATCATGTTCTCTGTAATCAACGTGTTGGAATTCGCATACATGGAAATTCTTCAAGATGTTTATCAAAAAAAGGATTTAATATATTTTCGAGATATACATACGATTATAACAATCATTTTTCTTACGATTTTAACGGATTAAGATGTAAAGCATTTTCTCTAAGAAGCGGTGGTAATAACCCAAATTTTCCATTAACTGATGTATTTCATTCTGCGATTGCAAAACATTTTAATCTAAATGCCGAAGCACAACAGGAAAACGGTGTTTATCTTTATTTAAACGGAGAATTTTGGGGGCTTTACTTTATAACCGACAAATATGATAAAACATATTTAGAAGAAAAATACTTAGTTGATGATGTAGTTATCATTAAAAATGGTTTAGTGGAAGAAGGGCACTTTGAAGATAGTGTTTATTTCAAAAATTATTTTTCATTTTTTAAAAAAACTTTTACCGATGATGTTTATTCTGAATTTTGTAATTTAGTAAATATCGACAGCTTTATTGACTACTTTTTATTTGAATTATACATTTCGAATACAGATTGGACTTTCTGGAATAACAACGAATGGTGGATTGCGCGTGATAATGGCAAAATTAAATTTATGTTTTTTGATTTAGATTATGATGGAGGTTACAACCAAACTCCAGAATTCAATCCAATCATGTCGAAATATGAAGTCGGAACAAAAATGCTTTTCTTAGTCGCTAAAAATCTTGAATTTAGGCAAAAGCTATTTAATCGGATGGATAGTTTGTTTTCAAAACTAAGCAGCGATGAATGCACACAATTAATTGATTCGTTATTTGAAAAGTACATTCCTGGTGTAAATGAATCTTACTATCGATGGAATAATACATACAATAGTAATCTCACATATAAACATGATTCAATGATTCATTTCTTTAAAGAAAGAGCAGTTTATGCAAAGAAACAAATTATTGATAAAATCAATGAGTTGTATTAGCAAAATATAATGTAATTTCACATTCAAAGCATCTAAATTATTGAACCAAATTTAATTTTATATTAAATATGATACAGCAAATATCACGCGAATATCAGATATCTACTCATCACAAAAATTAGACACCAGGTTTTTTTTTAGATTATAATAAATAAATTATGAAACTTTCGCAAAAAATATATTTACCATTTAAATATCTAATCGACGCCATTGGTTCATTTGTTGGTATTGTTGTTTGTTTCTTACTTTTGTGGTGGTGGATTTTAATTGTGAATACAATTGTCATTAGAGGCAATCCAGTATTTGCAAGCAAGCGTGTTGGCAAGAATAACAAAACATTTAAATGTTTTAAATTTAGATCAATGCGAAAATGCGCCAACCCAAATATGGCTAGTTGCGAACCCGATTCAAAAGATTTAGTTAGTAAATTTGGTAAATTTTTAAGAAAAACATCTCTAGATGAAACACTTCAATTAATTAATATTTTAATCGGACAAATGAGTTTTATTGGCCCTCGGCCATTAATTAATAATTCAAATGATGCTGTTACCATTATGATTCGTTCAGAAAACGGAGCGAATTTAATCCGCCCGGGAATGTCTGGGTATGCACAGGTTCACGGAAGAACTAAAATAACAACTAAAGAAAAAGGCGATTTAGATGGCTATTATTACAAAAACTTTAGTTTTTTATTAGATATTAAGATTTTTTTCCAAACATTCTTTGGAGTTTGCGATAAAGGCGAGTAATTGTTGTGTATAATTTTTGTGTCAAAGTTTGTGGTTTCTTCCGTAGAATAAAGAATTTTTTTATTGTGCATTCTTTTGCAAAACACGGAAAACATATCCGCATTGGGAAAAGGTGCACTTTTGTTGGAACTAAAAATATCTCTTTTGGAAGCAATATTATTCTGAATCAAGACATTTTAATGATTTCAGCAAAAGCAAAAATTATTTTAGGTGATAACATCCTAATTGGTCCAAATGTTTCAATTATTACTGGAAATCATTGCTTTGATATTGTAGATAAACCAATGATTCAAATTGATGAAGAAAAAGAAAAATTACTTGAAAATGATCAAGATGTTATTTTTGAGGGCGACAATTGGGTTGGCTGTGGTGCAGTAATTTTAAAAGGTGTTACTGTTGGATATGGTGCCATTGTTGGAGCTGGTGCAGTTGTGACTAAGAATGTTCCGCCATATAGCGTTGTTGCTGGTAATCCCGCCAAAGTCATTAAAATGAGAAAATAGGTTTCTATAAAATGAAAATTATTGAAGTAATTAACTCAATTAATTATCGTGGTGGAGCCCAGACATTATTGGATGGACTAGTTGCTAATTTCAAAAAACAAAACCATGATGTTTTAGTTATTTCTCTTTACGGTCCGATAGATAAATCATTTGAACATTTGAACATTATTTGTTGTAACAAAAAAAGTCGATTCGATTTTAAAAGTGCTAGAAGATTTCGCAAGATTGTTAAAGAATTTAACCCAGATGTTATTCATTTCCATCTTAGTTGTTTAGCAACTTATTTTTTTGCTTTCGGCTTTAAAAAAAGAAATTGGAAATTGTTTGAAACAATTCATACCCTTCCAACTGTTTTAGTTTCTAAATTTGAAGTCTTTCTAAGAAAGATATTCGTTAAAATAAATAATTATTCTTTAATTGCTATATCTAGTTCGATTAAAAAATTAATTGATGACTCACATCACAAAAATTTCCCTTGTGTTTTCAATGGAATTCAGTTACCAATTTGCAAATACACCAATAATAAAAAATATGATTTTATCATTGTAGCCCACATGTCAGAATGGAAGAACCATAAACTTCTTTTTGATGTTGTTGGTGAGTTGAAAAAAGAAGGCAAAGACCTTACTGTTTTGTGCGTTGGAGACGGGGAACTCCTTGAACAAAATAAACAGTACAGTCAAGATTCTGGGTTAGCAAATCTAGTAACATTTGTTGGTGCAGTCAATGACTGTTCATTATATTATAATGAATCCAAAATTTTTATTCTAACTTCCTTATTTGAAGGAAACCCAATGACTATTCTTGAAGCAATGAGTTTTGGTTTACCAATCATTGCTCCACGTGTTGGCGGTATTCCTGATGTTGTGACAGACAATGTAAATGGTTTTGTATTTGAAGTTAACAATCGCGTTGAGTTAAAAGAAAAAATGCAAAAATTAATTAGCGATAATGAATTATATGATGCGTTTTCAAAAAATAATTTAAGGGATATTCAAAAATATACGATTGAAAATGCTGCATTAGAATACATTCATATATTTGAAAGTTATATAAATAAATAATATTTATCTAATTTATATGGTATAATGCTTGCATGCAACAGCAAGAATTGGTGCAAGCACAACAAGTCTCACTCGACCTAATCGACTATTTTCATACTTTATGTGAAAAATTAAATTTGAAATATTACATTATTGCTGGAACGATGCTTGGTGCAGTGAGACATCGTGGTTACATTCCGTGGGATGTTGATCTTGATGTTGGGATGTTTAGACCTGATTACGAAAAATTAAAGGAATATTTTTTAAATAATGATGATGAAACAGTTTTTTATTCGCATTACTTAAACAATAAACAGCACAATTCCCCTCATGCTATTTTGTATTTAAAAAACACTATTTTTATTGATACAAGAATTAAAAGTACAAAAAACCAATCGTGGAGAGGTTTGATTCTTGATATCTTCCCTCTAGATAATCCTCCAGATGATGATAAGAAGAAACTTCAACAAGCAAAAAAATTAAATAAATATAAAAAGATTCTTTACTATAAAAATTTTTATACCAGTGAGAAAAATTCAAAACTGAAAATCGTCTTTAAAAAGATAATTCACATGCTCTTAAAAGTTTATCGATATAGAAAATTATTAAGTAGGCTTGATAAGCTTGAACAAAAGTATAATTCAAACAATTCATCTAAAGTTGTTAGTATGAGTTCTGGATATAAGTATCAGAAACAGCTTTTTGATATCCAGGTTTTTGGTAATCCAAAGCTATATCAATTTGGGAGTAAAAAGTATTATGGCGTCCATGAATATGACCAATATCTCACTCAATTATATGGTGACTATATGACGCCTGCTCCTCATGTTGATTTATTCGATGAGTATAAATATTTTATTTTTAAAGACAATCGAGAACGAAAATGATGATGAGAAGTCGAGCGAATAAATATATAAATATTTTTACATACATTTTATCAATTTTTTCTTCTATTGTTGGAATTGGTTTAAATTTTTTCTTGGCTAAAGTTTTAGAAGCTGATGCTTATGGGCGTGTCCAATATTTGCTTTCTTTATCAACGCTAATATCATGCATTTGTGTATTCGGCTTAAATTCATTTTTAATTCGCGAAGTCAAAAATAGCGAGCAAAAAGGAAATGTTTTCAATAAATGTTTTACCCTTTACTTAGCCATTTATTTATTTGTTTTACCAATTATTTATTTTCTTTTGTATAACTTTGTTGCTATCACAAATTTAAATCGTATCTTATCAATATTCGTAACAATTACCGGTTTCTTAATGGGCGTTAACTCTTTAATTACTGCTTATTTTCAGGGCGGTGGTAAATATCATCTATCTGTCATATTTGAGACATTAATCCCAAAGATGTTTCTTTTGGTGTGTGCGATAGTGTTTATGGTTATTGGTAATCTAAAAGGATTTCAAGAAAATTATTTAGTGTTTTATATCATTATTTATTCTCTAATTGCGATTCCAATTGTTGTTAAAACATTGAAAGGACTAAATCTTCGTTTTACTAGGAATGAGTTAATTTCAATCTTCTTCTTTTTTGGTGTGACTGTAACATATAACCTTGGTAACGAACTCACAAAAGTTCTCCAAGGATCAATTTTTAATAATACTGTTGCTTTAGCAACTATCTCTGTTTCAACCAGTATTCTTAATCTGATTCTTGTTTTTACAAATGTTTTAAACAATTTAACTAAACCAATTTATTCAAAATTCAAAAGAGAAAAAAATACTACTGATCTTATTCAAACATATCGTTTTAATACAAGAATTAATTCATATATTGCGATTCCGTTTTATTTATTCTTCATTATTTTCAGCAATAATTTTCTTCAGTTATTCGGTGAATCCTATACGAAATATCCAATGATTTTAACAATTATGGCACTCGCTAGTGCTGTTTCAGCAATAACTGGTCCAAACGGGTCGATGTTAGCTATGACTGGAAATGAAAAATATGAACTTTTTAATGGATTTATTTATTTCGGAACATATATAGCAATGGCATTTGCTTTTTCTTTCGAACCTGTTTATGGTTTAACAATAGCGTTATTGATTTCACAAATCGTTGTTAATATATTTAAATATATCGAATGTTGGAAATTATTTAAAATGGCTCCATTAGATAAAAAAACTATCTTCACATTATTAATTATAATCATCACTAACTGTGGACTAATTCTTCCATTAATGCTGATTAAAAACTATTTCTTATGGTTTGGTGTTGGTTTTGTTG
The DNA here is from genome assembly GCA_024408075.1 of Bacilli bacterium. Classification (GTDB taxonomy): domain Bacteria; phylum Bacillota_I; class Bacilli_A; order RFN20; family CAG-826; genus UBA2450. The sequence continues at coordinate 6,700 of JAKSVK010000016.1, read as the reverse complement.
TTGGAGCAGCATTAATTGTTTTGAATTGTTTTATATTTAGTTTGTATCGTAAGAATGATTTCAAACATCTTTTGGGGTTGAGACTTTAAAATGAAGAAAATTTTGACCAATAAAATTATTTTATTTTTATTCTCAACAGTCGCTATTCTTTTAAGTTGTACTTTACTTTTAATCCAAACATCGAGTTATAAAGTTGATAAAATCAGTTACTCTTTGAGTAATTACAACAAAATAAACCATTATCAAAAATATAATCCATCTGCTCTAAGAGTTAGCAAAAATAAATTTACTGAAGAAGAAAGTGTTAGAAATCATTTCACTAGCTTAGATAACTGGTTGAAAACGACAAAATTTCCAAAAGATACACGTCGTTTAATTTCTAATGAAACCTATTGTTTTAATTATCCAGTTCAGATTCTCAATCAACAAACATATTCTATTAAAACATCTGAAGATAAGACCCAATTTATTGTAGATGGTGGAAAAATTTCAACTTATTTTGATAGTAATTTTCTTCCAAACCGTCAAATGATTTCTGCTCGTTTTGATTGTGATACATTTATTTTTATTAGTGATCAACTTGCTGATAAGTTATTAACAAAATATAACCTCTCAAAATACGAGGAGTTAATAAACATTAAAGAAAATGCTGTTTTACCAATTGTCGAGAATGGACGTGTTCTATTTACGGCGTCCATTAATAACATTATTAAAAGTAAGGAACTATCTGGACCACGATTAACTGAATTATATGGTGATTATGGTTATAGTTATTTTTCTGATGCTCGGTTATTTAAAAGCCGTCTAACATTATCATATGAAATCGAATTTAAGGTCGATCCTTATGGAACGTCAAAAGTAATTAAACATCTGCTAAATAGTGAAGACTACCAGCCTTCAAAATGTGAATATCTGTTATTAACTCCAGATAAAGATGGCAAATATGTTGATAATCCTGAATTAACTGTGAAATTACTTGAAGCAGGCCAGGCTAACGATGGTCTGCTCATAATCTTAGCTTTTAGTATATTATTCATTTATAGCGTTCTTGTTATTTTGTTTTACGACAAGATTTTTACTAGTAAAAAAGAACGAAAATTAATTGTTGTTATATATCTGATCTTATTCTGTCTATATGGGGTAATTGGAACATTCGTCTATATAAACTGGTTAACCTCAATTTTCCCACTTCTATTAGGAGTTTTATATTTGATCTTATTCAATAATCCAATTTTTGAATACAGCGTTTATCTTTGCAAAGAAAGAAAGGACAACAATGATTAACTGGATTCGTTCGCAAGTAAATCATCTTGGAAAGCTAAATTTTGCATTTAAGTGTATTGTAGTTTGCTTACTTGCTTTAATTATGTTTTCAATTCCGGCTTGTTCTTTTATTCACCAATTAACTTTCATTACATGGGTTTTATCAGCCTTATTCATTTTAACAATAGGTTTAGATTTAATTATTTTCAAAAAGATAAAAATTGACGCTATTAATTTGAGTCTTATTTTATTTTGTGTTTCCGCATTACTTTCAACGATATTAAATCGATCTTTTAATTCATTTGTTGTGACGCCATTTGCCCTAACAGCCTTTGCTTGTGCTGTTTATACATATGCGAAAGCTAATAAAGGGGTAATAAAATATCTAATTTTTGCGGCTTTTGTAGGTGTTTTTGCATTTACTGTCTACTTTTTTGGGCACTATTTCGATGACATTATTAAACTCAACTTTAATCGCCTTGGAGGTGATTTTGCTGATGAAAATGACATTGCAATCTTTATTGCTTTTGGAATGACTTTAATATTATTATTCATTCTCAAAATAAAGAAAATATGGATGAAAGTCTTGCTTCTTATTCCATTTATTTTTTCGTTCTTGGTCGGTATTACAACAGGCTCAAAGATTTTTATTTTCTTAGCTGTTACGATGATTGTGTTCTTTATCTTTCTTTTATTCGGTAAGAAAAAGTGGTGGATTTCCTTAATTGTTTTACTTGCGCTAGGTGGATTAATTGCCCTGCTATGGACATTGCCATTCTTTAGTGAAATCGGTAAAAGAATGACAAGCTTTTTTAATTTAATTTTTGGGGCAAATCCAACAAACAATCGTCCATACGATGCTTCTACTGCATCAAGATTTGAGATGTTCCTCGATGGAATGACAATGTTTTTAAGAAAACCAATTTTTGGATATGGTGTTCAAGGATTCTTTAGATCTTCGTCCTTTGGTTTTGGGTGGTCACATAATAATATTTCAGAAACATTATGCAATTTTGGTTTAGTTGGAACTTTCTTTTTCCATTTTGGAATGATTTATGCTTTATATAAATTTTCAAAAAAGAAACAAAAAACAATAACAGATTATTCGATGTTTTTGATTATTTTATTCTTTATTATTACGATGATTTCTGTCGCATTAAATTCTCAAAAGATATATGCATTTATTATTGGATTACCAATCGCGTATTTCTCGGATGCTCGTGATCTTGCCGTTATCGATATCAAAAATAAATCAATTAAGTTATGTAAAAACGAGAAAAATGAAATTCCCGATAATGGTAAAAAAGTTATTACTATCATTGGAAATAATCAAAATGGAATGCAATTATCCGATGGTGGTTGTATTAAAATCAGGCTGTATAAAAATCTTCTTGAGAAGAATGGCTATTTTGTAAACCTAATTGATTTACATAATTGGAAATTTAGATTTATTTCAATATTATCTAGAATAAAAAAATCAATTAATCGCGGTGATAATATTTTAATTATGGCTGGACCAAATGGTTGTCGTTTAGTCATTCCATTCGTTGAAAAAAGAATGCACAAAAAGAATAACAAAGTTGTCTTTTGCCCTGTTGGTGTTGGAACAATTGATAAAATGGTTCGACATTTAAACGCTGATGAAATAAACAATTTTATTTTAAAATGTGAATTCAATAACTTGGATGACAGCAAAATGAAAAAACATCTCGAAAATCTATCCTATATTGTTGTTGAAAATAATATTTTAAAGAACTGCTATGAAAAATTTTATTCGTTAAGCAATGTTGTAATTTTAGAAAACTTTAGAGATATCGATATTAAATCAATTCCAGAGCATAATAAATTTAATTCTAAAACCCCATTAAAATGTATCTTCTTTTCAAGAATTCATGAGTCAAAAGGAATTCGCGAATTAATTGATGTGGTGAAGGATATCAATAAAGATAAAACACTTATCACACTTGATATTTATGGGGCTAATCAATTACCAGATAAAAATGAGTTATCTAAATTAATAGATAAGAATATTTCTTATTGTGGTGTAGTGGATCCTAGAGCGTGTTATGAGATATTAACAAAATATGATTTATTTTGCCTGCCAACAAAGTATTATGGCGAAGGAACCCCCGGATCTCTTGTAGAATCATTAATCGCCGGAACTCCTGTTCTTGTTTCTTCATATAGTCAAGTTTCGGAATTAATCGAGAATGACTATAATGGTTTTATTTTTGACATAAATAATTTTTCTTCATTGAAAGAGATTTTACTGAAGATTGTTGATGAAAAAGACCAATTAACCACCAAATCTAAAAATGCGATAGAAAGTTCAAAAAAATTCATTTATCAATTTGTTAAAAATGATTTTTTAACTTACTTTGGAGATAAATAGGATGAAAATTTTGATTGTTTGCCCTCGATTTTATCCAGAAGCATTTTCGATTAATGCTATCGCCAAAGAGTTAGCAAATAGAGGAAATAATTTAACTGTTTTAACTGGTCGCCCTTTATATGGATTAGAAAGTTATTATGCCGGATATGAAGAATACGAGAAGTACCAAACATATGGTGATATTAAGATTATTCGAGTCAATACAAAAGCTTGTAAAGGTGGAAAATTAAATAAACTTTTTAGCTATCTAGATTCAAATCATTTGTTTAAAAAAGAATTGCGAAAATTAGATGAAAAATTTGATATCGTTTTATCAATCGCATTATCTCCACTATTTAGCATCGCCTATACAGGAAAATATTGTCGAAAGAATAAGATTCCAAACTTTTTATATGGATTAGATATTTGGCCAGATTCATTTATTGCTGGCGGTATTTTAAAAAGAGATACTTTTGGCTTTAATATCATGAAAAAATATTCTCAAAAACTTTATCAAAATTTTGACCATATTTCATATTCATCACCATCAGCACTTAATTATATTAAGAATTACCTTAGGGTAAATAAGCCGATGACGCATATTTATCAGCCATCAATTAATGCTTGTCCAACGGAAGATGTTGTTAGTAATCACGAATATAAAAAGGATGGAAAACTACACCTTTTATATTGTGGAACAACTGCTTATTTTACGCATTTAGATTTATTATTACGAAGTCTTCTTTTATGTAACAATAAAGATAAGATTATTGTAGATATTGTTGGCTCTGGGCACGATGATCAAAAACTTGCTCAGCTCCAGAAAGATTTACATCTCGAGAATGTTCATTTAATTGGCAGAGTTCCACCCGAAGAAACTGTCAAATATTATCAAGAAGCAGATATCTTGTTTGTTCCTTTATATCACGATTCATATACAAGCGATATGATTCCACAAAAAGCAATTGAATACTTAATGTATTCTAGACCTGTTTTTGGAATGCTTAAAGGAGATGGAAAAATTCTTCTCCAAGAGGCTTCTTCTGGTAATGTTTTTGCCGATCAAACCTCTGACGATATTGCTTTGAAATTAGATGAATTGATAATCCACCCAATAGAACAATTAGATGCAATTGGAAAACAAAACCGAAAATATTATCTTGAGAATAAAAAATTGCATCTTGAATACGCAGTCACCCAAATGATTTCAATTATGGAATCACTAATTAAAGAACGTAAATAGTTTATCTATCAATTTTATGATAAAATAGCATTATGAAAAAATATAAAATTGGTTATACGACCGGTGTCTTCGATATGTTTCACGTTGGACATTTAAATATTCTTAAACAAGCAAAAGCACAATGTGATTATTTGATTGTAGGCGTTTCAACGGACGAAAACGTTCAAAATTACAAACACAAAACGCCAATTATCCCTTATGAACAAAGAGCCGCAATCGTTGAATCTATTGTGTATGTTGATCAAGTAGTTCCCCAAGAAAATATGGATAAATTATCGGCATGGAAAAAGCTACACTTTAATGCTTTATTCCACGGAGATGATTGGAAAAATTCAGATATGTACAATGACTTGGTTAAGCAATTTTCAGAAGTTGGCGTGGATGTTGTTTTTCTAAAACACACCGACGGAATATCAACAACTGGATTAATTAGCGAAGTTAAAAATAAAAATTAGTTTTTAATAATTATTAAAAGTTTTGGCGCAAAACAAAAAAGCCGTGATACTTCACACGGCTTTATATGTATTAGCAAACTTATTTGTTTCTAATTGCAGCTTGTGCAGCAGCTAATCTTGCTACTGGAACACGGAATGGTGAACAAGAAACATAATCAAGTCCAGCTCTTTCAGCCAGCGGGTTTAATTTAATTTAACTATTATTATTAAAATTCTAAGAGTGCAAACTTCTAAAAAATAAACAATATGTAATCAAACAATTTAATTTAAAGAAAAAACAACAAAATTAATTGCAAAAATTACAATACATAAAAAACAAACAATAAAATTGATCTATCCAACAATCACTTGTATTCTTCCGCTGTTGAAGCGCTCCAAAGGCTAAACGAAGAATATTCAAATAATAAATTCCAACAAGGACAGCTTTCCCAAATTAAAGAAACTATTAACACGATAAAACAAAAAAACGTGGAAATTACTTATTTGTTTGCGGATGTTTCTACAATTACCAAAAACATGATGCAAAAATCGAAAAGTACAAACAATTTGTTTTTGATATAATCAAAAACATTTATAATTCTAATGTAAACGCTTATTTTAATATATACAACAACGAATATAAGAGAAATGCTATCCCTGTTCATATTGACTTAAATATTTCTGGAGAAAAAGGAGAAGGCATTGATGAAGTTAAGAAAAATATAATAGACATGCTTTTATTCAATTTCAACACTTCATCAAATGTGATAATCATTGATTCATCTTGTTTTAACGGCATTGATCCTAGACAAGTTTCTGGATTACTCTCCTCTTTACAAAGCATCTGTAAAAGCCAGAATAAACAAGCAATCATTTCTATAAATAAATATCAAGTAACAAACGAGTTTGTTGATAATTACGAAAGCGGAATGCTTGAACTTTCCGAAGATAATAAATTATTAAAGTTTTCATATTAATTATTAAAGTTAAACACTTTTTGTAGAATTAGCAGAAATAAATACATTGGTATTGGTTTTTCTATGAACAACCCTTGGTTATCCTTTAGCACAGTGTACGCAGGCCCAGTGTCTAAAATATGCATAGGGTTGCTGATGGTTCATTCAAAGGGTCTACATTTCCTTATCATGAACTATCAAAGATTAAACACAACAATACTAAGTTTATTATAGATTTATAGGCAAAAAATGATAATGAATAACTTAAGTTATTCGATAGTCAATGGAATACAATAGACACATCTACCCTACAACCACAGGGCACATTCATTTACGGGAATCACTTTTTGGTAGAATGCAATTTTCCCTATGTCTTAACGTTCTATCTAGGAGTAGATCTTCTGTGAGCACTTACTCTAGTGCCGTCGGATTT
>JAKSVK010000015.1 GCA_024408075.1 Bacilli bacterium | reverse complement strand
GGTATTTTAACCGGAGGTATTTAAATGGATATCAAAAAAACAATGTTATCAGTTGATGGAAATACTGCTGCTGCATTAGAATCCTATAATTTTATTGAAGTTGCTGGTATTTACCCAATTACTCCTTCTTCTCCAATGGCCGAAGTTATCGACGTTGAAGCTAGTAAAGGAAGAAAAAACTACTTTGGAAGTGTTGTAAAAGTTAGTGAAATGCAATCTGAAGCTGGTGCTTCTGGAGCAGTTCATGGTGCTTTACAAGCCGGTAGTTTAGCGGCAACTTATACCGCAAGCCAAGGATTATTATTAATGATCCCAAATATTTATAAATGGGCTGGAGAACTTTTACCAGTTGTCCTCCATGTTTCTGCTAGAAGCTTAGCTACTAGAGCATTATCAATTTTTGGTGATCATCAAGATATTTATGCAATTAGACAAACTGGTGTAACAATGATTTGTTCTCATTCTGTTCAAGAAATTGCAGATTTAACACCTGTTGCTCACTTAGTAGCAATTGATGCTGAAACACCTGTTTGCCATTTCTTTGATGGATTTAGAACATCTCACGAAATTCAAAATGTTGAATTCGTTGATGAAGCTGAATGGAAGAAACTTCTTCCTATGGAAAAAGTTGAGAAGTTTAGAGCAAGAGCTTTAAACCCTCACACACATCCAGTTACACGTGGTGGTGCTGAAAACGATGACGTTTATTTCCAAGCTAGAGAAGCACAAAACGAACATTATTCTAAAGTTATCGACTATGCTGAAAAATATTTCAAAGAAGCAAGTAGATTAACTGGTAGAGAATATGGTTTATTCACATATTATGGAGCAAAAGATGCTGAAAGAGTCATCATTGCTATGGGTTCAGTTACTGAAACTACAAAAGAAGTTATCGATGAACTTAAAGGTGAAAAAATTGGTTTAGTAAAAGTACATTTATTTAGACCATTTTCAGTTAAACACTTATTAGCTGTATTACCAAAAACAGTTAAAAGAATTGCTGTTTTAGATAGAACTAAGGAAATGGGTTCTACTGGTGAACCACTTTACTTAGATGTTGTTTCTGCTATTAAACAAGGTGGATTAAATGTTGAAGTTATCGGAGGAAGATATGGTCTTTCTTCAAAAGATACTCAACCAAAAGATATTAAAGCTGTCTTTGATTTCTTAAATAGTGATAAGAGACATCATGATTTCACAGTTGGAATTAACGATGATCTTACTCATAAATCAATTCCAGTTGATGACAATTTCCATGTTAAAGCAGATTATACCTCCTGCTTATTCTATGGACTTGGAAGTGATGGAACAGTTTCTGCTAATAAATCATCAATTAAGATTATTGGTGATGCAACTGGTCAATATGCTCAAGCATACTTTGCATATGACTCAAGAAAAGCAGGTGGAGTTACCCGTTCTCACTTAAGATTTGGTAAAACTCCAATTAGAAGTACATATTATGTACAAAACGCTAACTTTATTTCTTGTAGCTTAGATACTTATTTATTTAAGTTTGATATGCTCAGAAATTTAAAAGATGGTGGTACATTCCTCTTAAATACTGATATGTCTGACGAAGAACTCGTTAAGAACATGCCTAATAGAGTTAAGAATCAATTAGCAAAGAAACACGCTAAATTCTATGTTATCGATGCTAATAAGATTGCTAGCGAAATTGGTATGGGAAGACATACAAATACAATTCTTCAAGCTTCATTCTTCTATTTAAATCAAGACATTATGCCATATGAGGAAGCAAATCACTGGATGAAGAAATTTGCTGAAAAATCATATGCTAAAAAAGGACAAGATGTCGTTGAACTTAACTGGAAAGCAATTGATGCTGGAACAGAAGGCTTAAGAGAAATTAAAGTAGATCCAAGCTGGGAAAAACTTGAACCAGTTATGGAAAGAAAACTTACAGGTGATGAATATTTTGATTCATACGTAGGCGTCATGGGTAACTTAGGTGGAGATGATCTCCCAGTCAGTAAATTTACTGAATTTGAACTCCTTGATGGCACAATGAATCCAGATATTACATATAAAGAACAACGTAGTATTGCAGATAGAGTTCCACTCTGGCACAAAGAAAACTGTATTCAATGTAACCAATGTGCATTCGTCTGTCCTCATGCTACAATTAGACCTTTCTTATTAAATGATGAAGAACTTGCAAAAGCTCCTGAACTCGTTAAGAAAGATGTTTTACCAGCTTTAGGCGTACCTGGACACATGTATAGAATCCAAGTTTCACCACGTAACTGTGTTGGATGTGGACTTTGTGTTAGTGAATGTAACGCTAATAAGATGGGCAAAAACGCAATTGAAATGGTGGAAGCAAAATCACAATTCCCACAAGAAGAAGCTGCTTCTTACTTATTTAAAAACGTCTCTTATAAAGCTGACAAATTACCAGCAGCTTTACAAGAAACACCTAAAGGTGTTGGCTTCTTAATGCCATATATGGAAATTTCAGGCGCTTGTGCTGGATGTGGAGAAACTCCATATTATAGACTTGTTTCTCAATTATTCGGTAAAGATATGTTAGTTGCTAATGCAACTGGATGTAGCTCTATTTATAGTGGTTCTACTCCACTTACTCCATTCTGTACTGATAAAGAAGGACAAGGTATTGCATGGGCTAACTCATTATTCGAAGATAACGCTGAATTTGGTTATGGCATGAGAGTTGCAACAAATCAAAAGATTGTTGCTGCTATGAATATCTTAGAAGCTAATAAAGCAGACGTTGAACCAGAACTTCAAGCTAAGATTGAAGAATACATGGCTAACGTTAAAAATCGAAAAGAATCTCGTAGAATTGTTCCTGAACTAATTAAATTAGTTAAGGCAAGTAAGAACGCTGGAATTAAAGATGTTCTTGCTTATGAAAGAGATTTACAAGATAAATCTATTTGGATTATCGGCGGTGATGGTTGGTCATACGATATTGGTTATGGCGGACTTGATCACGTTATCGCTAATGAAGAAGATGTTAACATCATGGTACTTGATACTGAAGTTTACTCAAATACTGGTGGTCAATCTTCTAAATCATCTCAAACAGGTAGTATTGCTAAATTTACTGCTTCAGGTAAATTAACTCCTAAAAAGAATCTTGCTCTTATCGCAATGAGCTATGGCAATGTTTATGTTGCTCAAATTTCATTAGGTAGCAATCCAACTAAAGCTATTAAGGCTTTAAAAGAAGCTGAAAGTTATAATGGACCTTCACTTATTATCTGTTATGCACCTTGTGCAAACCACGGTATTAAAGGTGGTCTTGCTAATGCAATGAAACAAGAAAAACTTGCTGTTGAATGTGGTTACTTCCAATGCTTCAGATATGATCCAAGACTTGTAGCAGAAGGTAAACCAGGTTTACAAATTGATATGCCTGAACCAGATTACAGCAAATTTAGAGACTTTATTATGACTGAAACTAGATTCTCTCAACTTCCTAAAGTCAATCCTGCTCATGCTGAAGAACTTCTTACTAAAGCTGAGCAATACGCTAAGGATAGATGGAATAGAATCAAGAAGTTTGGTTTATAATTCTCATTTATTTTCTTGTATTTAAATATCGTTTATGATTAAATAATTTCGGTAGGTTAATATTATGAAAAAAAGTGAAAGACAAATTGAAGTATTACTTGAGTCTCTTATAGAGGTCAATAATATTGAGAAAGTTATTGAAGCTCTTCCAAGAGGATATATCTCTGTTAAAGTAATTTCTGGCCATACTTATTATTATCGTCAATGGAGAGAAGGCAACAAAATCATCTCTTCATACGTTCCAGAAAGCTATCTTAATGTTGTAAAACAAAAGATTGAGATTAGAAAACAAAATGAACAACTTCTCAAAATCTTAAAGAAAGATTATACAAAAGCTGTTAGAAATGTTCTTAAATCTGGTGATGTGAAAGAAAGTAGCATCAAAGCAATTAAGGAAAAAGTAAGAAACCTTAGTGAAGAAGAACTTATGTCAAATAAAGTTCGTACCGCACTCAAGGATGAATTGCTAGGTTAATTATTAATTAATTTAGAAAAAGACCCTACAAATTTAGGGTCTTTTTTGATATAGTGGAAGCATGAATAAATTAGTAGTTCTTGCTGGTGTTCCTGGTAGTGGAAAAAGTTATTTCTCAAAAACTTTACAGAAAGTAAAAACTTCTCATACCTATATTGTTTCTAGTGACGATATTAGAAAACAAATTTGTGGTATCCAAACTGATTTAAGTGAAGATGAATTGGTATGGAAGATTTTTGTTGGCTTAGCAAAAGTTTATTCACAAGATAAAAATGGTGTAGTTGTCCTTGATGCCACACACATATCTACTTATTTAAGAGTAGATAGAAATAAAGAACTAAAACAATTATTTGACCAATTATATTTAGTAGTTTGGTCAGGAAATAAAGATCTTGTCATGAACCAAAATCTTCAAAGAGAATTTCCTCTTCCTCCTGAAGCTATGGAAATGTTCTTTGCTAACTTTGAACCAGTTGGTGAAAAAGAAAAAGAGTTCTTTGATAAGATAATTGAAGTTAAAGATAATAATATCGCAGCAGCGATTGAAGCCATAGACGTCGGAGACGCATTCAAACTATTCTAAAATAAGAGAGATTTATCTCTCTTTTTTTTACGCGTCCTATTATGCGTGTATATCAATAGAAACTTTTTAACTTTTTTGTTAAAATGTTTCTGATGAAAAAATTTATCGAAATTAAAGGTGCAAGAGAAAATAACCTTAAGAATGTCGATGTTAAACTTCCAAAAGATTCTTTAATTGTTTTTAGTGGACTTTCTGGAAGTGGAAAATCAACATTAGCTTTTGATACTTTGTTTGCTGAAGGACAAAGAAGATATATGGAATCTCTTTCTAGTTATGCTAGACAGTTTTTAGGTAACTATGAAAAACCTGATGTTGATTCTGTTGAAGGTCTTTCTCCTAGTATTGCAATCGATCAAAAAAGTGTCTCACATAATCCTAGAAGTACAGTTGGAACTGTGACAGAAATCTATGATTATTTAAGACTACTTTTTGCTCGTGTTGGAACTCCTTATTGTCCAACTCACCATACTCCTATTATTTCTTTTTCTCCTTCGAATATGACTGATATTGTTTTGTCTTATCCAGAAGGAACAAAGATGCAACTTCTTTCGCCAGTAGTTCATAAAGAAAAAGGTACTCATAAAGATTTACTTGATAAGATTAGAAATCAAGGGTTTGTGAGACTTAGAGTTGATGGGGTATTTACTAGCATTGACGAAGTAAAAGATTTAGATAAAAACATTAAACATGATATCGACATTGTTGTAGATAGAGTGATTGTTAGAGCAAGTGACAGAACTAGAATTTATGAATCAATTGAAACCGCACTTGATTGGTCACACGGACTACTTGTTATACACACTGATTTTGAAGAAAAAACGCTTTCAGATCGTCATACATGTCCTATTTGTGGATTTTCAGTGCCTAAATTAGAACCAAGATTATTTTCTTTTAACTCTCCTTTAGGTTGTTGCCCGGATTGTAAAGGATTAGGAATAAAAAGAGAAGCTGATCCTAATTTGCTTGTTCCTAACTCTGACCTTTCTATTGGAGAAGGAGCAATTGATTATTATAAAAACACAGTTAATAGCAAAAATCTTGAGTGGCAAGAATTTGAGTTACTTTGTAATTTATATAAAGTCCCACTAGATGTCCCATTTAATAAATTAACAGATAAACAAAAAGATATTGTTTTTAATGGTTCACCTGATGTCCATAAATATCAACTTAAGTCTTCTTCTGGAAACGTAATGAATCGAATTGGTTACATTGAAGGAGTAAAAACCAAAGTTGAACGTTTATATCAAGAAACAACTAGTGACTTCATGAGAGATTATTATGAAAAATTCATGAGAGATAAGATTTGTACCACATGTCATGGGGCAAGACTTAATAAAGAAGCTCTCTCTGTAAGAATTGATGAAAAGAATATTTATGAAGCAACTTGTTTACAACTTAGAGAGTTAAAAACTTGGATTAGATCACTTCAAAATAAATTAAGTCCAACAGATTTAGAAATAGCTAACTTAGTTTTACGTGAAATTGATTCAAGAGTTTCATTCCTTTGTGATGTTGGATTAGATTATCTTTCTTTATCACGTATGGCAATGACTCTTTCTGGAGGAGAAAGTCAAAGAATTAGATTAGCAACTCAAATTGGCTCTAAATTAACAGGAATTTTATATGTTTTAGATGAACCTTCAATTGGTTTACATCAAAAAGATGATGAAAAATTAATCGCTACTTTAAAGAGTATGCGTGATTTAGGTAATACATTAGTTGTTGTTGAACACGATGAAGAAACTATTAGAGCCGCTGACTATATTGTTGATATTGGCCCAGAAGCTGGAGTCCATGGAGGAAGTATAGTTTATCAAGGAAATGTTGATGGCTTACTTAAATGTGAAAAATCTTTAACTAGTGATTACTTAACTGGAAGAAAAAAGATTTTAGTACCTACTTCTAGACGTAAAGGAAACGGCAAATTTATTGAAATTAAAGGCGCTAAAGTAAATAACCTTAAAAATGTTAATGTAAAATTCCCTCTTGGAACTTTAACAGTTGTTACTGGTGTTTCTGGAAGCGGAAAATCTTCTCTTGTTAATCAAACTTTAGCGTTACATTTACAAAAATATTTTACTGGAAACGAAGTTTTTCCTGGTGAAGTTAAATCTATTACTGGTCTTGAAAACGTAGATAAGGTTGTTAATGTTACTCAAGAACCAATTGGTAGAACTCCACGTAGTAACCCAGCCACATATATTAAATTATTTGATGAAATTAGAGATTTATTTGCTTCTACAATTGAGGCTAAAGCTCGTGGTTTTGATAAAGGTAGATTCTCCTTTAACGTAGTTGGGGGAAGATGTGAAACTTGTGAAGGAGCTGGAGTAACTAGAATTCCAATGAACTTCCTTCCTGACGTCTACGTAAAATGTGATGCATGTAATGGAAAAAGATATAATGAAGAAACTCTTCAAGTCACATTTAACGGAAAGAACATCTATGATGTCCTTGAAATGACTGTTGAAGACGCTTTAACTTTCTTTGCAAATAGACCAAGTATTAAGAAAAAAGTCCAAATTCTTTATGATGTTGGACTTGGATATATCAAACTTGGACAAGCTGCTACAACATTAAGTGGTGGAGAAGCTCAAAGAGTTAAATTGGCATTTGAATTACAAAAGAAACCTACAGGTAAAACAGTTTATATATTAGATGAACCTACAACAGGACTTCATACTCATGACGTTAAACGTTTAATTGATATTCTTCAAAGAATTGTTGATCATGGCGACACTGTAATTGTAATTGAGCATAATCTTGATGTTATTAAAGTTGCTGATCACATTATTGATATTGGCCCTGATGGGGGAGATAGAGGTGGCAAAATTGTCGTCACCGGCACTCCTGAAGAAGTCGCTAAGTGTAGCAACAGTTATACTGGAGCATATTTAAAGAAGGTACTTAAAGATGATTAATTTAGTTTTAGCAATTATTTTTACTGTTTTAGGCCTTGGATTATTTGGATTTAGTATTTATAAATCTGTAACTATTGTTAAAAATCCAAGCCCAAAAACAATCAATTATAAGAATGAAGTACTTAAAATTTCATATTTAGTTTTAGCTATTGGAATTTCCTCTGTACTTGCATTCTTATTTATGAGTAAAAATAATGGCTATAACATTTCTACTGGAGAGTACTTTGAACTTATATTTGGAGGCTTTCTTTTTGGAGTAGCCTTACCTTCACTTATTGATTCATTTATTATTCATTATTACGGTAAAGAAATTGAGAAAAAGATAGATAAAATCTTATTTACTAGTTTAATTAGCTCAATATTTGTTGGAATAATTGGTTTATGGCTTGTTACAAATTCATTTGCAGATGATTTACGTTATCCATTAGTTAATGGATTCTCATTTAAAAATGGGTTAAGTAGACCTGATATTTCCTCGGTTAGTGGTGAATTTAGAATTCAGTTCTACGCTTTATTTATTCTCGCTGGAGCGATTCTTGTTTACTTTGTTTGTGATCATAGATTCTATAAAGAATATGGGGAACACGGAATTTTAGAATCAACTTTCTATGTTGCTTTCCCTGCTGGAATTATTGGTGCGAGAATCGGATTTGTTATTGGTGAATGGGAAACTAAATTTAAAGGACAACCTTTTGTTGAAGTATTTAAAATCTGGAATGGTGGATTAACTATTATTTGGGGTGCATTAATTGGAATTATTGCTGGTGTTATTTGGTTTAAGACAAGAAAAAAACAATATAATCTCTGGCTTGCAATTGATGTAATTGTGCCTGCTATTTTACTTGCTCAAGCAGTTGGTAGAATTGGTAACTTCTTTAACTGTGAAGTCCACGGCTTAGAAGTGAGCGCAGAAGCATGGAGATTCTTACCTAAAATAGTTTTAAATAATATGACTTACTCTACTGGACAAGGAATTGGATACGCAAGTAGTGGAAATATTTTCCTTCCTTTATTCTTTATTGAGGGAATAATTAACCTTGCTGGATATTTTGTCATTAGATATGCCTTTGGTAAGGGACTTAAAAAATATATTGAGCTTGGTGATTTAGGCGCTCTTTATTTAGTTTGGTATGGATACACAAGAACGATCTTAGAGCCACTTCGTCACCCATCATTTAATATGGGAAAAGATGGATATTGGAGTTGGATTTGGTCACTTGGATTTATATTCGGTGGAATGCTATTAATTTGCGCTAATCACGTTGTTAGATATTATCTCAATAAAAAGAAAAATAATGCTAAATTGCTCAATTTATCCTGCAAATCTTGGCTAATTTCTACGATTTCTATATTTGCGGTTGGGTTAATACTTGTTGTTATTGGAAGTATTGTTATGTCTCAAAATACTTATTCAAAGACAATTGGACTCAATGCATTTAACAATGGATTAATTGTCTTGGTTAGCGGGGTTTCTATTTGGTGTTTATTAGGCGTAACATTGCCTTCATTAATTGATAAAATTAAATATGCGAAATAAGAAGTACGATACAATTTTATTTGATATGGATGGAACTTTAATCGATAGCGATCCAATGATTGAAGAATCTTTTAATCAACTTTGTGATTTATATCGTGATGGTAAAAGGTTTACCAAAGAAGAAGTGATTTATTTTTCTGGACCTCCAATAAGAGAGACTTTAGCCAAATACTTTCCAAACATTGATACAGATTTTTTGTATAGCGAATTCCATCGAATTTGTTTACCTTTATACAAAACACACGTTTTTCCTTTTCCTTATTGTTATGAAGTTCTTGAAAATCTTCAAAAAGCTGGCTTCAAACTAGGAATTGTAACTAATAAACAACATGGATTAACCGAAGTTGCTCTTCAATACCTTCATTTAGATAAATTTTTTTCAGTGATAGTCGGATTAAACGATGTAAGTCGTGGTAAACCTGATGGTGAAGGAATGAAAAAAGCAATTAGTCTATTAAATGGTAATAAAGTTATTTATATTGGCGATAACGCAATTGATTATGAAAGTGCAAAAAATGCGAATATTGATTGTTGTTTAGTTCGTTGGGGTCCAAGAGAACTTGGTTCTAACGTCAATCCAACATTCTTTATTAATTCTTACCAGGAACTTGAGGATAAGCTTTATGAGTGAAAAGGTTTTTGATTGCTTGATTATTGGAGCTGGCCCTTGTGGAATATCTGCTGGAGAAGTTTTAATTGATAAAGGTCTTAATGTGGCTATTATTGAATGCTCTACTCCTGGAGGAAAAATAAATATTGCTCCTAGGGTTGATAATTATCCAGGTAAAAAAGAAATTCCTGGTCCAGAACTAGCTATGTTTTTCTTTGAAAGACTTAATAACAAAAAAATTCCTTTAATTGGTGATGAAGTTGTTTCTTTAGAAAAACAAGGGAACTTATTTATTGTTAAGTGCTTAAACAACACATATGAATCAAAAAGTGTGGTTATAGCAAGCGGAACAAAAGAAAGAATGCTTGGACTAGAAAACGAAAACAAACTTTTTGGTCATGGCGTTTCTTATTGCGCTTTGTGTGATGGTCATTTTTATAAAAATAAAGACGTATTAGTTATCGGTGGTGGCAACGCGGCTTTAAAAGAAGCAATTTATCTTGCTGGAATTGTAAAACATTTAACTCTTATTCATCGAAGAAATGAATTTAGAGGAAATACAAAACTAGTCGATGAACTCACTGAGTTTAAAAACACTGAAGTTTTGACTCCTTACATTCCAATCAAACTTAATGGTGGAGATAGTCTTGAAAGTGTTGAAATTCAAAATTTAGAAAATAATAAAGTATTGAAAATAAAAGTTGATGGAGTGTTTCCATTAGTTGGACAAATTCCAAATACAAAATTTGTTAAAATTCCAAATGTTTTAAATGAAACAGGGAATGTTGTAGTAGATAAATCATTTATGACATCAGTAAGTGGATTATTTGCTGGTGGAGATGTTTTGCCTCGAGATATTAGGCAAATTTATCTTTCTGAACATGATGGAAAAATTATTGGTCAAAATGTTATTGGCTTTTTGGAGGAATCAAAATGAAAGAATTAGTGATTGTTGCTGGTGCTGCTGGTAGTGGATTATCAAGTGCTGAATTTATATTTGAAGAACTTGGGTATATAACTATTAAAAATATCCCTACACAAGCTTGGGAAGCTTTAACACAATTAGAGGAAAAAGAAGAAAAATCTACAAAAACATGCCTGATTTGCCATGCTTTTAATGTTTTTGATATCATTTCTATCTCTAAAAAATTAAAACATGTTGATGTTAAAATTATTCTATTAACATGTGATAAAGAATCATTATTAAAAAGATATGCTCTTTCACGAAGAGTCCATCCAAGAACTACATTAGAAAAAATAACTCCAGAACAAGCTATTGAAAAAGACTGTGATGATATTAAGCAGTGCTTGGATTATGCAAATTTAGTGATTGATACTTCTGCAATCCAAGTGAAAAGATTAAGAACTTTAATATACCAATTTATTTCAGGTAACAAATCTAACAAGATTACCGCTATAACATTTATGTCTTTTGGTTTAAAAAATGGTGTTCCTGAAGGAATTGATACTTTCTTTGATGTACGACAAATTCCAAATCCTTATTGGGTTGATAAATTGAAGGAATTAACAGGAGAAGATCAAGAAGTAATTGATTATATGAATTCTTTCCCAATTACTCAAAAAACAATCGACTCAATCATTGTTTATTTAGAATCATTCTTTAACGAATTGCAAAAATCTGATCGTGCAAATTATACAATTGGTATTGCTTGTAGTGGTGGACAACATCGTTCAACTTATGTTGCTAACTACTTAAAGAAATATTTTGAAAAGAAGTATACAACATTCGTAATTCATAGAGATTCGCCTCAATTAAATAGTAATGAAGAATAAGGCAACTTTTGCATATCAAGTTAAACAAGAAATAGCGAGCGAAACTGAGTTTTCTGTGGAACGAAGAATTGCTCTTTTAAGTGCATATATTCGAATCAATGGCGTTCTTTCTTTTAATAATAAAAAGGAATGCCTTAGATTAAGAAGTGAAAACTCTAAAGTTGCTCGTTATATTTATAGTGAGCTCAAAAAATTAAATAATAATTGGGTTATTAATTTAGATTTCAATAAGAAAAATTCAATAATTGTAAGTTATGTTATTAGCGTAGAATCTGGTACAAATGAATTATTAAATTCATTAAAAATAGATTACTTTGAAGGGAAAATTCCAAAAGAAATCGCATATAATGATGAAACAATTTCTGGATATATTGCAGGAGCCTTTTTAGCTTCTGGTAGTGTAAACACACCAGAAACTACTAATTATCATTTAGAAGTAAGCGTTAATAACGAAAACTATGCTCGATGGTTAAGTAAACTTATTGTTAAATATTCTAAACTTGAACTAACTCCAAAACTTATTAAGCGAAGAGATAAACATGTTATTTATTTTAAAAGAAGTGATCAAATTTCTAATTTTCTTGTTTTAATAGGTGCACCTGAATCTTGTATTCAATTTGAAAATGCACGTGTAAAAAGAGACTTTATTAATTCAAACAATCGATTAATTAATTTTGACGAAGCAAATATGAAAAAAGCCTCAGTTATTGGTAAGAGACAAGCTAAAGAAATTAAATATATAGATGAGGTTTTAGGAATACACAATCTTCACAATCCTAAAAAAGAATTACTTTGTTACTTAAGAATGGAAAATAAAGAACTATCTTTAGTGGAACTTGCTAACATGTTATCAGATGAAATGGGTACAACTATTACTAAAAGTAATGTTAATCATTTATTTAGGTCACTTCATGATTTATATGAAAGATTGCAAGGAGTAAACAAAAGATGAATATTTTGGTTCAACTTGGAATGAGAATTAGGTATTTGCGAAAGGCAAAACATATGTCTCAGTTAGATCTTTCACTTGAGGCTGGAGTTAATAAAAATTATATTTCAGACTTAGAAAAAGGAAGACGAAATCCCTCTTTGTTAGTCCTTGAAAAAATCGCAAAAGGACTTGGAGAAGATCTCTCATCATTGTTGAAAGGGATAGAATCTTTTAAATAAATATTTATAATAAAGAAGATAGGAGAAAAATTATGCAATTAGTTATTATGGCAGCAGGAATGGGTTCACGATTTGGTGGACTCAAACAAATGGAGAAAATGGATGAAGCAGGAAACTTCCTCCTTGATTATTCTATTTATGATGCAAAAAGAGCTGGATTTTCTAGCGTAGTTTTTATTATTAAAAAAGCATTTTACGAAGACTTCAAAAATTCTATTGGTAAAAGAGTAGAAAAACTTATTAAAGTTGATTACGCATTCCAAGAATTAGACGATCTTCCAGAAGGATTTAAAGTTCCTGAAGAAAGAGAAAAACCTTGGGGTACTGCACACGCAATTTATGCAGCAAGAAACTATATAAAAGAAGATTTTATCGTTATTAACGGCGATGATTTCTACGGAAAAGATACTTATAAAGTTGCTTTTGACTTCCTTTCTTCTTTACCAAAAGGTAGTAAAGGACATTACGCAAATGTTGCATTTAAAGTAGCAAATACCATGACTGAAAATGGTTCAGTTAAGCGTGGTGTTGCTTTTGCAAAAGATGGTTTCTTGGAAAAATTAGTTGAATCATCAATTGAAAGAGTTGATGGAAAAATAGTTTGTTCTCCATTAAGTGGTGATAAACAATTTGTAGTTGATGATAATGCTTTGGTTAGCATGAACCTCTTCTGCTTCAACTTAGATATAATTGATCACTTAAGAGAAAGATTCCCAGATTGGTTAAAACAAAACATTAACGTTCCAAAAAGTGAGTTCTTAATTCCTACAGTTGTTGATGAATTAGTTCACGAAGGAAAGGCAACAATGAAAATATTATCAACAACAAGTAAGTGGTTTGGAGTCACTTACAAGGAAGATAAGCCAGGAGTTGTTAAGAATTTAGCAGACCTAGTTGCAAAAGGTGAATATCCTAAAGGTTTATATAAATAAGGCGGCAAAAATGCCACCTTTTTTTAAAATTTGAAAAATTTCCAAATACTTTTTTGGATAGTTTTTCTATAAAAGAATTTGTTTCTTTTAATTTATTCTTGAAACTAGTTTTATATATGTATAAACTAATAACCGCAGTAAAAAAGGAGGCATATTTATATGTCAGTTAAAGTTGCAATTAACGGATTCGGTCGTATTGGCCGTTTAGCATTTAGACAAATGTTTGGTGCAAAAGGTTATGAAGTCGTTGCTATTAACGATTTAACTTCACCAGCAATGTTGGCTAATTTATTAAAATACGATACCGCACAAGGCGGTTATGCTGGAGTCTTTGGAGAAAAAAGACACACAGTTAGCTCAAAGGAACCTGTCTTTGAAGAAGATGGAAAAACAGTTAAAGTTCCTGGAAGCATTACAGTTGATGGAAAAGAAATCACAATCTATGCTATGCCAAAAGCTGAAGACTTACCTTGGGGCAAGCTCGGTGTTGATGTTGTCTTAGAATGTACAGGATTCTATACATCTAAAGATAAAGCAATGGCACACGTCAAAGCAGGTGCAAAGAAAGTCATTATTTCTGCTCCAGCTGGAAAAGATTTAAAAACAATCGTCTTCAATGTTAACCACAAGACATTAACTAAAGAAGATCAAGTCATCAGTGCAGCAAGCTGTACAACAAACTGCTTAGCACCAATGGCTAACGCATTAAACAAATTCGCAAAGATTCAATCAGGTATCATGACAACTGTTCACGCATATACTGGTGATCAAATGGTTCTCGATGGACCACATAGAAAAGGCGACTTACGTAGAGCAAGAGCAGCTGCTTGTAACATCGTTCCTAACTCTACAGGTGCTGCTAAAGCTATCGGACTTGTCATTCCAGAATTAAATGGCAAATTAATCGGTAGTGCACAAAGAGTTCCAGTTTGCACTGGTTCAACAACAATTCTTGTTGCTGTTCTTAAAACTCGTAAAGAAGTTACTGTTGAAGCTATCAATGCCGCTATGAAGAGAGCAAGCAATGCTTCCTTCGGCTACACAGAAGAACCATTAGTTTCTAGTGACGTTATCGGTATGAAATATGGATCATTATTTGATGCAACTCAAACAATGGTTACTCCAATGGGACATGGTTTATATCAAGTTCAAGTTGTCTCTTGGTATGATAACGAAAACTCATATACCTCACAAATGGTTCGTACCATCAAATATTTCGCTGAACTTGCCTAATATTGGTGCGATAAAAATTTAAAACAAGCACCTCGATTTATGGGGTGCTTATTTATAAGAAAGGAAAAAAAGTATGTTATTAGTTAAAGATATGAAGAACTTACAAGGCAAACGCGTAATTGTTCGTGTTGACTTCAATGTTCCTCAAAAAGGTGGAGTTATTTCTGATGATAATCGTATTGTCGCAGCTCTCCCAACTATTAAAGAACTTATTAACAAAGGCGCTCGTGTTGTCTTAATGTCACATTTAGGCAAAGTTAAACACAAAGAAGCACCTGAAGTTGTTGAAGAACAAAAGAAAAAGAACAATATGGCTCCAGTTGCTGTTCGCTTAAGCGAATTATTAGGTCAACCAGTCGTATTTGTTAACGCTACTAGAGGTGAAGAACTTGCTAGAAGTGTTGCTTCACTTAAAGATGGACAAGTTTTATTAATGCAAAACACCCGTTATGAAAAAGGTGAAGAGAAAAATGATCCTGAACTTTCTAAAGAATGGGCTAGCTTAGGTGATGCATTTGTTATGGATGCATTTGGAAGCGCTCATAGAGCACACGCTTCTACATATGGAATTCCTGAAATTTTAAAAGCGGAAGGAAAGCAAGTTGCAATTGGTTATCTTGTTGAAAAAGAAGTCGTTTCTCTTGAAAAAGTTGTTAACGTTCCAGAAAAAAATCATCCTTATATCGCAATTTTAGGTGGATTTAAGGTTTCTGATAAGATTAAAGTTATCGAATCACTTCTTAAGAAGTGTGACAAAGTCATTATTGGTGGAGCTATGGCTTATACTTTCTATGTCGCTCTTGGCAAGAAAGTTGGAAATTCTCCATTTGAAGCAGATCAAACAGATTATGCTAAGAAAATGTATGAAACTGGCAAAATCCTTCTTCCAGTTGATGCAGTTGTTGCAAATGATTTTGAAAATCCAACTGATATTAAAGTTGTTGAAGGAAATATTCCAGAAGGATATCAAGGAATGGATATTGGACCAAAAACTAGAGAAATCTATGCTAAAGAAATTGCAAAAGCAAAGACTGTTTTCTGGAATGGACCAATGGGAGTATTTGAAAGAGATGAATTTACAGCTGGTACTGTAAGTGTTTGCAAAGCATGTGCAGAACTTAAAGATGCCTTTACTGTTATTGGCGGTGGAGATAGTGCTTCTGCTGCTAAAAAACTTGGCTTTAAAGAAAAATTCTCTCACGTTTCTACAGGTGGCGGGGCTTCCTTAGAAATGATTGAAAATGATGGTCATTTACCAGGAATCGATGTGATTAAGTAGTTATGAGACGTAAATTATTACTTGGAAACTGGAAAATGAATAAATTGATTAGCGAAGCAAAGGAATTTGCTTTAGCTAGTCATGAATTAGCTGACTTAGCTACTAAATCAAATATTGATTTAGGTGTTGCTCCAACATTTTTATCCTTGCAAGCTGTTAAAGAAGCTGCAAATAAAAATATGATTGTCGCAGCACAAAATTGTCACTATTTACCTAACGGAGCTTATACTGGCGAAGTTTCAATTCCAATGCTTAAAGAATTAGGAATTTCTTGGTGCATTATTGGTCATTCTGAAAGAAGAACATACGATAATGAGACTAATGAAAAATGTAATCTTAAGATTAAAGCATTAATTGAAAATGAAATGGTACCAGTGTATTGCGTTGGTGAAACTTTAGCTCAATTTGAAGCTGGAGAAACTAAAAAAGTAGTTGGTGAACAAGTTCGTAACGGCTTAAAAGATTTAACTGCTGAACAAGTTAAGAATTTAGTTGTTGCTTATGAACCTGTTTGGTCAATTGGTACTGGTAAAAATGCTTCTAGTGAAATCGCTGAAAATATTTGCGGATTTATCCGTGACATTTTAAAAGAAATGTTTGGCAAAGTAAGCGAAGAAATCCGTATTTTATACGGTGGTAGCGTTAAACCAGTTAATGTTAAAGAATATTTGTCATGTCCTAATGTTGATGGTGCACTTGTTGGTGGAGCATCACTTAAGATTGATTCTTATAAAGAACTCGTCACAAATATTTTATAATTTAAACAAGGAGGAAACTTATGGAAACTATTTCCCCAAATGTTCAATATAATACCAAAAGTACTACACTAGACATTGCAAAAGTATTTTTCTACATGTTCTGTGGACTTTTAATTACTTTTGTTATCGCTTTTGGAGGAGGATATCTTCTCTGGAGAAGCGGAAATAATGATTTAGTTAAAGTCTTTAGCATTGTTGGTGCTATTGGAATGATTGTTGACATGATTGTAATTAATGTTGTGACCTTGAAAGGTCAACACAACATATTAATTCCTGGAATTATTTATGCAGTAATGATTGGACTTATGTTCACTTCATTTGTGCTATTTGTTCCATGGCAGTTGATTGGAATGGCATTTGGAATTACCACTTTAACTTTTGCATTGATGGGTCTTATTGCTTTTTTAAGTAAAGGTAACCTTTCTCCTCTTGCTACAGTTGCATTTGGTTTAATTGGAGGAGCTGCTCTTCTATCTGTTGTTAACTGGATTTTTATTCTTGTTAATCCAAGTTTAGCTACCCCTCTTATTTGGGTTGTATCATTTGCTGTTTTTGCTTTCTGCTTATTAATTACTCTATATGATATGTGGAATCTTAAGAAGATTTCAGAAGCAGGTGCAATGAGCAATGATCTTGCTTTATACTGCGCATTTACAATCTACGTTGATTTTATTAACATCTTTATTAGAATTCTTTATTATTTAATTATTATTTTTGGTAGAAATCGTTAATAAAACTAATAAGAAATTTAAGCGTCCGAAATGG
>JAKSVK010000014.1 GCA_024408075.1 Bacilli bacterium | reverse complement strand
ACAATTTTATAAGTAACTAATTTTTCTCTTTACTTTGAATAGTTAGTCTCCTAAAACATTATTAAATATATATTATATTAACATAAACAATAGAAAATTTGACCCATATAAAAAACCGGAGACTAGCCATGTCTTCCGGTTATTTATCTATATTAGATTATTAGTCCTCTTTACGTTTACGTAAGAAGAAGTAACCACCAATAGCAGTAATTGAAATCATTGAAATAACAACAATAATTGCGATGGTGTTACCATCACCATTAATAAATGATAATGGAGCGATTCTAGATGATGCAGAAACCAATCTAACATCGCTCATGAAAGCAGTTTGTCCATGTTTTTGGATACAAGTTTCATAAGTTGCCATAGCTCTTTCAAGACAATAACTATAATCATTATCGGTATCCTTTGTATATTGAGCAGATGCATACTTAATTAAGTTCTTTGCATATGTTTGCTCATCAGCACTTAATAATGCAATATCACTATTAAATGTGGACCATGCAGTTGTTGCAGTTGACCATGCAGCATCTAAACCTGTTGTACAATGTTCGGTTGCACCTAAAGCTGTATTAAATGCTTTTGCAAATTTTACAACAGCTTTTTGAGCAGCCTCATGTCCTGACTTATTAGCAATATCAACTGTACCAGAAGAAGTAGAAATTGTAACAATGATGGATTTTAAATAAATGGCATTTGTTGCACTTTCAGGTTTAGTAACTTCTACTTCAATTGAGGAAGCGTTAACTTCACCTGTGAATGTATAATCAGCCGCATCTTGACTAATGCTTTGTGGATTACCACCAAATGATATTCCACCTATCTTGACTCCAACTGTTGCAGTAACTCCACTAGCAGTTGATGCATTAACAACAACCTTTGTGATTTTTCCAGTAGTATATGCTGATGAGGTTGCTTTAATATATTTAACAGCAGCTTTACCAGTTCCATAGTGGATACCTTTTGTGCCATCAAAATTTGATTCGGTTCCATCTGATGTAATTGTCCATGATTTTGAATTTGATGAAGTTCCGGCTCCATTACATTTTTCTGTCCATGTCAATGTATCATCGCTACTTGATGTTGTTTCCATCATAACTGGTCTAATAGTTTGAGTTACATCAACTGTTGAAGTTGTTGGTGAAGCAAATCCACCATATTCAATACTGAGAACTTTACCGTCTTCAGAGGCATCCCATATATGTGGAAGAGTAATTGAACTTCCACCTAATTTAAGTGTGTATTCTCCATAGGAGAGATCACCTTTATCTCCGCTAGCCATAGTGTAATGTACATTCCATGAACTTGCATCAGATACGGTTGTGGTTGCACCACTATAAACTTTAATTGTTGGAGCAGACCAAGTTAAAGTAGTAACCGAGTCAGTAGAAACTGTAACTGTGATGGAATCTAATGTAGATCCTCCGTTATAGGAGACAGATAATGTTGCACTACCGGCACCTACAAAGTTAATTGTAACTGCACCTTCACCGCTAATTTCAATATGTTCGCCGACTGTTAAGACCGATTCATCACTAGAAGCAAATTTAATCAATTCTTCATCGTCAATATTTCCATATGTAAAATCAACATCAACTGATTTCCCAACATATCCTGAAACTGAAGCTGGAGTAATATCGACAACCGGATCACCTGTTACAGTTACAACCAAATCAGCATATTTCGTGCTGTCTGCAGTTGAACTACATCTTAATGTAATTGTACCTGCTGTATCACCGGATAATAATTCGGTGCCATCAAACGTATAATCGCCACCGACTGTATTGCTAACATCTGTCCAAACATATGTTTTAATAGCATCCGCTGGTAAAACAGTAACAGTAATTCCAGAAACTGAATATTCTTCATTTAATCCAATTTCTGCTGCATTAACGCTAATCGACACACTTGTAACTGGAGCATTCGCAACACTAATTGTGTATGTGGCAGTTTTTGTAATGTCATTTTCAGTATATTTGGCATAAATGGTATGACCATCATGGGCGGCATGTGTCATGGTGACACCGGACATATTTGTTCCACTAGCAGAATCTAGGTGGAATGTTGTACCACTAGTGACATTTGCTGGATCGTTGAGTGTGTAACTTGCAGTTACAGTTCCACCAAACGAGAATGTTTCTCCACTAGCGAACGAAGTCTTATAATCACCAGAAAGAGCAATTGAACTTAATTCGTTTTGAGGTGGAATGTAAGCGAACATGTAAACATCACCAACACCACTGTTTGTAGCGTAGTTTCTCATGTCTTTGGAAGATGTATTCAGTCTCCAGACACGGCCATTACCTGTAGAGGATGTACATGTGAAGAGGATGTATTTGTTGTCTTTGATAGAAGCACTGAATGTTGAAGCATTAGCTTCAGTATCGAAAACATCGTTACCATTTGAAGTTCCAGTGAATTTCAAGTACTGATCGCCACATTTAATCTTCCATGCTCCTTCAGAACCTTTTAAGGTAAGAACCATTGCTTCGGTAGAAACTAATGTACTACCAGAAGAAACACCGTTTGAAATTGTAGTTGCAGCAGTTTTCGCTGTTAAAGCAACGTGATTACTTGCGATAGCAGTGTCAACATAATATGATCCGGAAGTTTCATAAACTAATACGAATGTTGTGTCTTCGACTAAGTTAGCAACACTTGTAACGATTGTGTATGTTGTTACTTCTTCATAAACAGCAGTAACTGTTGTAGCACCACTAATAATTACAGTAGCACCTTCGGCGTATTCAGCACCACCAACGCTCCATTTTTTGAATGAATATCCACTTGAAGCTTTAAATCCTGCAGTAGCAAATGTTGCTAATGTGTATGAACCACCGTAAACATTGTTAACAACATAGTCGTCACCTGTTCCGTGATCACCATGAACATATGTAACTGTATACTTTGCATCTTCT
Organism: Bacilli bacterium; assembly: GCA_024408075.1. Classification (GTDB taxonomy): domain Bacteria; phylum Bacillota_I; class Bacilli_A; order RFN20; family CAG-826; genus UBA2450. The sequence goes on along the minus strand of JAKSVK010000014.1, from coordinate 15,083 downwards.
GTCCAATATGCAGTGTATTTAATATCATCACCGACTGCTGGTGATTCTTCTCCTTCATCATATAAGGTATTACCACCATCTGAACTCCAACCATCAAATGAGTAATGGGTTTTTGTGCCAGGAGATGGGAATTCGAATTTTTCTCCATCTTTTACTTTCATATCAGCAATAGAGGCACCTCCATCACTATCAAAAGACACCGTCCAATATGTTACGCTGTCATCTAGTGCGGTCACCACTAAATCGACATAGACAGAAGTTTCAGTATTTCCGGAAATTCTAAATGTTTCAGTTCCGGACGTATTACCTTTTCCTGTAACAGTAAAAGAACCAGAACCACTTGTACATGTAGCAGAACTGCTTACTGTAAAAAGTCCAGATGTTCCACTTTGGTGAGCAATATTGACTTTTTGGTCAGTACTACCAGATGGGTTTAATGTTACAGAAACTGTTTTGGCTGTAAGGTCGCTTGAACCAATAGACATCGCATTAGAAGAAGCGGCGCCACCAAGTGTGATGCCAGCTAATGGTGTCGAATCACTTGCGTATGTCAATATTAACTGTGTTATTTGACAATTCTTTTTTGTTATATACAAATAATACATTGTATTAGCACTTGTGCTTGTCAAATTATAAGTGTAGGTTGAACTTGTTGTTGACCATGTTTGAACAGCACCGCCAGAAATATAGCTAGCACTTGAAGAGGAACTACTAACACCAACTTGAGTCGAAGTTGAACAACCCGAACTATTCGATGCAACAATTTTGGTTAATTTTTTACCCGAAATAGCTGGCAGACCTAAACTTGTTGTGTATTTAAGCATTAAATATCCACTGCTGGAATAGACATTTGCGCCTAAAGCAAAAGTATATTTTGTGCCGCTTAAAGTGTAATCATAATTGCCAGCGCTTGAAGAGGTAGGCCAACTGCCGGGATTACTTGTTAAACTAAAAGTTAATTCAGTATCAGCAGCATGTACCGGAGTTGCTTCTTTACTATTGCTTGCAACAGCAACGCCTACTCCGATTGCCATGACTAATCCCAACGATAAGCCAGCAATCTTCGTAAATAATTTGTTCATATTTTATTTTCTCCTTTCTTTTTACCTTCCTAAGTCAAATAAATGCCTAGGTAAGGTTAACATGAACAAATACATGATTAAGTAAGTAATTAATCTTTTCTATATCCTTCAATAAATGAAATAGATAAGAATAAAAAATCCTTAATCAATATTTGTGTGTGAATAAATCTAATTTGTTAGCCTGACTCTCTAAATAGAATCACAAATTTAATTTATTCACTTACAAGGAGAATCCCTTATCGAGAATGTTATGCATTTACACTCTAAATTGTTCTCACTTGTAATTCCGTAAGGATGCGATTAACGACTAGATCCACTGGCTACATGCATCTAACGTATATACGCATCCTCACGTTATCAATTATAAGAAGAAGAAGAAGAAGAAGCAAGCACTGTTATGTCGAGAGTGCTAATTACCATAATTTATTATGGTAAAAAAGGCATCACACCTTCTCTTGTGTTAAATGACAAGGACGATGTAACCAATAGATTGTTTTATAATGTAGTTCCTTCTACTGTTTCTGGAGAAATGATGGTTATATGAAAAAGAAAACCACATATGAAATCCTGATCTACTAATACGATTTCATTCAATACAAAAAGAGTTGAAATTTAAATCAAACAACTGCTATCGGATAAGAAATTATAGAGTGTTACCAATTTCGAGATTTTCGAAACTATAGTAATTGCTCTAATCTTTGGTTAAGAATGATACTAAATATATTGGAAAGTAAGTAATTTGACCAACTTTTTTAATATTTGAATTACAAAAGACAAAAGCTTGAGGAAGTTGTCTATTCGAATTTGAAAGCACATTGTTTAATGCTGAATGTCTTTTATAGTCCTTCCCTGATTTAATTTCTATCGGTAAGATATTTGAATTATGCACAACAACAAAATCTAATTCGCCATTACGTTTATTGTTATAGTAATATAATTCTTCAAAACCATGAGCATGTAACTGCTGGGCTACAAAATTTTCTACAATAGAGCCTTTATTAACATTTAAATCACCAATTAAAAGTTTTTGTTTAACTGTTATGTCAAAGTACAAGTATGTCAATAGTCCAACATCAGCATGGAAAAGTTTTAGTAAATTTCTGTGTGAATCTATTTTTAAAGGAATTGCCAAATCATTTGTGTTAAATACAGGAATTGCTATCCCTGCGTTTGTGAGCCAAGAAAATGACAAATTTAAATTTAAACTCTTTTTAAAATCTTTGATATCTTTTAAATTAAAACGTTTTGTTTGAGAATTTAATTCTGAAGGTAATATTTTATATATTTCTTTTATTTTCAATTTATCGTTTATACTTGCATATTTGCTGATATCTGCGGAAATATAGTTATTTATTTGTTTATGTATATTGTTCACTTCTTGCAAGTTTCTATTCTCAATAAATGATTTTACAGCATCAGGCATACCGCCAATTAAAAGATATTGATTAAATAGTTCCATCATCCTTGTGTGTATAGCATTGTCAATTGGAATTTTGTTATTGAAACAATCAACCAAATTACCGATTATTCGTTCATTGATATTATTTGCCCATAAAAATTCTTCAAAATCGATAGGAAACATTTCAACAATATCAACATAGCCCATAGGTAATGAATCAACCTTGTTTAAAACATCAAAAATTTCTATTCCTAATAACGAACCAGAAAAAACAACTCTTATTTTTGTAGATGTAATTATACTTTTTGAAATTGTTAGCAAATCAATATAATCATTATTTGGAATATTATTTTGGTATCTATAGGATTCTTGAATTTCATCAATAAAAAGTAAGACCTTTTCTTTTTTGTCATCAAAGTTAAAATACAGATGTAATCTATCGAGAAAACTTTCACTATTTTTACATGTTGATAAAATTGAACATAAATTTTTGTCAAGTAATAAGTTTATTTGAACAACATTATCAAAATATGGTTTCAAGCAATGTTCAACAATATATGTTTTTCCAACTTGTCTTTGACCTTTAATTAACAATCCTTTTTTTGTATTTATCCAAGAATTTAAATACGCTTCAATTTTTCTTTTCAAATGCATAATTGGCACTCCGTTTTTAGATTTTTTCCAACTATAATTATAATCATTTTTAGACTTTTTCCAACCACTTTTTTGTTAATTATCGTACTTTTTCCAACCATAAAATAGACCATTTTCTGACTTTTTCCAACCAAAATGTTGAGATGATAGGCATCAAGTATGTCAAGCTACAAGATGTCATTTTGAAGCCTAGATTACTCAAGAAAAAGTAATTTTTTTACCAGGAAAGTAGAAGGCACTAATTTTTAACAAACTCCGTTGCAATGAAATAGTCAAATAATTGCTGGAGGTGCTTTCTTATACCCTAATTTAAAACATTTTTTCTGACATTGTAAACATAGGCAACTTCATTGCAACAAATATTGATGTTATCTTTTTGAAAAATGACAAAAAGAAAGGACGACACCTTTCAAATTGCATCGTCCTTGTCACTTAACATTTCAACCTCTTTAATATTTTTATATTTTGTTCTTAATCTTTAATTGAAATTGCAAAGAAAGTAGCTAATGCATTAAAGGTAATATTGCCATCAATTCTATATTTGATTCTTCCAGAAAAATCTCTTATTTGGTTATACTCAAAAATATAAATGATTCTACCATAAAAATCCCTTAAATAACGGCCATCAAATTTATACAAAATGCTTCCTGAAAAACTTTTTATGGTATTTCCATCAATTCGATAAATAATAGAGCCAGAAAAATCTCTAACGTCATTATTTTCTATCCTATAAAGAATAGAGCCAGAAAAATCTTTTATATATTTTTCATCACATTGATACATGATCATTCCAGAAAAATCTCTTATATACGCCATAGTATCTTATTTTAAATTGCTTTTTCTAAGCATATCCCCCACTTTTAATTTTAAAACAGTTTTAATATAAACAACATCTTGAACATTATTTGCTACTTCAATTAACTTATTATCTTTATCATATATTTCAGAAATAGAAATAACTTTGTTAAAGGTATCGCTTGGAGAAAGAACTTCTAATTTATCTCCTTTAACAAACTTATTTCTAATTTCCACTCCTACTAAGTTATTTGTGGTTTCTTTAACTACTAATCCAACAAAAACACTATCTTGAACAGGGGTAGAAGAAATATTGTTAGTTTTTTGATCACTTCCAAAATAAAACCCAGTTGTAAATTCTCTATGAGATGATTTCTTTACTTCATTAATTGGATCAAAATCTAATATTTTATTATTTATTATAGAGTCAAGCGCTCTTCTATAAGCATTAACAACAGTTGCTACATAGTATGTAGATTTCATTCTTCCTTCTATTTTAAAAGAAGAGATTCCAGCATCAATTAATTCTTTTAAGTGTTCGATTAGACACATATCTTTACTGTTTAAAATATATGTTCCTCTTTCATCTTCTTCGATTGGAAATTCTCCTTCAACTGGAGTTTGCTCATAATTGCTATGAAGAGTATATCCCCATCTACAAGGTTGAGCACATGCTCCTTTATTTGAATCTCTTCCTACAAAATAATTTGAAAGGAGACATCTTCCGCTATAGGAAATGCACATTGCTCCATGACAGAAGCATTCAATATCGACGTCTTCTCCTACAGCGTTTCTTATTTCTTTAATTTCATTAATTGAAAGTTCTCTAGCTAAAACCAGTCTTTTTGCACCTAGTTTTACCCACATTTTCGCACTTTCTACATTAGTTACATTAGCTTGTGTAGAAATATGGAGTTCCAAGTTAGTATTTTCTTTAACTAACATAGCAATACCTAAATCAGCAACAATGACTCCATCAACTTTACAAGACTCTAAATATTTCAAATAATCTACAAGACCAACCAAATCTTGATTATGAGCAAGAATATTAACGGTTATATATGTTTTTACATTGTGCGAATGGCAAAACTCCACAGCTTCTTTTATTTCATCTAATTCAAAATTATTTCCAAAAGCACGTAAGCCGTATCTTTTACCAGCAAAATAAACCGCATCAGCTCCATAATATACAGCAGCTGATAATCTCTCTTTATCTCCAGCAGGTGCTAATAATTCAATTTTTGGTTTCATGAATATAAGTATACTCGAAAGTTAGTAACTTTGAAGTATATAACCAAAATAATTTCATCTACATTTGTTTGATTACAAAAATTAGTTATTAAGTTAAAATGTAAGAATGGGCGAATTATTATCTCCAGCTGGAAGCTTAGAAGCATTTTATGCGGCTATAAGTAATGGAGCAGATGCAATATATCTAGGATTAGACAAATTCAGCGCTCGAGCATATGCTGAAAATTTTTCCTCTTCTTCATTAAAAGATTTACTAAATTTTGCACATCTAAGAAAAGTTAAAATATACGTTACTGTTAATACACTCATCTATGATGAAGAACTAAATGATGTATATTCTTCTCTTGAATTTCTTGCTTCAATTGGAGTAGATGCTGTAATTATTCAAGATCTTGCAGTCTTGCATTATTTAACATCACATTACGAAAGTATATTACCTCATGCTTCTACTCAAATGGGTGTTGATGATGTTGATGCTGCTAAATTATTAAAAGAATTAGGATTCAAACGTGTAGTACTTGCAAGAGAAACACCTCTTCCTGTAATTAAAGAAATTAAAAACAAAGCAAATATTGAAGTTGAAGCATTTATTCATGGAGCTTTATGTGTTTCTTATTCTGGCAACTGTTATATGTCTAGTGCGTTAGGTGAAAGAAGCGGAAATAGAGGGCGATGTGCTGGATGTTGTAGAAAATATTATTCATTAATTGATTTAAACAGCAAAGAGAACCTAGGAGAAGGATATCTCTTATCGATGAAAGATTTAAATACAATATCCTACATTAAAGATATGTCTTTTATAGATTCATTCAAGATTGAAGGAAGAATGAAAGAACCTGAATATGTAGCAAAAGTTACTAATACATATAGAAAAATACTAGATAAAGAAAATGTAGACACTACTTTGCTAGATAAAGTCTTTAATAGAAGTTACACAAAAGGTTTTATGAATGGAGATACTTCTTCAAATATTACCAATATTACTAAACCAAATAACGTAGGTTATGAAATAGGAAAAGTAATTCGATATCATAATGAAGCTATCTGGATTCGATTATCGTCTTGTTTACGTAAAGGTGATGTAATTTCTATTCACTCTAACAACATCAAAAGAGAAATAAACATTCCAATTACAAAACTATATGATGGAAACTTTAATGTAATTGAAAAAAGTTGCTCAACTGTTATAGTTTCTTCTAAGATCAAAGTTGATGTAGGAAGCAAAGTTTATAAAGTAAAAGACGTTTTATTCAATGAAGAAATTTTGCAAACTTTAAATCAAAAAGAATACAAAAAACTTCCAATTAATGTTGAATTTGCTGGTAAAATCGGTAAACCTTTATTTTTAAAAGTTGAATTTGAAAATATTAAAATTTACTCTAAATCTAGCGAGGTTAGCGAAGAGGCTATTTCTACTCCAACTACTAAAGAAAATGTCGCTAGTCAATTAAACAAACTAAATGATACGCCTTATTATATTTCTAACTTATCTATTCAATTAGATGAGAATGTTTTTATTCCTTTAAAAGCTATTAACCAATTAAGAAGAAACGCAATCCAACAGTTGAACGATAAAAGAACAAATATAGAAATTAAGAAGGTTAATAACGCAAAAACAATTAAACCACAAAAATTTGATGAATTTATATTTCCAGAAATAACTGTTGAAGTTAGCAACCAGGAACAGTTTGAAGTTGCTAAAGAATTAGGCATAAAAAAGATTTATTTTCAAAACATTGTTAGAAGGAATAACAACACTTCATACAAGACAATTAACGATGAAGAAGTCCTTGTTAACGGTTATGGAGGAATTAAACATTATTTACCTACAAATAAAGTGGTTTCTGATTCATCATTAAACGTTACAAATCATATTTCAGCAGGGATTTTATCTTCTCTTGGAGTAAACAGAATTACTTTATCGACTGAAATTAGTAAATCAAAAATAAATACATTAATTAAAGAATATATTAAAGAATATAATACTTATCCAAATTTTGAGCTTATTGTCTATGGTAGAAACAAGATAATGCATAGCAAATATTGCCCTTTAAAAAGACTAGGACAATGCGGTAAATGTAAAACTTCTTCATACGCTTTAAAAGACGATTATGCTGCTTTCCCTATTGTTTTTAATGATGATTGCACTACTACATTACTAAATAGTAAAGCATTAAATATAATGGATGATGTTATTGATCTAAAAGGAATCAACTATTATCGCTTAATGTTTACAGTGGAAACAAAAGAAGAAGTAAAAGAAATAATTACCTCATTTAAAGATAAATTAGCTAATAAAAGAAAAGAAACATCCTTTGTTCCTAATAAACATACAAGAGGACATTTCTTTAATAATCCACTATAGAGTAATTATTTTTCTTTCTTTTTATTGTTTTCAAAATGATTCAATAATATATTCGCGCATATATCGCCAGTAACATTTAATGTAGTGTAAGACATATCTAATAATTTATACATTCCTGCATACAATCCATAAAATCCTTCAAATGGAAGATTCAAAATTGATAAATAAGTCATTCCAATAACAACTCCTCCACCAGGAATTCCAGGAGCTGCCATATTTATTAATGTAGCAGAAACAAGCATTAACATAAATAATGGGAAAGTAATATAGTTACCAGTAAGTTGAGCAACGAAAAATCCTAACAAAGCAAAGCTTACTGCTCCACCACACATATGTATTGTACATCCAAGAGGAACGACAACATCGGTTATTTTTTCATCAATTCCAAATTCTTCATTACATGTCTTAATTGTGTATGGAAGAGTCGCAGCACTACTACAAGAAGAAATTGTAAATAACCACACTTTTGCTACTTTTCTAATATATGTTAATGGATTGATTTTTGCAATAAACCAAACAGGTAGTATCATTACTAAAATGATGGTTAAAATGCTTAATCCGTATGCATATAAAATATAACGTAGTCCCATATTAAACATAGAAGTATCATAATTTACGATCATGTTAGACAATAATGAAACAACCGCAAAAGGAGTTAACAACACTACAACATTAAGTGCAAAATCCACTCCTTTTTTAAAATCTTTCATTACTTCATATGTTTTTTCTCTAATTTTAGTTTTACTGATAATGAAGAAAATTATCAAAGTTACTACAATTATAAAGAATATATTTCCAGCAAAGAAAAACTTCTCTAAATCGTTAGGAATTAAATTTAATAATATAGATTTTATTGAAAAATCAGCAAGCTTAGATGAAGAAGAATCAATCGAAGAAGAAAAAGAACTTCCTGGTTTTGCTAAAGCAACTATGCCACTACAAAGTAAAAAGGTTGTAACAAACATAATAATAAAAATAGCTACCGTTTTGCCCACCAAAAACTTGCTATCTTTATTTTTCTTAAGCATTGCACAAGCAATTGAGCAAATAATCACAGGCCCAATTAAAAACTTAAGAACTTTTAAATATCTAGTTCCAATATATTCAATATCTTTGGCAAAACTAGGAGCACAAAAGCCGATAATAATAGCAATTACTAAAGCAAAGATTGTTGCAACAGTTGATATCTTATTTAGTTTCTTCATCATAACGTATTCTCTTAATAGCTAATAAAATATCTTCTCTTTTTCCTAAAGCAGAGACTCTGAAATATCCTTCTCCACCTTTTCCAAAGATTACTCCAGGAATTATTATTATTTCTAATGTATTTAAAAAGTAATCAAAACTTTCCCAACTTGAGAGATTGTTTTTACTTTTCACCCATAAATATGGAGCGTTTTCTCCTCCATAAACTTTATATCCTAGACTAGTTAATCCATCTTTAAGAATTTTGGCATTTTCTAAATAATATGAAATATTTTTGTCGATTTCTTTCTTACTTAAATCATCAAAATAAGCAATAGCACCTTTTTGAGCAACATAGGAGGCCCCATTAAAACGATTAATAGTTCTAACCCTCCAAAGAGAATTTATGTCTCTATGAAGCTGTTTTGGAATTACATAATATGAACATCTAATTCCAGAAAAAGATATTACTTTAGAAAAACTTCTAAATTCAATTGCTACTTCTTTACTACCTTCGATCTCATAAATGGAATCAATTCCATTATTAACAAAATGATGATAAGCATTATCAAAAAGGATTACTGCACCTTCCTTTTTTGCATATTCAATCCATTTTGATAATGTTTCTTTAGAATATGTAATTCCAACTGGATTATTAGGTGAGCAAAAATAAATTACATCGAAATGTTCTTTAGGAATAATAGGGATAAAATTCATATCACAAGGAATAAGTTTTACTTTTTTTCCTAAAGAAATAACACTATTAAGATAGATTGGATAGTTTGGAGTAGGAATACCAATTAAAGAGTCTTTATCAAATAACTCTAATATATCTCCAACATCACTTTTAGTGCCTTGAGAAACATATATTTCTTCAATATCAAAACTAGGATATTCATTATCTCTAATTAATTTTCTTAGTTCTGGAAGTCCATAATAATTTCCATAACCAACAAAAGAAGAAGCACCGCTTTCTTCTTTAATAGCTTCAATCATTTTATCTGCGATAGGTTTTATAATAGGAAAAGAAACATCTCCAATTCCAAGGGATATAACTTTGTTATCAGGATGATTTTCTTTATATTTTCTTATTTTTTCACTAACTACATAAAAGCTATCTTGATTATCAAGCTTATGTAAGTTTTCATTAAACTTCATACGCTTTAATAAATCAGTTATTTGCTATAACTTTTAAGTTCATCAAAATATTTATTAACAACACTATGGAATTCTTCCCAAAGTGCGTCATCTTTTTCTTTACCAGCAAAACCAACTTTCTTCCAATCTTCACGAAGTTGTTTTACTGAAGTTACTTCTTCTTTAGTAAATGTTGAGTTTGCTAAAGCAATATGTGCTTTTTTAATTAATTCTTGTTTTGCTTCAATTCTTCCAGCATATGATTTTTTAACTTCAGCATTATATGCTCTTCTATTATCAAAGAATTCATTCCTAATAGTTCTGAAGCTTTCCCAAAGAGCATCATTGTCTTCTTTAGCAGCAAATCCGGCTTTTTTCCATCTTTCAAGAAGTTCAGTCATTTTAATATTTGCGTTTTTAAAGTTTTTCTCTTCTAAAAGTTTTTTAGCTTCTTCAATAATGGCAAGTTTGGCTTCTTTTGCTCCACTTTTTTTAGCATCCATTTCTTGATAATATGCTTTTCTTTTATCGTAGAACTCATTTTTAATAGCTCTAAATCCACTCCACAATTCATCATCTTGTTCTTTCGAACATCTTCCGGCATGTTTGAATTGATCAAAGATAGAATTCATTTCTTCAGTAGCCTTTTTGAAGTTTTTAGTATCTAAAAGAATCTTAGCTTTTTCAATTAATGCCTTTTTCTCATCTAAACTAGATGTATTAAGAGATTCTGCTTTTTGAGCTAGAATATCGTAATATTTGTTAAATTCATCAATTAATTCTTTTTCTTTAAATGTGACATCATCAAGCTTGTTGAGTCTTACGCATTCTCTTTTGACAAATGCAACATCCGCACTTCTTTCTGTTAAAGATTCAAGTTCTGAAAGTTCTTTAACAAGTGCTACTAATTCTTCTTTTTTCATAAAGGTTACCTTCGTTTTCTATCTTGTATAACAAGAAAATTACCTTATTATTATATTCATCATTTTTCATTATTAAAATAAATAATGGTGTTATTTTCTTACTCAATGTCTATTAAAAATGAAATTATGTTGATTTAATCAAATAAAAAAGTAATTAAAGATAATATATATTTTTTGATTTTTATTCTATTAATGAAAAAGAACGATTTTGTTAATCTAATTCAGTGGCAAGAGCTCCTGCAACTGAAGTGTAATTCATATGAGGATAAGCAAATCTATCGATATCAAGTGGTACTCCACCAAGTTCAACTATTTCATCTAAATATTTAGAAATGAATTTTAGTCCAGCAGTAACATAGGTAATTATTAAACTTGCTTTTTGAAGTGGTTCAATTTCACTGGTAAGAGTGGCCATTAGTTTTCCAGCAAAAGCGAGAAATGCAGCAGGTTTTGATACATATTGAACTCTATATGGATATAAATCACTGGTTTCAGAATCAATATTTGCTGCTATCTCTAATTTTACAAATTTGTCTAGTTCAACAAGTTCAACGTCTGTATTTAATTCTTCGAGAGTTTGTGTTGCTTCTTCATAACTAGAACATAAAACATAATTTTCGCTATATGCATCAAACTCATCAAATTGATAAATTTCTTCTCTGCCCTTTAATACTTGTGAAGCAATTTGATCAATCTTATCAAGAACTTCAGGAGCATTACCATGAAAATCACAGTTAAAAACTGCTTGATAGATATCATTGTGTTTAACTAAATCATATCCTACATCTGTTCCATAACGACCAAAATTCATGTGTGCAAATGGGAATCTAGGAATATAGTCATTAACTGAGAAAATATTAAAGATATTATCGTATTTACTTAAAATAGTATCATCATCTTCTGTTGTTGTGTTTGGAGCACTAAAAGTATAAACAAATGATCTAATATTATCGTCTTTTAATTTCTTTCCTAATAAATTAGAAATGCTTCCTCCACGACTATGACCGGTAACAAGAACGGTTTGTTCTTCAATACCATCTTGCTTATGTTCATTTAAAAATTGCTTTAAAATTGTATATGCTCTATTGGCTGTTACATCAAATCCTTTATGATGTTTTTTATTGGTCCATTCAGGATGCTCTCCGGTTGATTCGTAATAACCTTCACTGTCATCGCCAATATCGAAATTAGAATTCCAATTGCTTCTTTCTGGATAACCTTCAATTGAGCACATTACAATTTGATGTAATTTTAACTCATCATCTCTAAAAATGTGTGTTCCTAAAAATAATCCACAAGCATCAAAAAAATCACTATTAATATTAACTGTTATGTGTTCAACATTGCTAAATCCAAATTGAACTAAGCATTTATTGACTTCACTATCTTTATTTTTATATTCTGAACGAACAATGCTCCAATAATTATTAGCGTTGTCAACATATGAATAGCTTTCAACAATAGAACACATCAAAGCAATTTCTTTATTGTATTTGGTGTTATCTTGTAAAAAATTACGATAATCTATTGGAACAATAATTTCATTTGAGTGAATATGTTGACTATATCCATCTACTTTAAATCCACTTCTATTATCTAGTGAAGTAGGATCTAAATAATCATATAATCCATCGAAATCAGAATCTTTTAAATAATCAATTGGAGTGTTGCTATTTTTACATCCTGTTAAAGCTAATAAAGTAATAGGTAATATTGATAGGAATCTTTTTTTCATAATATAATCATTTTACTTCTTTATCGAAAAATCAGCAAGAATACCCTCGTCCTCTAAGCTTGTCTAGGTGGTGAGTAGTTCAATCCAATGAAAATGGAAGCTTGGAAAACTAAACATACTCACTTAATTGATTAATTATCAATTAAAGCAAAATAAAAGACATACCACCAAGGTATGCCATTTTATTATTTAATCTAATAAATTATTTACTTACTTTGATATCAAGTAAAGCAAGTTTGTCATAAACAATCATCCAGATAAAGTCGAGCCATCCAATAATGAATCCGCCACCGAATGTAGTGACAATAGCAATAACTAATGAAACAACATCTTTCTTTTCAAGGAAGATTGACCATCTCAATGCTAATTCACAAATCCAGTTAACAAAAGGAATGACTAATACGATAATTCTGATGATTCTGTCTAATCCCATGAATTTCTTTAATAACATGTTTTTTGCTCCTTTTTTATATTTAAATAATACACTAATTTTATTTAAATAAAAGCATTAAATATAAGTTTCTTTCTACTTCTCTACACCTTCATTTTGAACTTGTGCATTTTTTACACATGTTGATTTTTCATCAAGTTCTCCTTCTTTATAAATACTATTTATATGTCTTGAAATTACGGTTCTATCCCTATCAAAAAATAAAGTAATTTGTTCTTTTGACAGCCAAACCTTTTTTTCATTTGGCGAAACATTAACATCTAATTGAAGATCATTATAATTAAAATTCAAAAAAGGCAAGAACATAGTGCAAAAATAAGAAAAAAGATGGTAGACAAGTCTATCATCTTAAGTTTTGACATGTGGCGAAGGGCAATGAAAATGATACAAATGTATACACTAAGTATATTTTCTATTTTAAAAAAATGTTATTTGTATACACCTACTTCAATACAGACTTGATTGGAATCCAAATTTGAGTGTGATAATCAGGATCGGTCTTTTCACCATTAACACAATCATACCATTCAATGTTGCCATCACCTCTTAATTCGAATTCTTTGTTAAGTGGTAACCATTCTTTGAATATTTTAGTGTTAAGTTCTTGTAATTTTTCTGGACAAGGTCCTACGCAATTAAAGATTGCCCATTTTCCTGCTGGAAATTCGTAAAGCATCATCCCTTCCGGAACTTTTCCTCCAGCATATCTTCCAGCAATTAAATATTTAAATTTTGTGCCTTTACAATCAATGCAAACACCAAATTCTCCAATGCAGTTATCTACTATCGCTTGTTCGTAATCATTTTCAGCTGGCAAACCTCTATAAATGTGTGGAAAACAATATTTCTCACATATTTCATCCCAAAATAATGGGATTTCCTTATAAGAAGTTTCCATATCAAATTCTTTAACAAATCCAATTAATTTAATTGGAAACATGTCAGTAATTTTATAATTCATATTAGCTACAATTCCTCCCTTAATTTGAATATCTATTGTCAGAGGATCAAATCTTTTAATTTTATTTTTCTTAATTTGTGAAGGATTAAACTCGTGAAATCTTTTAAAGGCCTTAGTAAAAGATTCTGGGGTTTCATAACCATACTCTAAAGCAACATCAATGATTCTTTTATTGTCTTTTAAATCTAGGGCTGCTAAATATAGTTTTCGGTTTCTTATATACTCACCTATTGAATAACCAGTCATAATGTTGAAACCAACTTGTAGATAATAACTTGAAATATAAGAATTATTCGCTACATCTTCGATGCTTATGTTTTCTTTTATATGATCTTCTATGTAATCAATAGATGCTTTAATACAGCTCAACCACTCCATGATTAATCTCCTGACAACATTATACTACTTGCTTTAAACAATATAATCTTGTTAATAAATATAATGATTTGTCTTAATACTATTTTGTTGGTCAAAATTAAATAGAAACTTCGCAAAATAAAAACACCCGTTCGGATGTTTTTTACCAATCCGGTGCGCTACCCGGAATCGCATGATAGCCACTATTTCTAGTGCGCCGTGGTCGACCGCTCGTTTTCCACCTTTGGTAGTTTAATTATATTAAATTATATAGTTTTGTCAACTAATCCTTTTTCTAACAGTGTAAATTGTAATGATGATTTCTGGCTTATTCTTCTCTACCTTGCAGATTATTTTAAGATAAGGTTTTTTATTTTTGCCACTTCTCTTTCCATAATAGTTTTTAAATTTATGTGATTTTTTATCATTATGTAAACTACTTTTATCTCTTAAAATTTTTGGAATAATTGCGATATCTCTTACATACAAATGATGTTTTTTGTTTGCAATATGTTCAAAAATTGTTTCTTTTCTTTTTCTATCATCAAAAATAATAGGTTTTCCATTGCTGTTATGCATGACAGTTGGAAGCTTTTTAAGTTCATTAACAATATTTTGATCATATTCTTCTTCAATCATATTTTATATTGTATCATTTGTATTGAAATTTCAATATAAATGATACTACAAATGCGAAATTTGTATAAAAAGAAAAGATAATAGTAAGTATTATCTTTGTTCTTCATTAATGGAAAGGATGTTCAGTTTTGATACAACGACCACCCCTA
>JAKSVK010000013.1 GCA_024408075.1 Bacilli bacterium | reverse complement strand
ATGACATGAACATGGAAGTGCATAACTGTTTGTCCAGCAGCTTCATAACAATTAGAAAGAATGTTAACTCCTTGTGCTCCTAAATATTTGATTGTGATTTGACCAATTCTTTGAGCAACATTCATTACTTTATGCATTTCCTCTTGAGGAATGGTTAAGAAATTGTCGTAATGTTTTTTAGGAATAACTAATGTATGTCCTTTAGTGGCTTGAGAAATATCTAAAAACGCCAAGACATCGTCATCTTCATATAATTTATAGCAAGGGATTTCCCCATCGACTATTTTACAAAATATATCCTTTTCCATTATTGTTACTTCCTTTAAGTAATATCATTATACCATTTAATTAAAAAAGAAAAGGAGCTGAATTAACAGCTCCTAGCTCATTTATCTAAGAATTAGTCTTCAAATAAATCTGGGAAGTTTTCTTTGAAGTAATTGTAGACTTCTTGATCGTGGTATGTGAGAACCATTTTCTTTAACCAGTAATTCTTACTGACTGAAGCATAGTTTCCGCTAGAACCAACAATCTTACAAATTTCATCGATTGCTTCATCCATGAATGTTTGACTACGAACATTAGAGTAGCATTCTTTACTTCCGGATCTTAATTTACCGTTATTAACAGCTTCTAAGACTTGGACAACATAGTATGCGCTTCCATCATCATAGACAATATCATTTTTCCAGTCTTCTTTAGAAGATTGTCCTTCGAACTTGAGGTAATAAGTACCGTTGATTGAACATAAGAACTTATTCTCATCTTCATCCATTTCTTTTCTAACTGTCCATTCACCAGATTGTTCTTTTTGTAAACGGTCAAGTTCTTCAATTGGTTCAAGAGCTTCTTCAATTCTTTCTTCAGAAGCATTTTCAGGAACTTCAAGTTTTCCATTACCAACACTTAATTTGAATAATCTATCAGTAATTTCACCTGGAAGACCTGGTTTTTGAGATTCAACAAACCAATCTTTAGTAATGTTTTTAGTTTGTTTAATACTATTTAATGAATCTTGTAAACCTTCTTCTGGAGAGATTTTTCCTGAATCTGTAAGAGAGTTGTATAAACTTTCATCTAAATCTGTCCAACTTGTTGCAGAAACGACTTTGTCGTAATCTTTAACTTTGTCAGCAGCAGCTGTATGTTTATAGAATGTCTTTCCAGATAATTTAGCTTCTTCAAAGACGTCAGATGCATGACTTTGTAATTTTGTTACAAGGGCAGCTTCATCTTTGTGATCACCATCATTAATGACGTCATATAAACCTTTAGAAACAGTATCGTATTTGCTGAATAATTCATCTCCAGCATCTTCGATTTCTTGAGCTTCATACATAACGTGTTCAGTATCTGAACTTGGTAAAGTATAGATTTCATTAACGAGTTCTTTAACTAACATATCAGCGTTAATTGTAAAATCAGAATATTTTTCAATTTTGATAACGTTAATTTTTCTTGCTTTAGAACTCTTAATAGCAACCATATCCTCATCTAATAAATATTGTTCGATGAGTAAGTCATTATAAATGCCTTCGATGATTTCATCTTCGACGTATGTGTTTTGAACGTCATCCCAATCAAAATCTTCTTTGACTCCAACTTGAATTGAATCTTGATAGAATTCACGGTGTAAAAGATATTCACCTGATTCTAATGGTTCAAATACATCTTTTGGTTCAACAGTATATTCAACTAATACAGGCTTAATTGCTGGATTATGCTCAATAGCTTGTTTGTAACCAACTTTATGCATTCCTTTATTTAAGGAAGTAATGTATTTAATTTCATTGAAATAGTAACGTTCAGTATTGCTTTGAACACCAAGATTGTACATTTCTTCAGCAATACGATTTTCAATAGCATCCCATTTAGCTTTGACGTGTTGAACTTCTAATGAGTTATTAGAAAGTGACCAGTTATCTTCAGTGACAAGAGTTTTTCCGTCATCAGCGACACGGATACCATTGTCATTAACATACCAATATGCTCTATGAGCATTGATGAAATCTTTTAAGTTTTTAACGCTTTCAGTAGGTGCGCCAACGAGCGTGCCTGCATAAGCATCCTTTAATGTAATTTCATCTTCAACGTTAGTATATGCTTTAACTGCATCTAATGTTAATTTGTTGTAATATCCAAATACTGTATTTCCATATAAATACATAATTCTAGATGCGACATCACTTGGAACGTTTTCTTTATGTAGTTGATCATAAACTATTTTAAGAATGTTGTTATGGATGTCTTTTTTACCATCGATTGTGACAATTGGATCTAAATAATTAGATGGTTTTGCATAAGTAGGATCTTCTTCGGCTTTAGAACAACTTGCTAAAGCAAATAAACCGAGAAGAGATAAGCATGCTAGGATTCTGACTTTTTTATTTTGATGTGACATAACAAATTCCATCCTCCTCAAATGCTGACTTGTTTGCTTCGTTAAAGTGGAAAGCACAAGTTGTTGGGACTAATGAGTCATCATAGTGACGGTCCCAGTTTTGTTTTGCTAATAAGTTGATGTATGAAGCCCAAGCAGAATTCATCTCTTCAGCATCACTAATCTTCTTATTTAATCTTAATGAATTGATATATTCTTCTATTTCTTTTTTGATTTGGCTATTTGCAGATGTACCATCGAAAAATTCGATTTTGTTTAAGACATCTTGATCGAGTAATAATGTTTCATATAAACGATAGTTATATGCTGGATCGTAGACGTCTGTTTTCTTAAGTTCATCTTTGATTTCGTTAGCACGATCTCTGTAATATGCTTCGTCGTCGGTTTTCTTCATATATACATATGTATCACCATTGCTTGGGAAATCTTCGTCAGATGGTACTAATGTTGTGTAATAGTCTTCTAAAGAAGTATTGGCTTTTGTATCAATCATTCTTGTTGTTTCTGGAATAGCACTTTCTCTGTTTGTGTTGTAGAAAACTGATTTTCTCATTGACATAAAGTGAATACCAGATTCACTTCTAACACAAACTAATGGTGAATTTCTTCCATCAGTAAGAACCTTAACTCCACTTGGAATTCCCTTAATGCCTAACATATCTGCCTCAACAAAGTTGTTTTCTGGAATATAAAGGTTACCTTCTTTATTGTCTTTAAAATCATGTTTTGTAATAACTAATTTATCTTCAGCAGTAGCTTTGCCTTCGCTATCAGTTATTGAAATATCTTGATTAGTAATCAAGAATGGTGAGTGGAAGTTTAAGAATTGGTTATATAAAACGTTACGTGGTAATGCGACATCACCAGATTCTGGTGAGAATGTACCAATCTTATCTCCATCTTCTGATAAATCAGAAATACGTTTAAATACTTCATAAGGAACTGTAGGAATATTTCCCTTAAATCCTTCAGTAGCTTGAGCGACTTTAAGGTTTGAGCTCATTTCCTTTTTAATTAATTGTTCAACAGTTTCTTCTGATTCACCTTGAGCAGTTGCAAGTTTTGCAGGTCTTGTAATGTACTCTTCTTCAGCAACATCATAGACTTCTTGATATAAGCCCATTGCTTTATAAATATCAGAAGTGGCTTTTTCTCTTGCGCCTTTTGTTTTTTCTGTTTCTGGTTCTACATAAGAGTTAACTCCACTTAAAACTGTTTCATAAGCGTAAATTCCAAGTTTGAATTCAGCATAGAAACTTGTTTTAGTAGACATAATTCCAACATCTCCGCCTTTGTCTTTGCTACCTGGATCATCAGATAACTTTGCAACATCTTCAAAAGAATAACTCTTGTCGATTAATTGACGTAAGACAGACCAGAGCTTTGTTGCTTCTCCAGTTGTAATTGTGCCTCTATTGTAATCATCTTTAGCTGCACTTAATGTAACAAGAACGTGTTGAATATGATATGGATAAACAGCAGATAAACCATTTTCTTTTTCTACTGGTTCCCAATCTTCACTAACACCTAAATAGTGTTTTTTAAGACTTTCTTGGTTTTGTTTGAAATACCAATCACCAATTGCTTCTTTTTCTAAATCAAATAAATACTTTTGTTTTAGATCTTCTGTAGTTTCGCAATCGTGACTTTCGAGGACTTTTTCCCATTCCTCTTCTAATGTTGTGCCATTTGCGTCAGCGGTATCTTGTGCTGTTTGCATGGCGGCATTCACTTTACCTTGTGCATCGAGAAGTAATGTCTCATATTTCTTGAGAGTGCTACCTTCTCTTGCGCTGATAAGTGGATACTCATACCTGATTAATGTTTCAAGTATTGCGTTATAGAACTTTTCACGTCCTTCAGATGTCTTTTTGTATTCGTTGTAGAGATCTGTATTAATTACAATTCTGTCTGTTCCTTCGTTGTAGCCAACTAAGGTAGTAATTGTATTAGGGATATCTACGACTGGCTTTGCTTCAGTGCCACAAGCAGACAATGCTAACGCACCAATGAAACTAGTAACTAATCCGACTGATAGTTTACTTTTTTTCATTTTGTACTCTCCTTTTCAAAAAAATATAGCGTGTTTATTCTACCCACTTTGATTACTACGCGCAAGAATAATTTTAATTATTTGTGTGTAATACGTATATATGTGTCTCAATTAATAAGAAAATTATCATATTGTTTGCGTGAAAATTACTAGTGTTTTAAAATGATAAACCGGTGAGGAGAAAATGCTTATGTCTACTCTAAAAATTAAAAACCTACATGTTGAAGTTGAAGGAAAAGAAATTTTAAAAGGTGTAACTGTTAACATTTCTGAAGGTGAATGTGTTGCATTATTAGGTCCTAATGGTCATGGTAAGAGCACATTATTAAATGTTATTATGGGTCATCCAAGATACAAAATTACTCAAGGAAGTATTTATTTAGATGATCTTGATTTAACTAATCTTTCAACAGATCAAAGAGCAAAAGCAGGTTTATTTTTAGCGTTACAAAATCCTCCAGAAGTTCCAGGTGTAATTAACTCAGATTTTTTAAGAGCAGCAGTTAATTCTACAAGTGAAGAAAAGGTATCAACTTATAAATTTTATAAGTTATTAGATAACGCTACAAAAGAAGTTAAAATGCCTTTTGATTTAGCAACAAGAAGCTTAAATGAAGGATTTTCTGGTGGAGAAAAGAAACGTAATGAAATTCTCCAAATGATGTTATTAAATCCAAAAATTACAATGCTTGATGAAATTGACTCTGGCTTAGATGTCGATGCAATTCAAACAGTTGGTGAAGTTATTAAAAAACAAAAGGAAACTGGAAAAGGATTTTTAGTCATTTCTCACTATGCTAGATTATTTGATTTAATTCAACCTACAAGAGCCATTGTGATGATTAACGGAAAAATCGTTTTAGATGGTGATACAAATTTGATAAAACGCATTGATCAAAATGGCTATGAATTTATCAAAACTGAGCTTGGAATTTCCATCGAAAAAGAAAATTTGGATATGAATCAAGTTTCAATTGGCAGTTGTGCCGTAAAAGAAGCAATTAAGAAATAAAAATATGATTTTAAAAGATTATCAAGAAATAAAAGGAACAGAACTAAAATTAGATGAAAAGTTTGTTGTCAATGCAAACGCAAATTTTAGTCTATTTTTAGATGGAATTAATTCTGATTCAAACCTAAATTTTGAACTAAAAGAAAATTCCACTCTTTTACTTTCTGTAATCCAAGAAACAAATTTAGAAAATACAAAAATTACTGCAAATCTCCAGCAAAACTCAACTATTATTGTTTATTTTGCAGATTTTTCTGTTAAAAATTGTAAGCCACAAATACTTATTAATTTGAATGGAGAAGGCGCAAAAGCTGATTTCCATTTAGCAAGTTTAGCAGCATCAAACGATAACAAAAATTTAGATGTTTCAATTATGCATAATGCAAAGAATACATATGGTAAAGTTGATAACTATGGTGTTTGTAAAGATAAGGCAAAATTATGTTTTGCTGGAACAAGTCATATTATCAATGGTGCAGTCAAGTCTTCTACATATCAAAATGCCAAAATCATGGTGTTTGACCCTAATAGTGACGCCATAGCTAAACCTATTCTTAAAATTGATGAGAATGATGTAGTGGCAAGTCACTCTGCAGCAGTAGGAAAAATAAGTGATGAACACTTATTCTATTTAACCTCTCGTGGCATTTCTTTGGATGAAGCAAGGAACCTTATTACATATGGTTATTTAAAGCCAATTTTAAAAGGTTTTAATGATAAAGAAAAAACAAGGTTAACAAATCTTATAGAAGGTAGACTCTAATGGATATTAAAAAGATTAGAAAACAATTTCCAATGTTAGCAAATAATACCTTAATGCAAGGTAAACCTTTGGTTTTCCTTGATAATGCTTCTACTTCTTTGAAACCTCAATGTGTTATTGATGTTATGAATAGATATTATTCTGAGGCAACTTCTAATAGCCATCGTGGCGATTATGATCTTTGCTATTTTGTTGATAAAGAAATTAATGATACTAGAAAATTAGTTGCTGAGTTTGTTAATTGTGATGTCAATAGTGTTGTATTTACTTCTGGTGATACTGAAGCTCTAAATTTAGTAGCTTATGGTTATGCTCTTAAATTTCTTAAAAAAGGTGATGGTATATTAATCTCAGAAATTGAACACGCATCAAATGCATTACCTTGGTTTAGAATTAGTGAACTTACAGGTTGTTCTATTTATTACATAAATACTGATAATGGAAAAGTAACTCCAACTAATGTAGAAAAAGCATTAAAAGAACATAAAAATATTAAATTAGTTAGTATTGCTCACATGAGTAATGTTCTTGGATATAAAGTTGATATTAAAGAAGTTACCAAAATTGTTCATGAATATGATGCACTTATTTGTGTTGATGGAGCTCAATCTGTTCCTCATTTTAAGACAAATTTTAAAGATTGGGATATTGATTTCCTCGCTTTTTCTGCTCATAAAATGTGTGGTCCAACCGGAATTGGTTGTTTAATAGGAAAAGAAAAATTATTAAATAACATGGATCCATTTATGACTGGTGGGGGAATGAATGTTACTTTTAGTAAAGATGGTAAATATGAACCTCTTCCAGCACCTGTTAAATTTGAAGCAGGTACTCAAAATATTGCTGGAATTTATGGATTTGGAGCAGCAATTAAGTTCTTAATGTCTATCGGCATGGATGAAATTGAACAAAGAGAAAAACAATTAAGAAGTTATTTAAATAAAAAATTAGAAAACCAAGACAATATTGTCTGTGTTAACCCTGATTCTGATTCAGGTATATTTACCTTTAATGTTAAAAATGTTTTTGCTCAAGATGAAGGAACATTACTTAACTCTAAAGGAATTGCAGTTAGAACTGGCAAACACTGTGCAAAAATGATTGATGATGTGATTAATGAAATCGCAACAATTAGAGTGTCATTGTATTTTTATACAACTGAAGAAGAAATTGATGCTCTAGTTGATGCGTTAATAAATGGAGGAGATATTTTAGATGCCTACTTTAACTAATGAAATGATGAGATCCATTATTATGGATCATTCATCTAAACCTAATAATAAACATAATCCTCCAAAAGATGGTTATGAAATGATGCATATGCATTCTGATAACTGCATTGATGATATTAATGTTTATCTTTTAGTAGAAAACAATATTGTAGTTGATGCTTGTTTTGAAGGTGTTGCATGTACTATTTCTATGTCATCAACAGATATTCTTTGTGATTTAATCAAAGGAAAAAGTAAAGAAGATGCTTTATATATGATTGATCAATATCATCATATGATGCATGAAGAAAACTTTGATGAAGAAATATTAGAAGAAGCTAATGCTTTTGTTAATACAAGTAAACAAGCAGCAAGAATTAGATGTGCAACCATAGGTTGGAATGCTGCAGAAAGTATTTTGAAAGAAGAAAAATAATGGAAAAGGATATTAAGTTTCAAGAAGACTACAAATATGGCTTTAAAGATGCTGATGTATCTACTTTTAATTCTGGAAAAGGATTAACTGAAGAAACTGTCAGATTAATATCCAAAATGAAAAATGAACCTGATTGGATGTTAGAATTTCGACTTAAAGCTTTAAAAAGCTTCAACGCGATGCCTTTACCAAAATATGGTCCTGAGCTCAAAGATTTAGATTTTTCATCTTTTACTTACTTTACCCGTCCAAGTGATAAAGAAGTTAAAGATTGGGGAGAGGTTCCTGAAACTATTAAAAATACTTTCCAAAAATTAGGAATTCCTGAAGCTGAACAAAAATATTTAGCAGGTGTTTCTACTCAATATGAAAGTGAAGTTGTTTATCACAATATGCTTAAAGAAGTTGAAGAAAAAGGAGTTATTTTCCTTTCAACTGATATGGCATTAAAGTTATATCCTGATTTATTCAAGAAATATTTCTCAACTGTTGTTCCTGTTGCTGATAATAAATTTTCAGCATTAAATGGAGCTGTTTGGTCAGGTGGAAGCTTTATTTATGTTCCTAAGGGAGTTCATTTAGATAAACCTCTTCAATCATATTTTAGAATTAATAATGAAAAATCAGGTCAATTTGAAAGAACTTTAATTATTGTTGATGAAGGAGCGGATGTACATTATGTTGAAGGATGTACAGCTCCAATTTATTCTAAAGAATCTCTCCATGCTGCAGTAGTAGAAATTATTGTTTTAAAAGGTGGAAGATGTAGATATTCAACTGTTCAAAATTGGTCCACAAATATTATAAATTTAGTTACTAAACGTGCATTTTGTTATGAGAACGCATCAATGGAATGGATTGATGGAAATATTGGTAGCCAAGTAAATATGAAGTATCCAGCATGTGTTTTAAAAGGTGAAGGAGCAAAGGGAACTTGTATTTCAATTGCTGTTGCTGGTAAAGGACAATATCAAGATGCTGGAGCAAGAATGATTCATGAAGCTCCTAATACAACTTCTACAATTATTTCTAAATCTATTGTTAAGTGTGGTGGAGTAGCTAATTACCGTGGAACGGTAAGATTACATGAAAATGCATTAAATTGTCGTAGCCACGTTGAATGTGACACATTGATTTTAGATGATATTTCTAAATCAGATACGATTCCTACTAATGAAGTTAAAAATAATACTTCTTATATAGAACATGAAGCTACTGTTTCTAAAATTAACGAAGATCAAATGTTTTATCTTATGAGTAGAGGAATCAGTGAAAAAGAAGCTACTCAGATGATAATTATGGGATTTATTGAACCTTTCTCAAGAGAACTCCCAATGGAATATGCTGTTGAATTAAATCAACTTATTAAATTAGATATGGAAGGAAGCATTGGATAATGGACTATCAAGTCATTGTTGTTGGTGGTGGACATGCTGGACTAGAAGCGGCTTATGCAGCTGCTCATTTAGGCATGAAGACAATGCTTATTTCTATTAATATAAAGATGATAGGTAATATGCCTTGTAATCCATCAATTGGTGGTAGTGCAAAAGGTATAGTTGTAAGAGAAATTGATGCTCTTGGTGGAATGATGGGAATTGCTGCCGATCATCACTATTTACAAATGAAAATGCTCAACACTGGAAAAGGTCCTGGAGTACAATGTTTAAGAGCTCAACAAGACAAGTTAGAATATCCGGAATTTCAACAAAAAATGGCACTTTCGACGAAGAATTTGACTGTAAAAGAAGGAATTGTCGTTTCTTTATTACACGATGAAAAGAAGGTAACTGGTGTCGTTTTAGAGAGTGGAGAAAGCTATACAAGTGAGGCTGTAATTTTATCAACTGGAACCTATATGGAAAGCTATATTTTTAGAGGTCACGATAAAATTATGGAAGGTCCAGATGGAGAAAAACCAAGTCATGGATTATCTCCATATTTAAGAAGTATGGGAATTGAGACTTATCGATTAAAAACTGGTACTCCTCCACGTATTGCAAAAGAGTCAATTGATTTTACTAAAGCAAAAGTTGAACCAGGAACAAAAGGTAATCTTGCTTTTTCCTATATGACTGATGAATTTATTCCTGTGGAAGAACAAGAAAATTGTTATTTAATCTATACAACACCTGAAACTCATAAAATTATTAAAGATCATTTAGATGAAACTGCTTTATTTTCAGGAAATATTGTAGGTATAGGTCCAAGATATTGCCCATCTATTGAAAGCAAAATCATGACTTTTAAGGATAAAGAAAGACATCAATTATTCTTAGAGCCAGAATCTAGATATACTAATTCGATTTATTTACAAGGTTTCTCAACATCAATGAGTACCGATGTACAAGAATTAATGGTCAGATCTCTTCCTGGATTTGAAAATGCTAAATTTCTTAAATATGCATATGCAATTGAATATGATGCAATAAAAACAGAAGAATATGGTCCTACACTAGAGATTAAAAAATGGCCAGGGCTATATATTGCTGGTCAAATTTGTGGCACATCTGGCTATGAAGAAGCTGCTGCTTTAGGATTAATGGCTGGAATTAATGCCTCTTTAAAGATATTAGGAAAAGAACCATTCATTTTAAGACGTGATCAGTCTTATATTGGGGTTATGATAGATGATTTAGTAACAAAAGGAACACTTGAACCTTATAGGTTACTATCTTCTAGAGCAGAATTCCGTTTACTTTTAAGACATGATAACGCTGATTTAAGATTAACTGAAATTGGACACCAAATTGGTTTGGTTAAAGAAGATAGATACGCAAAGTTTATTACTAAAAAACAAAATATTGAAAAAGTTACACAAATATTAGAATCAACTTATGTTGGAAAACGTAAAGAAGTAGTTTCATTCTTAGAAAATCTTGGTTTTAATGAACTTAAAGGTGGACTTCTAGCAAGCGAATTACTTAAAAGACCTGGTATTTCTTATAAGGATGTAGCTCAGTTTGTTCCTGAATTAAAAGATTTAGAACTTGATGAGCAAACTATTTCTGAAATTGAAATTATTGAAAAATATGAAGGATATATTAGTAAGCAAAAAAGAGAAGCAGCTAATATGGTTAAACTTGAAACAATGAAAATTCCTGAAAATATTGATTTCATAAATATGGATGGAATTAGACTTGAAGCAAGAGAAAAATTAAACAAAGTTAGACCACTTACTGTTGGTCAAGCAAGTCGTATTTCTGGAGTTAATCCAAGTGATATTTCTATGCTAATTTTGAACATTAAAAAGACACGTTATGAATAAAGAAAATTTGAAGGTTAACATATCAGAATTCATCGACACTCCAAATGTCGAAATTTTAGAAAAACTCCAGCAAAAAGTACTTAATTTTAATAATTTCTTTAATTTAACTGCAATAAATGATGAAGAAAAATTTAGAGAATTAATGATTTATGATTCGCTTTTACCACTCAAATATTTATCGCTTGATAATAAGAAAATTTTAGACTTTGGAACAGGTGCTGGATTCCCTGGTTTACCTCTTGCAATTTGCTCAAAAGGTGACTTCACTTTAATCGATTCAACAAACAAGAAAATTGAGTTCATTAAAGAGTTTGTGAAAGAGAATAAAATCAATAATGTTACTGCTATTTCTGCAAGAGGCGAAGAATATGCTTTTGACCATCGTGAAGAATATGATGTTGTCATTGCTAGAGCGGTATCTTTACTTCCAATTTTAATTGAAATATGTGTTCCTATGCTTAAAGTTGGTGGGGTTCTTCTAGCAATGAAGTCAAATAAAGCTAACGAAGAAATAGAAATTAGTCAAAATGCTTTAAAACAATTAGATGCTTCAGTAGAAGAAGTAAAAATAGATGAACTTCCTGAATCTAAAGAAAATAGAACTTTGATCATTATTAAAAAGAATAAAATTACTAAAAATAGGTATCCAAGAAAATATAGTGAAATAAAACATAAACATCTTTAAATAAAATATATATAATATAGATACTTCAAGGCAGCAAAATGATGCGACCGGCGGTAAACCCCGCAAGCGAAAGCATGAACTAGTGAAATTCTAGTGGCGACAGTAAAGTCTGGATGAGAGAAGTGATGAATTTCTTTATTCATAATGCCTTGATGTAAAAGGCATTTTTTTATGAACACATCAGACAAAATTAGATTAGTGATTGGAGCTTTAATTGCAGTTATTGCTTTAATATATTTTGTTATTAAAACCTTTTTGAAACATAAAAAAATAACTACCTCCTTTATTACTAGGAGTGCAGTTATTGCTGCTTTTGCGACGATTTTATACTGTGTTCCTGCTTTAAAATTTCCTTTACCAATATTTCCTAATTTTTTAGAAATACATCTAGATGAAATTCCATTATTAATTGCTGGATTTGCATATGGCCCATGGAGTGCTATATTTGCTTTAGCAATTAAGACAATTATTAAATTTCCAATGAGTAATACATTATTTGTTGGTGAACTTGCTGACTTTTTATATTCTTTAGCATTTATTATTCCAAGTGCTTTATTTTATAAAAAGCATAGAAAATTCTCTGGTGCTTTGATTGCTTTAGGCATAGGAACTGTTTGCCAACTTATAGTGGCTTCAGTCTTTACTACTTATGTAATGCTAGATTTCTACATGGCAGTTATGGGATTATCAAAATCTTCTATCATGTCTGCTGTTGCTAATGCTGGAATTTCTATTAATAATCTTGGTTGGGAATTTATGGTATTTGTCTCTCTTCCATTCAATGCATTAAAAGATGCAATGGTGTTGGTAGTGACGATTTTATTATATAAAAAGATGCATCAACTGCTCGAAAAGATTAAATAAGCAAACAAAAAACCAGGACATTTGAGTTCCTGGTTTTTGTTATATCTTACTCTTCGACAGAGATTGCACCAACTGGGCAGACGCCAACGGCTTCTTCTTCGCCTTGACCATTGATAGGTTCTGCTAAACCAGAATCACCAATTTTGATGTCTTCAGGATATGTGCCTGCGCAACATCCACATCCGATGCATAAGCTTTGATCGATTTTAATTTTCTTTTTAGCCATCGATATTTACCTCCTAGGTTTGAATTAATTATATATAGTTTTAAAATTTCTTTCATTATATATTTAGATTTTCATAAAATAAGTACATGAATATTGCGATTATTGTTTTTGCTGGTAAAGGAACTAGAATTGGTTCTGAAATTCCAAAACAATTTATCAAAATTAATGGAGTAGATCTTGTTGCTTACACAATAAATGCATTCAACTCTCATCCATTAATTGATGAAATTGTTTTGGTTACATCTAAAGAATATCTTTCTTATGTTAAGTCATTTAAACATAATTATAGTTTAAAAAAAGTAAGTCTTGTTATTCAAGGTGGTGAAACTCGTCAAGAATCAGTAAGAAATGCATTAAACAAAATAATTGCAACTGACTCTGATTATGTTTTTATTCATGATGGAGATCGTCCTTTGATTAGCCAAGAATTAATAACAACTTGTATTCGAGAGACACTTAATGGTAAAAACGTTGTTCCGATTATTAACAAAAGCGAACAAATTAAAAATATTTCTAATTCTGGGAGAGTTATTGAAATAAATAATGAAGTCTTTGATGTTCAAACTCCACAATGTTTTTCATTTAATTTGATTAAAGAAGCTCATAATACATATAATGCCGAAGAAGTAAGCGATGATGCTTCTTTAATCGAAAAACTTGGCAAACAAATTACTTATATTAAAGGTGAAAGTGAAAATTTTAAAATTACTCAACCAAGTGATTTAAACTATTTTCAAAGATTGGTCAAATAAATGGGAAAAATTAAGCAACATTTTACTAAATTTTGGAAAGACTATTTAATAGCTTTTATTATTGCTTTAATTTGTGGAATTATTATCTTTCTTCTATTCTTTTTGCTTAAAGAACGTACTTTGTACGATGCACTAAATGCAGCTACAATGTCAGCGGTCATTACTCTTTGTTTTGGAGGCCTTGCTTTTGTTGCTTCTTTTGGGTTTTTTGACCTTCTCGGATATGGAGCAAAACAGACGTTAGGAACTATCTTTTCTAAAAAAGCAAATAAGTACAACGACTATGCATCATATCAGCAAGAAAAAAGAGTGAAAAGAGAACATTCACCGCATATTTTTTACTCATTTTTACTTGTTTCTATTCTCTTTTTAATTGTGGTTTTGATTTTAGAAATTAAGATTAGAAATTAATCTATTATTGCTTTAAAAAAACACTAAATTTTTATCAAAATGCTTTGCAATGCAGAGCTCTTTTATTATATATTATTAAACATATACACAAATTACGTGTCTATGTACACGAGAAAAGGAGGAAAATTCTTATGTTAAAAGTAATCGCATTCATTACTACATTAGCAGGTCTATCAATGGGCTTAGGCGTCGCTGGAAACGCTCATCAAGCACCTCTTGAAGATAGAAACGCTAAGATTATTGTCGAATTAGATCGTTCTTTAGATTCTTTAACTGAAGAAGGAGTCAACAATACTCAAGAGCAATTGCTTAGATCGATTAAGAAAAACGTTACTGGTAACATTGAAGTTATTAACCGTTATACTGAAATCGGTAATGCTTTTGCACTTTCAATTAACAAAGAATATATCGCTGCAGTAAGAAGTTTACCTGGTGTTAAATCAGTTACTGTCGATTCATTACACTGGAAAACCACCGTTTACAAAGATGGAACAGTTTCTCGTTCCACTGGTGGAGAATATGGAGATGATGAAAATATCTCTGCAACCACTATGAAGAAAAGTGATGATACAAATGATGGTGAAGGAACTCTTATTGCAATTTTAGATAACGAATTTTACTTAAGAGGTGTTCACGAAATGAAGGAATTATCTTTATATCGTGATGGCGCTCTTGATCCTTTAATGGTTATCACTGTTGAAAAAGATGTTGAAAACAAAATTGCATTTAAAAGAAATGGTATCGAAATTGATCCAGAACGTGATGTTGTCATTTCAAAAAATGTTAAACAAGCATGGAATCATGAAACATTCACAGCTTTAGAACCATATAGCGTTGACGCAGAGGGAAAAGAACATGGTGTTGCCCTTAAAGTTCCTGATAAAAAACGTCCTAGTGGATATGCAAAGACTTTTGCATCAGCTAGAGTTGATGCTGCTTATACAAATTTAAGCAAATATGCAGGATATGAAGGATCACAATATTACAACACTAAGGTTCCTTTCTATTTCGATTACGGAGGAGAAGCATTAACTTATTCAGATGGTGATTTCCATCCAGATAATGATGTAAGTAGTGAGTCTTCATATCACGGATCTCACGTTGCCTCTATTGCTGCAGGAAATGCACCTGATTATAAAGGCATTGCTCCAAAAGCTCAGCTTGCATTGATGAAAGTTTTCACTAACTTCGATGCTTCAATTATTGATGGAGCTCTTGGTGTTCAATCTTATTCAGGAGCTTATGATATTCCAATTCTTAATGCACTTGAAGACTGTTTAAAAATGGAAGTTGATGGAATCAACATGTCACTTGGAAGTAACTTAGGTGACTTTGAAGAAGATTCATTTACATTCGGTGTCCTTAATTCTTTTAGAGAAAATGGCATTATGACTTCTATTTCTGCAGGAAACTCAGGAAAAGCTTCATATAACAGTGTTGGTGCTTATGCTAACTGGACAAGTGACATGGTTGAAACAGGTATCTTAGGAAGCTATGCCAACAGTGAATCAACAATTGTTGCTGCTGGACAACCAACCAAATTATTCTATGAAAATGCATTCAAAGTAAACGGACAAGTCGTTGCTTATGATGACCAAATCGTTAATCGTCCTGGTGATGATTCTCAATATGATAAAGAACATAAAATCGCTGATGAAGTTGCTTCACCTGCCGAATTCGTTTATGTTCCAGGATTTGGTACTAGTGCAGATTATGCAAAACTTGGAAATATTAGTGGAAAAATCGCAGTTGTTAATCGTGGTAGCACAAGTTTCGAAGAAAAATATCAACAAGCTTCAGCTCGTAACGTCGCTGCTATGATTATTATTAACAACGACCCAACCTCAAATGAATTCAACTTTAGATGCTCATTTGGAGATACTCAGCCTGATATTCCAGTTGCATTAGTCTTATACAAAGATAAAGGCATCTTTGCTGATGCTCAAAAAGGAACAATGGAAATTGTTTCTAAACAAATTTTTGATAACCCTAATGCTTTAACTCCATCTACATTCTCAACTGATGGAGCTAGATTTGATCTTGAACTTAAACCAGATATTACTACACCTGGAGAAAATATTAGAGGTGCAGTTCCACCACAAAAGAAGGAAGATGCTAGTGAAGAACGTAGATTACATGTTTACGAATACTTATCAGGTACTTCAATGGCTGCTCCTAACTATGCTGGCGCACAATCAGTTGTACTTAGTAAAGTAAGTGGACCGATTTATAAAGAAGCTGCAGCCAAAGGAAAAACTCCTAAAGACACTGAAAAAGCTTTAATTAATGAATTTAAAAATACTGTTGATATGAGACTTATGTCTACCGCAGAACCAATGCTTGATCCTCTTGAAAATGGAGACATTAAAGCTAATGGAAGAACCATTTCCTCTCCTAGAAAACAAGGTGCAGGTATGGTCAATCTCGGTAACGCTTATTCAACAGAAGTTTATCTTGAAGGTTTAGATGAACTCGGACAAGGCGTTAATAAAGCAAAAATTTCTTTAAAGAATAATGCTGATATTAATGCAGGAAATATTTCTTTAGACTTCTTAGCACATAACGAAAGTAATGAAGATAGGAAGTTTAATGTCACTTACACTGTTATGAGACCTGCTATTGTTAAAAATAATGACATTGTTACAAGTTCATACAATGATAAAGGTGAAATTACTGATAAATACTCTATTCCAGGATTAACACACTGGCAAACAACCGCTGGTGAAACAGAATTAGTTCCTGAACAAATCACTAACAAAGATAAAGCTAACAAGAATGATGTTATTTATATCAGCAAAGATATCGAATACTTTGCAACTGCTGAAGAATTAATTAACAATACTCCATCAGTTTTCAAGAAGAATAGATACGTTAACGTTGGTACAGCAGATGACATTATTTGGCAAGTTTATGAAGGTAGTTTATATCAATCTGCAATGGATGTTGAAATCGCAAAAGTCGATTGCGGAAGCGTTGTTGTAAAAGCTAATGGTACTACTACAATTTCTCTTAAAGATTATTCATTAACTGCTCAACAAAGAGAAGATATCGCAGAATTCTTCGATTATGGATGTTTCATTGAAGGATATGTCACTTTAAAGAGTGCTGATTCTCATGAAAACTTATCAATTCCATACATGGGATATTATTCATCTATTCCTGGTGGAGATATTAATGACGCACCAGTTGTTGAACCATTCTCATTTGAAAAAGAAGAAGATAGAGTTTACCCAAGTGATTTAGTTAATGCTTTAGCTAAAGACTTAGTTGGCAAAACTAATATTGATATGGGTTCTATGTGGTTAACTGGTTATCTTAAACAAGGAAGTACAATCAACATTGAACAAGTCTTAAAGAATGATGATAACTTCTCAAAGATTACTGGCTTTAGACCAATTGCTACAGATCCAAGTAGCCCATCTAACGCTTTGTTTGATGATCCAAATGAAAATTTATATGCTGGTAATGCTTATGGAAGTAACACAATGATTATTCAACAATTTGTGCTACGTAGTGTTAAAGATAACTACATAACATTAACTAATAAAACTACTGGTGAAGTTGTTTATAAAGATGTTTTACAAGATATGCTCTTCTCAAGTAGTGAAGATGTATACCATTATGCTTTATATAAATCTCATGTTGATGATACTTATTTAGGAGCTGGCTATCTTGCACATAGAGCATACGCTATTGTTCCTTTATATAATCAAGACAATGGACAAGCTTTCCCAGCTGGTGAATATGAAATGACATTCCATTATATGCTTGCTACAAATAGGGAATGGGTATCCACATCATATGACATTCATCTTGATAGTGAAGCCCCAGAAGTGAGCTCAATTAATGTTGTTGGTAATGACGTTAAAATCAACATTAATGAAAAGAACATTTCTGCTGTATCAGTTGGTGGAGATGTCGCTGAATTCGTTGATAATGGTAATGGAACTTCAACGGTCACTATGGATAAAGACGAATTAGTAAGACTTGTTAATGAAAACATGAACTACTATCGTGGAAGCGGAAGCTTATATCTCAAGATTACTGATAAGGCCTTTGGAGTTACTGGATGTATTGTTAGATTTGAAGTAGTTGGTGAAGATGAAGATTATAATCCAATCTACAACTTAGCAAATTACACAATGCTTCAAAATCCAAATATTACTAAGAGCCATGACTTCATCGATCTTGGAAATACAGTCCAACTTGTTAAAAATGATGGACAAGATACTCCTGTAACAGTTGATGGACCACTTGTGTTCTCAAGAGGACCATTAATCCATGGAGGAAACACTGTAACAAGTAAAGGATGCGGAGGAAATATCTTGACTACAAGTATTACCTTATCGGCATTATCATTAACATCAATTATCGCTATTTGCATAGCAAAAGCATTTAAGAAAAAGAAATATTTAGGAGGAAAATAATATGAAGAAAGCAAAAATTATTTCAGCCTTTACAGTTGCAATGGGCATCGGCCTTGCACTTGGTAGCTGTGGTGGAAACGG
>JAKSVK010000012.1 GCA_024408075.1 Bacilli bacterium | reverse complement strand
ATCCATTTATCAAAATAACCCTTACATAAAAAACATTCAAATTACTAAAAAATGTATTAAAGACTTAGAATTAAAAACTGATTTTTATAAACCATATGAATTGTTCGCTTTAAAAGATGTTTGTATAAATAAAGATTATGTTGAAGAAACTTCATTGGCTTATTTTTCAGATAAATTTGAGTTTATTTGTATAGACAAAAATAATGTTACATGGATGAGCATTATACCTAACGAAATTGAAACTATGAAGAAGCCTATAAATAACGCAAAAGGAAACATATTAATCCTTGGCTTAGGTTTAGGATATTTTGCATACATGGCCTCTCAAAAAGAAGAAGTAAAACAAATAACAATAATTGAAAATGATGCTGATATAATCAAACTTTTTAATGAAAATTTATTACCTCAATTTAAAAATAAACATAAAATCAAAATTATTTGTGATGATGCTTTTTCTTATTTAAAAAAGAATAATAATTATGATTATGTTTTTGCTGATTTATGGCATAACGCCGAAGATGGAATATCAACGTATCTTACTTTAAAACAGATGGAAAACAAAAAATGTTATTATGACTATTGGTTAGAAGATTCATTTATTGCATTATTAAGAAGAGCATTTATTTCTCTTTTATATGAACAATCAATTAATTTTGATGAGTCAAATTATGTTAACAGTAAAACCATATTAGACAAGCTCATTAACGCATACTATAAATCAACCAAAAATATAGAATTACAAAACGTAAATCAATTAGAAGATTTACTTCAAAAAGAAAATTTATTAAAGTTGATTATAGGTTAAATTTATTTAATATATTTTAGTTCTTCAGTAAACTTTTGAACTTTTGAATAAATATCAGAAATCGATTCTTTTATAAGGAATTTGCCATTAAAATAAAGTATTTTACCATTAATCATGGTCATTTTTATAACGTCTTTAGATCCGCTATATACAATGTTATTAAGTATGTTATTTATAGGTTGCATACTTGGACGTTGTAAATCAATCATAATAATGTCGGCTAATTGTCCTTCTGCTAAATACATAGCATCTGGTAAATTCATTGCTTTAGCACCATTAACAGTTGCCATTTTTAATATCTCAAAAGCAGGTATAGACACAGGGTTTTTATATAGAAGTTTTTGTAAGCCGGTAGCTAAATACATTTCTCTAAACATATCTAAACCATTATTGCTGGCAGGACCATCAGTGCCAAGGGCTACTGTGCATCCTTTTTCTAATAAAGTAGTAATATCGCAAATCCCGCTAGCTAACTTCATATTTGAAGCAGGGCAAGAAACAACAACTATATTTTTATCTCTTAAAATTTCATAATCATGTTCACTTAAATATACTCCATGAAAAATAGCTCCACCATTTTCAAAGAAATTAAGTGAATCGAAAAATTCTAATGGCGTTTTTCCTCTTCTTTTAATACATTCACTCACTTCAGAAGAAGTTTCACTTAAATGAACATAAAATGGAGACTTTGTTTTTTTAAGCAAGATAGCGGTTTCATCTATCATATTTTGGTCAATTGTATATTCAGAATGTAAGCCGATTACCATTTTTGCTAAATCTGTATCATTAAATTCTTTGTAATAATCTAAAAGTAAAGGTGTTGGCCTACTGTCATTGTCATACATTCCTAGAGTTACACTTCTAAAGCCTAATTCTAAGCATGTTTCTTTAAACTCTTTTATAAAGAAATATTGATCAATACAAGCAGTTATTCCACTGGTTAAATATTCTAAAATAGCAACTTTTGATAATTCTCTAATACATCCATCATGAAGATTATCTTCTCTTGGAAAAATTTCTTTAAAAAGCCAGTCATGTAATGATGAATCATCAGCCACACTTCTTAAAAACGTCATTGCACTATGAGCGTGAGCATTTTTAAATCCAGGCATTAAAAGATTTCCTTCACAATCAATAACTTGATCAAAATCTTTATCTTTTAATCTTGTTTTTGATACTTTTAAAATACGATTATTTTCAATAGAAACATCGCCATTAAAAATATTTTCATCAATCATTGTTAGGATTTTTGCGTTTTTTAACAATATTTTCATACTCAACATTATATCAAAATATATAGTCTTTTCTACGATATAATCGTAAAATGGTCATATGAAGAAAAAAGTTATCAAATACATAAACAAACATATTAATGAAAATTTTGAGAATAAAACCATCGTTATAACAGGTGGCAATTCTGGAATTGGCTTTGAGTCTGCAAGAAATTTTTCTTATCTAAAAGCCCATGTAATTATTGCATGTAGAAGTTTAGAAAAAGGCAATGATGCTATTAATAAAATTAAACAAGAAATTCCATATGCAAATATTGAATTAATGAAGTTAGATATTAGCGATAAAACTTCAATTGTAAAATTTGTTAAGGAAATAGAAATAAAACACATTGATATTGATATTTTTTATCATAATGCTGGCGTTTATCGTCTTCCTTTTGAGCTTATTAATAATTCTGACATTATTACCTGTACCAACTACTTTGGTCCATTTTTATTAACAAGCGATCTTCTTCCATATTTACATTCATTAAATCATCCAGTTAGAATGCTAATTACTTCTTCTTGCGTAGCAAGTTATACAAATATGACTAATGATTTGTTATATCCTCATCCAACAAGAAGCAGAATGAAAAGATATTCAGACAGCAAAATGATGGATGCTATCTTATTTAAATATTTATTAGAAAATGATAAAAGCAATATTGAATATATAATGGTTCATCCTGGAGTTGCTTATACAGGATTAATCAATAAAGCTTATAAAAGTAAATTTATTCGTATAGGAGCAAAATTATTTCTTAAGACTTTTGCTAATCCTTTATGGAAAAGCGGTTTGTCTTCTCTTCCTGCTTCAACAAAAAATGCCCCGATTGGAGCATTTATTGGTCCAACACATTTATTTAACACCAGAGGTTATCCTAAGAATAAAAATTTCTTAAAACGTAAATATAAAGGTGTTGACAGTTTTATTAAAGAAACAGAAAAAATTCTAAATCAAAAATTAATTAAACAAGGTGAGTAGAAAGCACCTTGTTTTTTGTATTTCTAATAGTAATTGTGTTTCCTTCAAGCATAGCAAAACTATGATCTTGATTTTCCTTTGGTAAGCCCAAACTTCCTGGATTTACATAGCAAATCCCGTCTATTTTTTCAAATTTATGAATATGATAGTGCCCGTAGAAAACAATATTACAATCATATTTTGACTTTAATTTATGGCCATGTTCGAAATGAATTTTAAGATCATTTTCATATAAATCTAATTGCTCTGAAATAGGAAAAGAAAGAACTTCTAAATCTATCTCAGCGTCGCAATTTCCTTTAACTCCAACAATCATATTTTTGTTCTCGTTTAAAATAGAAACTACTTTTTTTGGAGCAAAACCTTTTGGCAAATTATTTCTTGGACCATGATATAAAATATCTCCCAGAAGAATAATTTTATCTACTTTTTCCTCTTTTGCTATTTCAATCATTTTGGCAGTATATTTGTAACTACCATGAATATCGCTAGCAATTAATAATTTCATTATTTTCCTTGATATGCTTTAAGCAAAATCTTTTTCATGTCTTCAACTAATGGAACACGAGGATTACATGGTGAACATTGATCTTCGTAAGCAAGTACTGCAATTCGATCAATCTTATTCTTAAATTCTTGTTCATCAATACCTGTTTCCTTAAATGAAGTAGCTAATCCACATTGTTTTGCTAAATCTTTACATGCTTTAGCCAATGATTCAACGCCTTCTTCAGGAGTATTTGCAGGTAAACCTAATAACTTAGCAATTTCTTGATATTTAACATCAGCACAATAATGATTATATTTTGGCCAAACAGATAACTTTGTTGGAACTTGTCCATTATATCTAATTGTATAAGGAAGAAGGATTGAACATGCTAATCCGTGGACAGTATGGAATTCAGCACCAACTTTATGAGCCATTGAGTGGGTCATTCCTAAGAAAGCATTTGCAAATGCCATACCTGCAATTGTTGCAGCATTATGCATTTTTTCTCTTGCTTCTAAGTCATGAGAGCCATCTTTAACAGCTCTTGGTAAATAGTTAAATACTAATTGAATAGCTTTTAAAGCTAATCCATCGGTATAATCACTTGCCATCACCGAAACATATGCTTCTATCGCATGGGTTAATACATCCATACCAGTCATTGCGGTTGGTCTTGGAGGTAAATTAGTTGTAAACTCAGGATCAACAATTGCAACTGTTGGAGTTAATGAATAATCAGCAAGAGGATATTTTTTATTGTTTTTCTTATCTGAAATAACAGCAAAAGGAGTTACTTCACTACCAGTTCCTGATGTAGTAGGAATACAAATTAATCGTGATTTAGTTCCAAGTTCAGGATATTTAAATGCTCTTTTTCTAATATCCATGAATTTTTGTTTTAAATCATCAAAATTAACTTCAGGATGTTCATAGAAAAGCCACATTCCCTTAGCAGCATCCATAACACTACCACCGCCTAAAGCAATAATTGTGTCTGGTTTAAAAATGCTCATTATTTCTGTGCCTTTTTTAACTGTCTCTATATCTGGATCTGGTTCAACATCGCAGAATAATTGCATTGTAACTTTGTTACGTCTTAAATTTAATTGTTCAGCAATTTTTCTAAAGAAACCAAATTGGACCATTGAAGAATCTGTAACGATAAAGACTTTTTCCATATCTTTACAAGATTGTAAATATTGAATTGAATTACGTTCGAAATATATTTTTCGAGGAACTTTGAACCACTGCACAGTATTTCTCCTTTTTCCTACTTTTTTAATATTTAATAAATTTACTGCTGAAACATTTCCACCAATTGAGTTATGTCCATAAGAACCACAACCCAAAGTTAATGATGGTAAGAAAGAATTATAAACATTACCAATACCACCGAAAGTTGCTGGTGAATTCCAAATAATTCTCATTGCTAAGACTTTATCGCCAAATTTATCAGCAAGGCTTTGTTCTTTACAGTGAATAACAGCACTATGACCTAATCCGTTAAAGTTAACCATTTGTTTAGCTTTATTAATTCCATCTTCTTCTGAATTAGATTTATAAATTGCTAATACTGGCGATAATTTTTCCCTAGAAATAGGCTCATTTTCTCCAATTTCGGTACATTCAACTGCTAAAACTGTTGTTTCTTCAGGAACTTTAAATCCTGCTTCTTTAGCAATGTCAAATGCGCTATGTCCAACAATATTTGGATTTAATCTAGCTTGTGCAACATCTTTGTCGCCAAAGGAATAACCAAACATAAATTTTGATAATTTTGCTTTTTCCTCAGGAGTAACAAAATAAACTTTAAAGCGCTTAAAAAGTGCTTTTGCATCATTATAAATTTCTTTATCAATAATAGCCGCTTGTTCTGAAGCACAAATCATACCGTTATCAAAAGATTTTGATAAGACAATATCATTTACAGCTTGTTCCACATTACAAGATTTATGCATATAAGCAGGAACATTTCCAGCTCCAACACCCATTGCAGGTTTTCCACAACTATAAGCAGCCTTAACCATTGCATTACCGCCAGTTGCTAAAATAGTTGCAACTCCTGGATGGTTCATTAATGCACTAGTAGCATCCATTGAAGGATGTTCAATCCATTGAATACAATTTTTAGGTGCTCCAGCTTGAACTGCTGCATCATACATAACTTTTGCAGCTGCCTTAGATGATTGTTGTGCATTTGGATGGAAAGCAAAAATAATTGGATTCCTAGTCTTCATACATATTAAGGATTTAAATATAGCTGTACTTGTTGGGTTAGTTACAGGTGTAATTCCTGCAATAACTCCAACTGGTTCAGCAATTTCTGTGATTCCTGTAACAGGATCTTCAGAAATGACACCAACTGTCTTTAAGTGCCTCATGTTATTTACAACATATTCGCAGGCGAATAAGTTCTTAGTAGCTTTATCTTCAAAAACGCCACGTTTAGTTTCATCAATTGCTTCTTTTGCAAGAGTTCCATGATGATCAAGTCCAGCAACAGACATCTTTGCAACAATATAATCAATTTGTTCTTGAGTGAAGTTGCTAAATTCATTTAATGCTTCTTGAGCTTTTTTCACCAATGCATCAACTTCTGCTTGTGGGTCAACAACTTCAATTTTGTTATTTACAGATGTGCCAGATTTTGATTTCTTTTTCTTATTACTTGGTTTTAAACTATCGCTTGGAATGTTCCAAGTCTTTCCTGTAAGGAAAGCACCTTCAACTTTTCCTTCTGCACAATAGTTTCTAACACTACGTTCAGAAATCTTCCATTTCTTTGCCATTTCACTGACTGAAAGATATTTCATATAAATCACCTCTCCAATATTATTATGCTTTTATCGGAAATATTCAACTAACATTTTATTTTATTGCCGATAAAGGCAAAATCGCTATCTTATTTTCTATAATTAAATAAATTATTAAAATACTCATTAAAATGTGTTATGATAACTACCGCATCACGAAATGTGGAGTAGTACCCAAGTTGGTGAAGGGGCTTCCCTGCTAAGGAAGTAGATCGGGTAACTGGTGCGAGAGTTCAAGTCTCTCCTACTCCGCCAGGCAAATAAAAACCCTGTTCAATTAATGACAGGGTTTTAATTTTATTAATTTTAAATTAATATGCTTTTGCAAATAATACAACTTTACAAGCTTTTTTACCACAAACTGGGCAAGTAGTATCAAATGCAATTTGGTTAAACGGTAAACAACGTGCTGTAGCATTTGTAAGTTCTTTAATTTTATCTTCACAAGCTTGATCGCCACACCACATCATTTTAGCGTATCCACCTTTTTCAAGCGCTACATTAAGTTCATCCATACTATGCACTTCAGTCACATGATCTAATAAATAAGAAAGTGCTTTTTTATACATTTCATCATGGATTACTTTTAGTAACTGATCAGCTTTTTCTACCATTTCATTAAATTTAACAATGATTTTCTCACCAGTATTACGTTTTGCTAAAACAACTTGTTCATTTTCAATATCTCTAGGTCCAACTTCAACTCTTAAAGGTACGCCTTTCATTTCCCATTCTGAGAATTTCCATCCAGGTGTCTTATCGCTATCATCTAATTTAGTCCTAAAACCAGCATCTTTAAATTGCTTTGCAATTTCTTTAGCTTTAGTCATAACTCCAGGTTTATTTGCTGCGACTGGAATAATAACAATTTGTATAGGTGCAACTTGAGGTGGTAAAACTAAGCCATTATCATCACCGTGCACCATAATAGTTGCGCCTAAAAGTCTTGTTGAAACTCCCCAAGAAGTTTGATAAGGATTTTCAAGTTTGCCTTCTTTAGTTTGATATTGAATTCCAAAAGCTTTTGCAAAACCATTTCCAAAATAGTGTGTTGTTCCACTTTGGAGAGCTTTTCCATCAGGCATCAATGCTTCAATTGAATAAGTTTCTAATGCACCTGAAAATTTTTCTTTATCTGTTTTTCTTCCTTTTGAAAAAGGAATAGCTAATACATCACGTCCAAGTTCATCATAAATCTCCAACATTTGTAAGGTCTCATGACGTGCTTCTTCTTCAGTTGCGTGCATTGTATGTCCTTCTTGCCATAAAAATTCAGCACCTCTTAAAAATGGTCTAGTAGTTTTTTCCCATCTAACAACAGAACACCATTGGTTATATAGTTTAGGTAAGTCACGATATGAAGAAATTATTCTTGCATAATGATCGCAAAATAAAACTTCACTAGTTGGACGAATGATTAAATTGTCATCTAATTGTTCTTTTCCGCCTTTTGTAGCAACTAAGCATTCAGGAGCAAAACCTTCAACGTGTTCTTTTTCTTTTGCAAACAAAGATTCAGGTATGACCATAGGCATATAAACATTTTCGTGTCCCGTTTCTTTGAAACGTTTGTTTAAATAATTTTGAATTTGTTCCCAAATAGCATACCCATAAGGTCTATAGATAATAAATCCTTTAACGGAAGAGTATTCCATCAATTCTGCCTTTTTACAGACATCAGTGTACCATTGTGCAAAGTCTTCTGATTGTCTTGTAATTGCACTGTTTTTAATTTGATTTTGTTCCATAAAACACCTCTATAAATATTTGTCTCGCATAGCAACGAGTTTTTCCATCTTCTTTTTTTCTACAGGTAATAGCATATCATTAACAGGTGAAACAACGTCACTAGATAATATTGAAATACCTGATTCAATAATAAGTTCAACAGCTTGCCAGCTTTCAAGATCAGTGGCAATAATTGGTTTCTTATATTTCATTAAAGATTCGATTAATGTATAAGCTGATAATCTAATTCTATTATTTTTTCTAATTTCACTAAGCATTGAACTTCCAACAATAAAGTAATCAAATAAACGATAAATTTCGTTATCAAGCAATAAATCTTTATCTTTTAAGAAAAGTGATAATTGATGACCAGATCTTATAAGGCTAGTTAAAGCTGATGAAAGAGCATTAAAATCAGAAGCATTTTCATTAATTTCTTGTTCATCAAAAACAAAAACAATTTGAGCATTTGAGCTTGAAGAAATTTCTTCAATTAATGGCTGAATTTTATCAACTCCAAGGAGAGAAACCATTAAGAATAATTTACAATCTTCAACCTGATTTTCAGAAACAAATTTGGGTATGACATGTTTGCACATTAAAGCAAATAATTCATTATTTAAGCCGACTTTTGCAGAGTATTTTATCATTTCTTGCAAATTTGTGAATGCAGAGTCATATGCTTTTACGTATTGGAAATAACCAATAGTTTTGCTCTTGTTAATATCAATAATTGGTCTAAATAAATAACGTAAAGCATCTTTATCAAAAAGGTGCTCAACTTGATCTTTATATTTGTCAGAATTAGAACTGGTTTGAATGTTTCTTTCGTGGATAACAATTTCTTGTTCATTTGTTTGTCCAAGAATACATGATTCATTACAGCTTTCTAATATTTTGTCAAAGTCTTGATAATATTGTTTGTTTTGAACAACCGCAATTGTAAAAGAAATAAAACCAGAAAATCCATTAACTTCAATTTGCTTTCTGATTGCATGAGCTATTGAAGTAGAAAGAGCAACCGATTCTTTTGCCTCGCTCATATGTAAGTCAAAAATATAGATTTCATTATCACCATTATCCAAAATTTGTCTTTGAATATTTTTACCAGTTGCAAATGGATAAACTATGTTTTTAAGCGTCATCAACATATGTCGCTCAATATTGTTATTGGATAATGCTTTTTGCTTAGTATAGAAAAATCTAACAGCAATCGTATATCCTCTAAGAGATTTATTTTTCTTGATTAAAGAAACAATTTGGCTCTTTTTCAAAACTCCAACAGGAACTTTCTTTCGATAATTTTTAACTTTATTTGCATTAGTAGGAGTAATGTACTTAAGTAAGTGACTCTCAATATGAATTGTTCCTTTTTCGTTGTCATATTTAAGTAACTTAAGCAAAGAAAAACAAGGTTTCTTGTTCTTTTTTAAAAGCACATCAGCTTCTAAAAATTGTTCAGTTTTTGGATCACCAACAGTGATTTGAAATATCCACTGTTTGACTTTGTCAACATCATTTGGGTGGAACTGTCCATAAAAAGAAACCATGTCCAAAACTAATCTTTTTTTGATATCACTTTTATAAAAAGTTGTAATGACGTTTTTCTTTATATCAATTATGAAAAATTTAATTGTTGAACTTTCATAATCAATTTGTCTTGAGAACTTGTCACTCTTATATTTACCAATTGCAAATAAAAGGGTTACAGTGATAACAAAAATTATTACCATCAGACAGATGATAAATAGCAGTACAAAATTGTTATCGTTAAAATTCCACATTTCCATATGATTGATTATAAAGCATGATTATGAATTTTTCATCCATAAATAAGTAATATATTTATAAATATCCAACACTTTGCGTAAAGCATAAAATAAGTATATAATTCTTGTGCTAGAGAAGTACCCAAGCGGCTGAAGGGGGCAGTTTCGAAAACTGCTAGAGGATGCAAGTCCTGCAAGGGTTCAAATCCCTTCTTCTCTGCCAGTAAAAATAAAACCTGCAAGGCAAATACTTGCAGGTATTTTTATATTCATTATTTAAACTACAATTACTCAACTGGTCTAATAAAGAAATTGCCATAAGCTTGAATAATTGGTTGAATTATTACAAAGGAGTTTGGATCAATTCTTTTAATGATTTTTACAAGGTTCTTAGACTCGTTTGATGATACAGTCATATAAACAACAAATTTTTCTTTTTGAGAATAACCGCCAATACCTTTAACAGTAGTATTAGAGTGAGGGAAATTTGCGATTAATATCTTTGATATATTAGGATTATCAGAAATCACTTGAACTTGAACTTTCTTATTTCGAGTATTAATAAAATCAACAACTAATGTGCTAACAAATAAATACAAAATTGCAAATAATAAATTCATCAAAGCTACCTCAACAAGATTGCCGTGATTGTTCACAATTGTAAGAATTGTATAAATAACAATAATAAAAGAATTTAATAATGCTGTATATTTACCTACACTAGTTGATTTTCTTTGGGCAAAATAATATGACAAGACATCAATGCCTCC
Organism: Bacilli bacterium; assembly: GCA_024408075.1. Classification (GTDB taxonomy): domain Bacteria; phylum Bacillota_I; class Bacilli_A; order RFN20; family CAG-826; genus UBA2450. Next base: position 11,777 of record JAKSVK010000012.1, on the reverse strand, counting down.
ACAAGAAACATCATTTTTATAGGCAGTCGCAGAAGCTAATCCAACAAACAAGCCAGCAAAGATGACACGGGTAATATTAGAATTAACTACTAAATCAGCAATTCTCTGAAATAATTCGCTTGATTTAAAAACTTGAATAAAGACCGAAGAAAGTCCGACATTGATTAAAGAAACAAGTGAAAAACGTTTTCCAATTTTGAAGAAAGCAAAAGCCAAGATAGGTATATTCAATGCAAAATACAAAATTGATTGCATATTATATGGGTCAACATTTTTAACACTACAAACTTCTAAAACCAAAGTAACAACTTGTGAAATTCCACCAACACCTCCAGTAATAACAGATGAAGCTTGTATGCTTGATCCGAGTGGGCCAGCGGTCACAGACGGTGTGATAAAACAATAAAAACCAAATGCATAAAGTAAAGCTGCTAGAACAGAAAAAAATGTAACTTTTGTTATATCCATTCCTTTTTTCAGGTTGATATGATCAAACAAATAGTTGTTAACTTTCTTTTTAACTCGTTCTACTTTATTCATAAACAACTTGTATTGTAAATATACGACCATTAAACTTCAACATAATTCAATTAATTTGATTAAAATTAAAACCAAAGTGAGTATCCAAACTAAACAAAAGCCAAAAAAGTCATTATTTTAATTGAAAATAAATTTATTAAATGGTATTATCTTTTCGCTATATCCTTGGATTGGAGGCCTATTATTATGAAAAAAGTGTTCGGTAGTATTGGAAAATTCTTTGCAAAAATCGGTAGATGGATTGCAAACACAGCGTGGGTTCAACCATTATTAATTGTTGGTGGTATTTTTGCTATTATTTTCTCCATTCCTGCTATTAAAGGTGCTATTGACAGATCAAAAGCTTCTAAGAAGATTGATGAACAATTGGTTTTCTTAACATCACACGCAATTGACTTAACAGGTGCAATCACAGGCGATTCAGTTGCTGATAAACTTTTCACAGCTTTAGAAGATTTCGAAGACAATCCAGATTCAAGAGATTATATTGAAAATACATTCGGCTCTAAATTTTTCTTAACATTCGCAAAGAAAACTTGTGAAGTTTGTAAAGACACAGTTGATGGATTTGTTAAATTACAATCAGATTTCGTTCTTGATCATGGTTTTAACTACTACACCATTATGCTCGATGAACTTTACATTAACGAAGATGATAAAGATAACAATGGAAAATATTTAGCAAAATTCTTATTTGAAAACCATCAAACAGTCTTAGACCATATTGCTGGTGGATTTGCTGAAGGTGCAACAAAAATGGATTATGCACTTTTCAAAAATATTTCTAGCAGCGAACAAACTTCAATGAAGAATTCGATTTTGAAACTTGCTACAGCAGTTGATGATTTTGGTGAAGGTTTAGACACTCCAACAACATTCATGATTGACTTAAATTACAACGATAAAAAGTCAATTGAAATTCACGGAGTTAGTGCTATCTTCTTCAACTATACAAATCTTATCACTGATTCAACATTAAACAGTTATACTAAGGCACAATTCTTAGAAAAATGTTGGAACTACTCTGATATATTTGATCCTGATTACGAAAAATAATTTTAAAATTTTATTTTAAAAAAAGAAGCGAATTAGCTTCTTTTTTTCTGCTCTAAATATTTGATTATCGGCTTTGGAATATACATTGATATATCCATATTGTTTTGATAAAGTTCAAAGGCTTTGGAAGATGAAATCTCTCCAATTTTCCCTCTTGCCATAAAAAAGACAATATCAATATCCGGTGCAATCTTGTTATAGTCATCAGCTAATTTAGATTCGTATTCAAAATCGCTAGCTGCTCTTAGTCCTCTTATTAAGTGTGAAGCGTTATGTTGTTTTGCGTATTCAACAGTTAGTCCGCTCGTTGAATCAACTTCGACATTATTTAAATGAGCAGTAACTATTTTTGCCATTTCAACACGTTCTCCGCATGAAAATCTTCCTTTTTTCTCAGGATTATTAGCGACTAAAAGAATTACTTTGTCAAAAACTTTAACCGCTCTTTTGAGTACATCTAGATGTCCATTTGTTATTGGATCAAAACTTCCTGGATAAACTGCAATTTTCATATTATTTAAGTACCGTTACCATTATATCACCATAATGATACTCCTTTATTTTAGAATACCAAGTATCATTAATTTCAATTTTACGATTAGATTCAAACGCAACAATTCCACCATTATTTAATAACTTATTACTATATATATAAGATAGGATAGGCAAATATTGATCGCTTTCATAAGGTGGATCGATGTAAATAATATCAAATTTTATTCCCTCATTAGCAAAAGATTCTAATGCTAATAAAGCATCTGAACTAACAACTACACCATTTTGTATAGCCAAATTGTTGAGATTTTTATTGATATAGTTCAACGCAATTGGAGAATTATCAACAAAATAACTTTTAGTGACACCTCTTGATATCGCTTCTAGACCAATTGAACCACTACCTGAAAATAAATCTAAAAATACTTTATTTGTTAAATCACCAAAAGAGGAAAAAATTGCTTCTCTAATCCTATCTTTTGTAGGTCTTATATTTGGATTATCAATTGGTCCATCAATAAGTCTGTGTCTATAAATTCCAGCAATAATTCTCATCATATTTTATTTAATGTTTTCAAGTAAAATGTCATTTACTTTATTAAGTATTTCTCTTGCTTGAGCATATAGCTGTAAATAGCGTTTAACTAAAGGGGTTTCATACAGCTCGTCTTTTGCTTCTACAAGTTCTTTTCTAACCTTCTTAATTTCATCACTATTTTCATCAAAAACTTTTAATAAATCGCTATATTTACTGCAAATCACGTCTTTTTTGTAAGATTTTCGCATTATTTCTTCATTTTCGTTTAACTCTTTTTCTACTTTATCAAGTTCAATAAAAATAGGGTCGTTTTTAATTGAATCCCTTAATGTTTCAGAAAGATGAAATAGTTCATTGTTCATATAAAAATTATATTATAAAAATACGAACATTAAAATAATTTGATATTAATTATTTCTATTGTAAAATATGGTCATGAAATTAAAAATTCTTAAAGATTCAAATCCAATAATGAGGAAAGTTTCTCAACCAGTTGAACTACCTTTATCTAACGATGATAAAAATTTACTGGATGAGATGCTTTTATATCTTAAAAATTCCCAAAATGAGGAATATGCAAAAAAGCATAATATTAGAGCTGGAGTTGGATTGGCAGGAATTCAAGTTGGCGTATTAAAACGCATGTTTGTTGTCTACTACAAAACTGACGACGAACATGAAGTTGCTTATCAATTAGTAAACCCTAAAATTATCGAAACAAGCATTAAAAAATGTGCACTCGAATCAGGAGAAGGCTGTTTATCAGTGAACGAAGAACATCAAGGCTTATCTCATCGTCATTTTAAAATCACTTTAAAAGCTTTTGACGCTTTGACAAATAAAGACATTGAAATTACTGCAAGAGGCTTTGATGCAATAGTTTTACAACATGAATATGATCATTTAGATGGAATATTCTTTTATGATCGAATTAATAAAAATGATCCACTCACCCAATTACCTGGTGAAGAATTAATCTAGAATTTTATATACATATAATCTCTTTAATGATATTATAGAGATACCCAATTTTTACATATTATAATGTTTGGAGTTTTTATGGAAAATTCAATTTCAAAACCTGTTTCTATTTATGCTTTAGGTGGTCTTGGCGAAGTCGGCAAGAACATGTATTGTTTTGAAAATGACTCTGACATTGTCATTGTCGATTGCGGAGTTAAATTTCCTGGTGTAGAACTTCCAGGTATCGATTATATTGTTCCAGATTTTACTCATCTTAAAAATAATATTAAAAAAGTTCGTGCTCTATTTATAACTCATGGACACGAAGATCATATTGGTGGCATTCCATTTTTATTACAACACATTAATGTGCCTGTTATTTATGCTCCAAGATTAGCAGCAGCTTTAATTAAAAATAGATTAGAAGATTATAAAATGCTCGAAAGAGTTAATGTTGTTGAATATGATTCTAACTCAAAAGTTAATATTGGAGACTTTAAGGTTTCATTTTTTAGAGTTACTCACTCAATACCAGATTCTTTTGGAGTTGTTCTAGATACTTCCGAAGGAAGAATAGTCTCCACCGGTGACTTTAAAGTGGATTTAACTCCGATTGGCCCAGACATTGAATTAACTAAAATATCTGAATTAGGATCGCAAGGTGTCGACTTATTATTAAGCGATTCCACCAATGCTGAAAACGAAGGATATACTCCAAGCGAAAAAAACGTTTACGACTCTATTAATGAAATTTTCAATAATACAAAGGGTAGAATTATTGTTTCTACATTCTCATCAAACATTTCTCGTATACAACAAATATGTGAATCTGCTGTTTTACATGGTAGAAAAATTGCAATTGTTGGAAGAAGTATGGAAAAAGCTGTTGAGATATCAAGAGGCTTTGGATATATCAAGATCCCAGATGACTCAATTGTTCCTACAAATACAATAAAAGGGATTAAAAATGATGAAATTTTAATTCTTTGTACAGGAAGTCAAGGAGAACCTAATGCTGCACTATCTAGAATAGCTAGTGGCGAGCATAAAGATATTTCAATTATGCCAAGCGATACAGTTGTATTTTCCTCAAGTGCTATTCCAGGAAATGGAATAATGATTGCTCATATTGTTAATTTATTAACAAGATGCGGAGCTGATTGCATAACAAACTCCATTCTTGCTGATATTCACTCATCTGGTCACCCAAGCAAACAAGAGCTACGCCTTGTTTTAAAACTATTTAAACCAAAATACTTTATGCCAATGCATGGTGAATATAGAATGCTCAGGCTTCATGCCGAACTAGCTCAATCACTTGGAATGCCAGAACAAAATTGTTTTGTTTTAGATAATGGCGATACTTTAGTATTAGCGAGACATAAAATTAGTAGAGGCTATGCTGTTGAACATGGTGTCTCATACATGGATGGAAAAGATATCAACGGTTTAGCAGAAGCTGTAATGAATGATCGTAAGATTTTAAACGAAGAAGGTCTTGTCATTGTTGCACTATCTATTGACTCAAGAGCCAATGCTATTATTAATGAACCATTAATATTCTCTCGTGGAATTATTACAAAACCTAATAATCCAAGTGAGACAGAGTTATTAAAAGTTGTATCAATGGCCGTTAAAGAAAAATTAACTTCTAAAACTAATTTTGCAGAAATCAAAGTCACGGTTAAAACTGTTGTTACTAACTATTTATATTCAATAACCAGAAGAAAACCTATGGTTATTCCAATTATAATGAGTAAAAACTAATGGAATTTATATTAGCAAGTAAATCACCAAGAAGAAAGGAACTAATGACAAGAATAGTTCCTTCTTTTCAAATTGAAGTTGAGAGTATTGATGAAGATAAATCATATAAATTAGGTCCTGTTGAGGCAGTCCATGATATTTCATATAGAAAAGGAATAAATATTGCTCAAAAACATAAAGATTCGGTTGTAATTTCAGCAGATACAATAGTTGTTTTGAATAATGAAATAATTGGAAAACCAAAGGATGAAGCAGATGCTGTGGAAATACTTAATAAATTAAGCGACAAAATGCACCAAGTAATTACTGGATACTCAATTTTTTATAAAGGTAATGTTCTTACAAATCATGTCATCACAGATGTGTTATTTGAAAAATTATCTAATGAATTAATTATGCAATATGTAAGTTCCAAATCACCATTAGACAAAGCAGGAGCATATGGAGTTCAAGACAATAATAAATTCCACATTATTAAAAAAATAACAGGTAGCTATGACAATGTTGTTGGCTTTCCTGTTGATGAAATTAAAAACGATATAAGTAGGTTATTAAAATAATTTGCTATTTACTTTTTGCTTTTTTCTTATTTTTAACAAATAGAATCAAAATTGTCAGCAAAATCAACGCTAAAATTACAATTGCTATATAAAGAGCGTTGTTTTTTAGAAATAAATTTAAATCGTCTTTGAAGGTTGATAATAAAATCATAATTATTTAATAAAATTTACACGTAATTGGTCAATCGAAGAGTATTCTGATTTATAAAGAATATTAACTGTTAGTTCAGATAAAGAAATTAGTAATTCATTAATTGTTGAATCCCTCAAAGTTAAATGATCATAGCCAACAACAACCTCACTAAAATCTCCACGCAAAGTTATTGTTTTGTTTCCATCAATTACAAGAGGAGAGTTAAAAGATGAATATATCTTATTATTTATAGGAGCAATTTCAGTTAGTTGAATTATATCTGAATTAAGTAAAACAACACTTCCACCTAAAGATTTATTATAAGCAGAACTGCCAAAATTTGATGAAATGTTTAATCCGTTGCCTCTAAAGGTTTCAAAAAATTCATTATCAATAAAAACATCACTAATTAAAGTATGAAAAGGATTTTCAATTCTTACTTCATTTAGTGCATAAAGAGTTTCATTATTAAAGCTAACTTTTATCAATTTATGTGGTTTTATCTCAAAATTATTATTCAATAAATCATTAAACAAACGATCAACTTCTTTAATGTCATATCCACAGCAATATCCAAGTGAGCCATTATTTATACCAACAAATGATAAATTGTTAATTTTATTAGCGAATTCATGAACTGCTCTTAATAATGTTCCGTCACCACCAACAAAAATAACAACGTCTGGATTGTCTTGGTCAAACTCAAACCCATACTCGCCAATTTTACTAATCAACAAAGTTGATAATTCGTCATCATCGTTTTTAATATATAATGCAATCTTCATATTTGTTTATCTTCTACGCATATTGTAGCATAATGAAATTATGAAAGTTAACGACAATATTTCTTTTGAATACGAAGAACGTTCAATGCTTAGTAAAACTGATTACGATGTTTTAGTTAGTGATTATTCTAAATTAACTAATGATAAATTAAGTATTACAAATATTTATTTTGATACAAAAGATTTAATTTTGACTAAATCAGGAATGGTATTAAGACTTCGTAATTCAAATGGGCAACTTGAAATTACACTAAAAATAAAAGATAAACATTTTGATAAAGAAATCAATCATCCTATATCATCATTTAGCGATAACATTTTGCCACTTAACAAACCAATACTAAATGAACTCAAACAATTAAATGTTAATATATCTGACATACTTGAAGTAGGCAAAATTAAAACTAATAGAATTGAAATAAAAATGAATGAATCATTAATTGTTTTAGATCAAAACGAATTTTTAAATACTATCGATTACAATATTGAAATTGAATCTAGTAGTAGAGAAAAAGCAAAATTATTATTACAAGAAATAGCAAACAAATATAAATTTGAAATTACAAAAAATTATATAAGCAAATCAAGAAGAGTTATTTACTCTTGCAACCAGTAAAGGCAGGACATTCAGTCTTTTTACATGACCATTCAGCAAGTCTTTTTGCTCTTGGAATAAAAACTCGGATTTCTTCTTCGTTATAGCCAACTTGGATTTTTGTATCATCCACCATTATTGGTCGTTTTAAAACAGAAGGATTGTTTCTAATAAATTGAATAAGTTGACTTATAGTCATGCTATCAACGTCGACTTTGTTTTCTTTTATGATTTTGCTTCTTTCAGAAATAATATCTTTTGTTCCATTCTCACTTTTTACAAGAATGTCTTTTAATTCACTTTCTTTTAATTCAGAAACAAAAATATTTTTTTCCAAATAAGGAATATTTTCTTTCTCAAAGAATTTTTTTGCTTTTCTACAGCTTGAACAAGAAGGAGTTGTATAAACTTTTATCATATATATATTAAATTTATATCATTTTTCAAAAAAAATGAATAAAAGTAGAAAAAGAAATCTAAAATTATTAAACTTAATACTGAAGGTAAACATATGGCAACAAGAATTTTAACTGGTATTAAACCAACAGGCCAATTAACATTAGGCAATTATATTGGCGTTTTAAAGCACTTAAAAGAAGAGACAAATAGAGGCGAATGCTTTTATTTTATTGCTGATCTTCATGCGCTAACCATGCCAATTGATCCTGAAGTTTTAAAGCAAAACACTATTGATCTTGCTTGTTTTTATTTAGCTTCTGGAATTGATCCTAAAAAAGTAACATTATTTGTGCAAAGTAGCGTTTCGGCTCATGCAGAGCTTAATGCTATTATGCAAAATTATTTATACATGGGCGAACTTAGTAGAATGACCCAATTTAAAGATAAATCATCTAAAATGAAAGAATCTGCAATTGGTTTAGGTCTATTCTCATATCCTGTTTTAATGGCTTGTGACATTGTTTTATATGACGCCAACATTATTCCTGTAGGTGAAGATCAAGTTCAACACGTTGAACTAACTAGAGATTTAGTAAATCGTATAAACAATAAATACGGCAATGTTCTTGTAATGCCTAAAGCTGAAATGAGAAAAGTGGGAGCTAGAATCATGTCTCTTTCAGACCCAACTAAAAAAATGAGTAAAAGTGATCCAAAAGGAGATATTTTCTTAAAAGATGATCTTGCTGTTATTAGAAAGAAAATAATGTCTGCAGTTACTGATTCAGGTAGCGAAGTAAAATACGATATTGAAAATAAGCCAGGAATTTCTAATTTATTAACAATTTATGCTGCATTAAAAGATATTTCTATTGAAGAGGCTGAGAATCAATTTAAAGATTCAAGATATGGAGACTTTAAAAAAGCAGTCGCAGATGTTGTCTGTGATGAACTAGGCGCTTTCCAAAAGAAATATCAAGAAATTTTAGAGTCAAAAGCATACGTAAAAGTTTTAGAAGAAGGTAAAGAAAAAGCATCCGCGATTGCTAATCAAACATTAAATAGAATCAAAGATGCAATTGGTTTACTAAAAGTATAATTAAATTTTTAAAGTTTTTTTGAGAGATTGATAGAAAGCTTCGGCTTTACCAGAAATCTCTTTTTTATTACTTCCAACAAGTCCAATGTAAAACTTAACTTTAGGTTCGGTTCCACTAGGTCTTACAGCAATAATAGTTTTATCATCAAAGAACAATTTAATTAAATTACTCTTTGGTAAATTTATTTTTTCCTCTTTATTTTGATGTATAGAAATAAGTTTTAAATAGTCTTCAACTCCGATTACTTTTGCACCATTAACCTCAATGTATGGATTTGAATGAAGTTTTTCCATAAGATCTTGCATTTGCTTATTGCCTTCACTTCCATTAAAAGTTAATGAATAAACCACGTCTTCGTGGTAACCAAAACGCTTGCCTAAATCTTCCCAAACTTCATCAAGTCTTAAACCTTTTCTAAAGTAATATAAAGCCATTTCACAATACATAGTTATAGCTTGTAAAGCGTCTTTATCACGAGCAAATGGAGCAATTAAACAACCATAGCTTTCTTCATAACCAAATTCAAATTTTGGCCCACTACCAAGTTTTTCATAATGATCAATTTGATGACCAATAAACTTAAAACCAGTTAAAAATTGTTCACACTTTACTTCGTAATAGGTAGCAATTTCTTTTCCTAATGAAGAGGTAACAACTGTATTGTACATTACACCATTTTTACTCAATGTTCCGTTTTGTTTTCTTTGAGAGAAAATGTAATCCATCAACATTGCTGCAGATTGATTACCAGTTAAAGTTTCATATTTTCCTTCGCTTGATAAGAAGCCAAGTCCGCATCTATCACCATCTGGATCAGTCATTACTATTAAATCAGCACCAATTTCTTGTGCATACTTGATTGGTTCAATAAAGCTTCTTGCATCTTCAGGATTTGGTGATAATGTACCAGAAAAATCAGGATCTGGTGTACATTGCTTCTTAAGAGGATATACTTCATATCCAAGATCTGAAAATACCCTCATCGCATTAACATAACTTGTTCCATGATTTGGGGTAAAAACAATTTTAAATCCAGATTTTTTTAAATCTTTGTTTATAACAATAGATTCAACATCTTTTACATATGCATCATCAACTTCTTTATCTAAAGTAATTATTTCAGCAGGATTTTTAACTGAAACATAATCAACATCAAGTTCGTTTGGAAGACTATTAATAATCTCAACTAAACGTGAGATTTTATCAGGAACAAGTTGGCAACCTGTTTCATCATAAACTTTATAACCATTATGTTCTTTAGGATTATGAGAAGCAGTGATCATGATTCCACCACAAGCTTTTACAAATCTTACTGCATAAGAAAGTTCTGGAGTTGGTCTTAAAGAATCAAAAATAAATGTTTTAATACCAAATTCAGATAAGACTTTCGCACTTAAAAGTGTGAATTCACGTGACATATGACGATTATCATGAGAAATAACAACACCTTGTTCTTTACATTTTGGGAATTTTTCAAGTAAGTATGTAGCAAAACCAATAGTTGCCTTTCTAACAGTAAATAGATTTAGTCTATTAGTTCCAGGCCCAATAATTCCTCTCATGCCAGCTGTGCCAAATTCAACGTTCTTAAAGAACGCATCATCAATTTCAGCATCAGTCATAGCTTGTAAAATTTGTTTATCTTCTTTACTTACCTTAGAAGAATTCAACCATCTTTTGTACTCGCTTAAGGCACTCATACTTACATACTCCTTACATTTTTAGTGAATCAATTAATTCACTACACTCATTAGGTAATTTAATGCAAAACTCTTTATTATTCAAATACTTTAGTTCGCCATCTAATCCATTAAATTTTAAATAATATGCTACTAAAAATTGATTTTTGAAATGATGTTGTTTTTCAATTTGCTTATTTAGTTCATAATTTCCATATTTTGTATCACCGATAACCGGGTGTCCAATTTCTGATAAATGAACACGAATTTGATGTGTCCTTCCGGTCAACAATGAAACATCTAACAAAGAGTAATTATTGAAAGTTTCAATTAACTTAAATTGGGTATGACTTTCTTTGCCTTCTTTATTATCAACAATAACCCTTCCACTACTCAATTTCTTTAAAAATAAGTCAATTTTGCCGGTATTTTCGCAAATTCCCTCAACTAATGTCATATATTTTTTAATAACTTTTTCTTTATCATTTATTACATTTCCAAGCTCCTGCAAAGCTCTTAAATTTTTACCAAAAATAATAATCCCAGCAGTATTTCTATCCAATCGGTGAACTGGTGCAGGAACAAATCCTTTTTCTTTATTAGGATCATATTCTTTCTTACTAACTAAATAAGAAATTACCATATCATCTAAAGCTGTATCACCACTTTTATCTTTTTGTACTAATACACCTCTAGGTTTGTTAATTATTAAAATGTTTTCATCTTCAAATAAAATCCAGGAAGAAATATCTTCTGTAATTTTTATTTCCTTTACACTAGAAAATTCTTTAACTTTTTCATCTGTTATATAGATTGATACTTCATCATTAGTATGAACAATAAATTTTCTGTCTTGATGATGACCATTAACCTTAATATCTTTTTTTCTAAATAATTTATAAATAAAACTTAAAGGTGCAGCCTTTAATACTTTTTTTACATATTTTTCTAATGTTTGATCACTTTCACTAGATGTAACAACAAATTTTTGCATATTTTAATTATAAATTAACGTTACTAATAAATAAAGATTACACTATTGAAATAATTTGATATAATACAAATCGTTACATATGGAGGAATACCCAAGAGGCTGAAGGGGCGGGCTTGGAAAGCTCGTAGACTGGTAACTCGGTGCCAGGGTTCAAATCCCTGTTCCTCCGCCAT
>JAKSVK010000011.1 GCA_024408075.1 Bacilli bacterium | reverse complement strand
GGTGGATATTTCTACTACAAGAAACGTAAAGAAAATTAGTTCTTTATAATTTCTAAAATATTAAGGAGTTGTCTAATACCATAATTGGTTGAAAGACACTCCTTTTTATAATGAGCAAATATTTAAAAAATAATTGAGATTTGATAGGTTTTTTACAATATTTTCTATTATTTTGATTATTTTTATATAAATATTACTCATTATTTTTTTTGAATGATTAAGCTATAGATCTATTTATATTTTTGATTAAGAATATTGGTTTATTTCTACTAGTAAAATAGGTGAAATTTTATATGAAAAATAGAGATGAAAAATATCAATAAATTCATATAAAAAATCGATATAAAAATATGCTTAAAAATGTAACAAAAATATAGCTAAATCACGCATATAGCGCATTAAATAATTAAATTTTAATATTGACAAGCGTGTGTATATATACATATAATGTCGCTGACATAATATAAAGGAGAAGAATGTTATGGCTGGTAAAAAAATTATTACTGCTGTCGCTGGTGTATTAGCCTTCGGTGGTATTATTGCAAACAGTTGTGTGTTCGCAGTAAAAACCAATAAGCTTAATGACAGGCTTAATGAAGAAATAAACCTTAGACAAGCAGCAGAAGGTAGCTTACTTGAGGTTATAGAAGCTACAAAAGCAGAATTAAAAACTTCTATCAGTACAGTTAAAGCAGATTTAGAACAAAAAATCAGTGGTGTTAAGACAGATCTCACAAATTTTGCTAAATCTGTATCTGATAGCCTTAAGGCTGTTGACGCAAAATTTGCAGGTGTTGATGAAACATTAGAAGATGTTAATGAAACATTAGAATTATTTGATAATAATTTTGCAATTGTTGATGCCAATTTAGATATTCTTTTTGATGCGGCTAATGAATTGTATGGCGCGGTTAACATGATTATAAATCATATTAACGAAAATATTGCTCCTACATTGACAGATCTCAAAACACAAGTTGCAAATTTAAAGAACACAATGAGTGCTGTTGTAAGTAATTTAAATTCTTTGATTTCTACAACTAATAGTTTGATTAACTATGTATTTAGTATTGATGACTATGTTGCTTTACTTGCTGAAGATTTAGAAGCTGTTAAAGAATCATATGCAACACTTGAATTTGTTACTACTGAGATTGCTAATGTAATGGAATTAGTCAATAGTAATAAAGCTAGTATCAAAGCTATTGAAGAAAAAATGAACAAATTTAATGGCGAAGAAGCAATTAAATTAAAAACATTATATGTTCGTGATTTAGCTCGTGAATATATTAAGTTCCCTAGTCAAGTTGAAATTATTTATCTTTCTACATGGGAAGCATATGGTAAACCAGAAAGTGGTGCCGATAAAGAGATGCTTGATCAAATGAGAGCTAGTGCTCTTAAATCATGGGAAAATGAGATTTATTCTGATTGGGCAGTTCCTGGATATACTGAAATTGCTTTAGGTGGTACTGCTGAAGAAGCGAAAGCATCTTCAGAAGAAAGAATTGCTAGAATTCAATCATTCTTATATCCATTTGAATTCTTAAATTATAAGAGAGTTACATTAAATAAACTTGCTACTTATTCTGTCGGTGGTAAGAATGATACATTTGTAAACATTTTGAAACCACTTGAATTCAGTACTTCAGAAGCTGGCGAACTTCCAACAATGGAAGCTGTTAAGGAATATTTAAAAGATAGAAAAGATCGTTGTGATTTAGTTGATTTATCTGCTAAAAACTTTGCTGATCTTCTTGTAAAGAACACAGAATCAAAAGCTGCTGTTACTGTATTAGATAAATTAACTGATAATCAAAAAGGTCATTATACAGATCTTTGTGATGCAGCAGTTGATTTTGATGAATATATGACAACTATTGATATTGATCCACTTGAAACAACAGAAACTACTGCTACTGATGTTGAAGGTGTCAAGACAGATATTACTGATGAAATTGAATTAGTTGTTTACTGTGCTGAAAAATATGACGGCATTATGAGCAACTATGACTTCTATAAAGTTATTATCGAAAGCGCATTACCTGCTGCAAAACGTGAAGTAGAAAATGCTTACTACATGGGAGAATTGGCTGAAGCAGTTGACTTTACTGTTTGGACAACCGCAACTGATGATACAGATAAGACAACAGTTGATGATGAAAAAGATAATGTAAATGCTGCATTAGAAACTAACCTCTATAGTGCAACTCAATATGCTAGAGTTATTGATGAAGCTGATCTTAAAATTCAAGAAATTAATGATTATCCATTCTTAACTCCAGAACAAAAAGCAACTCTTAAAGCTGAGATCAAAACTATTGCTGATTTCAACACTTACTTAGATGTTGTTAAAGACTTTGGCAATGAACAAGAATTATATGCTGCTAAAGCAGAAGAATTAATTGCTGCTATTGATGATCTTGCCTTAATTGGATCTAGTGAAAATAGCATGGTTGGCACTGTTGCAGCTATGTTAGAAGCATTTGATGGTATGCTTGAAGGCTACACAGATGCTATTGCATATTTCCATGATGTTGTTGCTAAAGGATTAGTTGTTTACTCTTCTTTTGATGCAGATAATAATCTTAAAGAAGGAATTACAGGTACAAAAGCCCAAGAAAATGGTATTAAACTTTCTGTTACTGATATGAACGACTTAAGCGAAGCAGTTGGTGTTTATGCATTCTCACTTATGCCAGAAAAAGAAACCATTGATGATTTAATTGATAACTATGTTACTTCATGGAAGGGTGTCTTCTTACTTGACAATAATAACGATCGTAATGATGGACAAAAAGTTTTAGACAATAATGCTGAAGCTCTTGCTGAAAAAGTTAATTCTTTAAAATATGATGTCACATTACCTGAAGTTGAAGAATACACTGCAACTACTGCAGCCACAATTAAAGCAGCTGTCAATGCCTTAAATGTACCTGAAGATATTGCTAAGACATTAGATGATGTCAAAACTGCATTAGGTGGCAAAGAAGGTCCTACTGGTATTTATAAAGAATATGCTGAAGAATATATGAATGATTATGAAAAGCCATATGTAGTTGAATTACAAGAAACATATCTTGGTGAAGATAAGTCCGGTGATGATGGTTTATTAAGAGAACAATATACACTTGCTATTGCCGCTGCTGCTGGTGATGCTTCTAAGATTACACTTCTCGCTCAAGAATTTGAATTTGGTAAATCTAATATTCTCAGTGCTACTTCATCAAAGAGCTGTAAAGATTATTACAATGCTACTATCGCAAGATTTATTGAAATTGTAGGCGACTACACTGAATAATAAATTATTAATCTCTTCATTATAGTGGAGAACAATTAACCATTATAATTAACCAAATAAGAGCTATGGATCGCAAGATTCTAGCTCTTTTTGGTTTTGCTAATGTGCCTTTAGAAATTGAGCGGGAATCCTAGCTCGGTAATTCAATTGCCTAGTTCACATGAATATTTTTCTACATATGCGGAAACTATTCATTATTAATAATGTAAACTATAATTGACATTATCTTTTTATATTTATTTAATAAAGAATTGAAAATAATTGAGATTCGGATGAAAAAATCATATTAATAATTATTAATAATTGGTATAATTTGGTTAAATTTAAAACAATAAATTTATAACTGCTTTTGTTGAAGTTAATTATTTTGTTGTTAGGAGAGAAAATATGGAAAAATTGCATTGTTCTCGTAAAATAGGTGTTTCTTTGTTAGGAATAACTTTTGCACTAGTTCTCGGAATTATTGTTTCAAGAATTGATGGAACTTTTTTATTAGCTCGTTCAAATAATGATGTAACTTCCTATTCATTGACTTTAAGTAATTCAAATAAATATAGTGGTTCTGCTACAAAACAAATTTCTACTGATTCAGGTGGTTCTAAAGTTCAATTTTCTTATACATTAGCTTCTTCAAGTGCTAGTGGGCATGTCAAATTATCTGCTGATGGAACTATTAAAAACGATACCCAGATTACTTCAATCACTAATATTCTTCCATCATTTACTTGTAATAATGGTATTT
Organism: Bacilli bacterium; assembly: GCA_024408075.1. Taxonomy (GTDB): domain Bacteria; phylum Bacillota_I; class Bacilli_A; order RFN20; family CAG-826; genus UBA2450. The sequence continues at coordinate 24,228 of JAKSVK010000011.1, read as the reverse complement.
CTCTTAAATTTAGAGCTTCATTCGATGGAAATAAATGGGGAGATTATACATCTTTAGCTTCTGGTTCTAGCTTTGATTTAAGTGAATCCAAACCATATTTTATTGAATTTAAAGCTGATGGCGGGACAGTAGATGTAAATGCAATCAAATTTACATATTCTTGTATGGATAATCCATCTGCACATGGAGAAAGTGGACCTTCAGAATTTAAGAAAGTAACTTCTGATTTAGCTGATTTTTCTGGAACATATTTGATTGTTTACACTGAAGGACAACTTGCTTTTGACGGATCTCTTGATAAATTAGATGATACAAATAATAACTTTTCAGTTTCTATTAAAAATGACTCAATTACATATTCGCAAGAAATTGCTTCTAAAACCTTTGAGATAGCGAAATCTGATGGTGGATATTCTATTAAGGCTAGTAATGGTAAATACATTGGAAATAATTCTAATAGTAATGCATTAACTGCAAATGATGGCGAATTAAAAAATACTATTAGTTATAGTGATGATACATTAGATATCATTTCATATGGAGGTGCATATTTAAGATATAATGCATCTAATGATCAAAGTAGATTTAGATATTTTAAAAGTTCAACATATACTGGTCAAAAACCTATTGACTTATACAAATTAGAAAATGGAGGAACAATAATTGGTACTCCTAGTTATGAGGTTGGTTTAACTGTTACTGATTCAAAATCTTCTTCATATACAGTTAATGATACATTTAACTCATTTGTAACAAATGGAGGTTTGACTGCTACAGCTAAAATGTCTGATGGATCAACCAAAACATTAAATAAGTCAGAATTTAGTTATATTTTGAACTATCAAGGTGAAGTGGTAGATTCTTCTAAAACATTTGCTCATGCTGGTACATACGATGTGTATGTTTCTTATAAATCACTTGTACCTGTTAAATATTCAATTACTGTTGCAAATGTTGTTACTAGTATTACAGCGAACAAAACCAAAACAACCTATAGTGTTGGTGATGCAATATCTTTGTCTGATATAACCGTTACTAAAAATTATAAAGTTGATGGAAGTAGTGTTGTAATTAATTATGCAGATTTTTCAAGTAATGGCTTAAGTTGTGAATTGAAAAATCCTAATGAAGTAGTAGTCTCTTCTGGTACATTTAATATTGCTGGAAATTGGAGTGCAAAAGTTTATTTAACTTCTAATCCTAGTATTAGTTCTTCAATTTCTATTTCTGTATCTACTGTTGAAGTTACATCAATTAGTTTAAATAAATCAAATACTACTATTTCTATTGGTAATAATGAAACGCTTGTTGCAACTGTCTTACCATCTAATGCAACAAATAAAAATGTTACATGGACATCTAGCGAATCAACAGTTGCTAGTGTTATTAATGGAATAGTTACAGGCGTTAGTGAAGGAAATGCAACAATTACTGCCAAAGCAGGTAACTTTAGTGCTACTTGTTTTGTAACTGTTGAAAAAGTTCATGTTACAGGCATTAGTTTAACTGAAACTACTAAGTCATTAGATGTTGGTAGTTCATCTACTCTAACTGCAACAATTACTCCTTCAAATGCTACTGATAAGAGTGTGACTTGGACATCAAGTGACACTGGTGTAGCAAGTGTAAATGCTAATGGAGTTATTTCTGCTTTAAAAGCTGGAACAACTATTATTACAGTTAGAACAAATGATGGAGGTAAAACTGCATCCTGCATTTTAACAGTCAAAAATGTTGACGTTACATCAATTACATTATCTCAAACTAGTTTAGAACTTTATATAAATGGAAATAGCGAAACATTAACTGCTACTATTTTGCCAGACAATGCAACAATTAAGACTATAACTTGGACATCAAGTGATAGCTCTGTGGCTTCAGTAAATAATGGAGTAGTTACTCCTATGGGAGCTGGAACAACTACAATTACTGCTTCTTGTGGCGGTAAATCTGCAACATGTACTGTTACTGTAAGTAGCGAACCTCAAGTAAAACGTGGAACAGCACAATTTAATTTCTTTAATTATGATGCAATTGATGTAACAAATGGAACGAATGCTGATACCACATATGTTTTAAGTAAGCTGTCCTTTTCTGATGATTCATTAAAAGCATCTGAATTTTTGTCCTCATTTAATTCTAACGGGACAGTTCAATATGATAAAAATGGCGGATTAACCATAGGTGCTAGTAAAAATTCAGCTTCTGCAACTTTTAACTTTACTAGTGACTACAAAATTACAAAAGTAGAAGTAGTTGGAACTGTATATGATTCTAATATTGCTCTAAAACTTAATGATTCTACTGGTGAAGGCAGTTTAAATCCAAAAGGAACGAATTTACTTTCATGTAGTAATACTCTTGTTTGGGATAATTTAGATAAACTTTCTTCTTTCACTTTAAGTTCTTCAAAGAGAACTATAGTTTATACATTAAAATGTTATTATGAAGCATCTCAACAAGGAGGTGGAGGAGAAGAAAATGTACCTGTTACTGGTATTTCTGTCTCTCCAACTTCACAAACTCTTGTTGTTGACCAAACATTACAGTTAAATCCAACAATTACTCCTTCAAATGCTACTGATAAGAGTGTTAGTTATTCTTCAAGTAATGTAACAGTTGCTTCCGTTTCTTCTTCTGGAATTGTAACAGCTAAAAATTCAGGTAATGCAATTATTACTGTTACATCTAATTATGATCGTAGTATTTCTGCTACATGTAATATCACTGTTCAAGAAGCTTCGGTTAGTGTTACCAGTGTTAGTTTATCATCATCAAGCGAGACTATTTCAGTTGGTGGAAGTATTACTTTAACTGCGACTATTTCTCCATCTAATGCAACAAATAAAAATGTAACTTGGAGTTCTACTGACTCATCAGTTGCTTCTGTATATGAAGGTGTTGTTACTGGTATCAAAACTGGTACAACTTCTATTAAAGTAACTACACAAGATGGAAATAAAACAGCAAGTTGTTCTATTACGGTCACAAGTGGTGGAGGTCAGACCACAGATTCAATTACAATTGTTTCAGACGATGCTCCTGATAAGTATGATCAGATTCTACAAAAACAATAAGTGGATATGATTTTGTATTTAATAATGTCGGTAATAGTTATATTTCTGGATATATGCAGTTTAAAGCCAGTGCAGGTTACATCTATAATTCATCACCTATAAACGGAATTACTTCAATTACTATTGATTCTGGTAACAAAACATGGGGTGGTTCAGTTTATTATGGGAACAGTTCAAAACCGGCAGCTAATCAAGCAAGTTCAACTAATGGAAAATATGTTATTCCTGCTGGCAATAGTTATTTTAACATTATTAAAGATTCACAGTATGCTGGTTATATTAAATCTATTACAATTGAATATTCAACCACACCGCCTACACCAATAAATCCTACTGGAATTTCTATTCCTTCATCGACTGAAATAGGCGTAGGTTCAAGTAAAACACTTGATGTAACGTTTACTCCATCAGGATGCAACACAAATAAAGGTATTTCTTGGATTTCTTCTAATAGTTCAATCGTTAGTGTTTCTCAAGGAACAATAACTGGTGTAAAAGCTGGTACTGCTACTATTACAGCTACTTCAACTTATGACACTAATCTTAAATCTTCTTGTACAGTAACTGTTACCCAACAAAAAGCGGATACTTGGACAATCTTAATGTATGTTTGTGGTGCTGATCTTGAATCTGAATCAGGATTAGCCTCTGGAGACTTTGAAGAGATTTTGTCCGTAAGAAATCAACCGGATGATGTTAACATTGTCATTCAGACTGGTGGCGCTAAATCATGGGATAGTAGTTATGGATATGGCATTAATGCTTCATATAATCAAAGATACCATGTTGAAAATAGACAATTAGTTTGTGATAACTCAAAAGTATATAACACATATACTAGTATGGGAGTTTCTACTACATTAAAAGACTTTATTACTTGGGGAATGCAAACTTATCCAGCTGAAAAGACTGGTCTTGTATTCTGGAACCATGGCGGAGGAATGCGCGGTGTTTGTTATGATGAAAAGAAATCTGATGATTCATTGAAAAATTCTGAAATTAAATCTGCAGTTAGTGGTGCTATGACAACATTAAATAGAACTGAGAAACTTGAATTTATCGGTTTTGATGCTTGCTTAATGCAGGTACAAGATATTGCTGAATTTATGTCCCCGTATTTCAATTACATGGTTGGTTCTGAAGAAAGTGAAGCTGGCTATGGTTGGGATTATGATAACTGGGTTGATGATTTATATGCTAAAAAAGATACTACAGTAATTTTAAAAGCAATTTGTGATTCATTTATTGCAGATAATGGTGGCGTATCCTCCACAAGAAACGACCAAACATTGTCTTATTTAAATTTACAATATGCTTCTGAATATAAAACAGCATGGGAGAATTTTGCTAGTGCATTATCAACTAAATTAGGTTCAACTTCCGCTAATACATTTTCAAGTTGGGTTGTAAGTAATGTTAAACATTATGCTGATAGTGATTATAACTATTTCCATCTTTTTGATGCGAAAGATTTTGTTAATAAAGTAGCAAGTAATTCTTCATATAATCCAGGATCAACATATACATCTGCAGTATTGACTGCGCATTCTAAATTGGTTGGTTATTCAACTTGTGGCAAAGGTGCGGGTAACTCATATGGACTATGTTGTGTTTATGTCTGCACTCAAGATAGGGATTATGCACTTATTAATAATTACTACACAACAAGTGAAACTAATTTCACTACTTGGAGAACTTTCTGCACTAAATATGGAGATTTAAAATAATTAACTATGAAATCACAAAAATTTATTTCCTTTATTCTCTCTATTACGGCGATAGCGTTATTAGTTGGAACTGCTAGTGTTTCTCAAAATTCAGAAAAAAAGCCGGTTTCTGCATATGATTTACCAATAAGCGAGCATTATTGCACGCTTGCTGCTACGACCAATTTAGCTCATACTTATACTTCTTCTCCAACTGCTGAGCCATGGTATAAGACAGCTCACAGTTATAGAAATACAAGCGACCCTGAGAACAAATATTATGATTTCTGTCAACGAGATGTTACCTATAACAGAATGAATGTTTCTTCTACATGGGATTCTTATCGTGGTGAAGGAGTTAAAGTCGCAGTTATTGATACTGGATGTTATACTGCTCATGAAGATTTTAATGGAACTACTATATCTGGTTTATCTAAAAATATGGCAACAAGTTCAACAGGATTAGTTGCTATTAATGATACTCATGGACATGGATCTAGTTCTGCTGCAACAATTGCTGCTGCAGTTAATGGTGTTGGAGGAACAGGAATAGCACCTAATGTTGAATTAATTGTTATTAAAGCAACAGATGCAAATAATGCTTTTCCTTCTACTTATATAAATAACGCTCTTCAATATTGTATTGATAATGATGTAGATATTATTAATTTATCTGTTCAAGGATATACATCATCTTTTTCTACTACTTATATTGAAGATTTTGGTGAAGTAGAAGTTTCTACCACATCCACAGGAATTGCTTCTTCCTCTACTTATAGTAGTAAACTTGACGCTTGTTATAATGCTGGTATTACTGTTGTGGCTGCGGCTGGTAATTACAACAGTACAAATAAATCTTACCCAGCTGCTAATAATCACGTTATTGCAGTTGGTTCAACTGGTTTAGTTAATTCAAATAATAAAGCAGGATTTTCAAATTATGGTGATTGGGTTGATATATATGCTCCTGGCTATATTACAACCCCTACATTAACGTCTTCATCTAGTTATTCTATTACTTACGGAACTAGTTTTTCTGCCCCTCTAGTTACTGGAGCAATTGCTCTATATAAATCTAAATTTCCTACTGCAACTCCAGATCAAATAGAAAGAGCTTTAAAATTTAGTGCTACTTCTACTGATATTTCCTATAGTGGCAAAGCAATTGATGTTGGAGCGTTTTTAGCTTGTCCTCCAGATAAAGTTTTCGCTGAAAGTATTAGTTTGAATGAATCTACAAAGACTTTAAAAGTTGGAGAAACATATCAAATTAATGCAACTGTTTTACCAACTGGAGCAGATCAATCACTTAAATTTGAGAGTCTTGATGACGATATTATTTCAGTTGATTCTACGGGACTTGTAACTGCATTAAAAACTGGTACAGGGATGGTAGGAATATATAGTGCTGAAAATGAAGATATTTATGATTTAATGGAATTTACTGTTGAGGCTTCTAGTGATACTCCTATAACAGCAAGTGTTGTTCTTAAAAATGGAGTTGCTAGTGGAACTACTCTTTCAATTACTTGGACATTAGAAAATGTTTTAACAATTAAACAAGAAAAGAATTCAGGAAGTAGTGATGTTAGTTCTTCTTATATTTCTGAGCCTCGTTGGTATGCTGGACATAAGGTTACTTTTACACCTATAGATGGTATTCAAATTAAAGAAATTAAATTTACTTGTACTAATAATTCGTACGCAGATGCATTAAGTGAGTCTACCTGGTCGGATGGAATCGTTAATGATTCTGCTAGCGTTGTAACCTGGACTGGCAATGCTACAAATGCATTTAATGTTGTCTTAAAAGCTCAAGCAAAAATATCATCAATTTCTGTAACGTATGTAAAAGGTGGAATAACACCAGTAACATTATCATCAATTTCAGTTAGTAGTAATCATCGAACTTTCACTGTTGGAGAAACATTTGTTAAAGAAACAGTTACAGCAACATATTCAGATTCAAATACAAAAGATGTAACAAGTGATGCCAGTTTTACTGGCTATGATATGTCTAAGGCTGCAACTTATACAGTTTTAGTTTCATATACAGAAAATCAAATAACAAAAGAAACATCTTATCAAATTACAGTTAATTCTCCTGCCCCTGTTACTAATTACACAGTTTACTTTAATAGTAATAATGGGAAAGGAAGTATGAATAATGCTACAACTAATGGTTCAACTTATGTAGTACCAGAGTGTGGTTTTACAAGAGACGGTTATACATTTAGTAAATGGGCATTAAACGATATTAATGGAACTAAATATAATGTTGGAGAAACAATTAATAATATATCTTCTAATATAACTTTATATGCTATTTGGACTAATAGTTCACAAGATGATTATTATAAGGATATAGATGATAATTTAACTGGAAATACATTATTAACTAGTTTAAGAACTTTAAATTTAGCAAAAAGAACTTCTACTGTTGGATATAGTAATATGGGAACTACTCCTTCTGGGATGTTTAAATATACTGATTATGATCCTTCAACTGTTCAATATGATGAAAAAGGTCAGCCTTATGGAACCAAAATTCTAAGTTTTTATTCCGGAAAATCAACAACTTCATGGAATAGAGAACATGTTTGGCCAAATTCTCGAGGTGGTGGTAGTGGAGGAAGTGCTGGCAGTCCTTATCCTGATGCGGATATATTCATGCCAAGACCTACAATAAGTGAAGAAAATTCTGATAGAGGCAATTCAGTTTATGTAACTGGAATGGTCTCTACATCCAATGGATGGGATCCAGTTGCAGCTTTTGAAAAAACATTAGGTGTTTACCCAGGTATCAGAGGTGAATGTGCAAGAATTATTTTCTATTGCATGACCGTTAACTCTAATTTGGTTTTAAATGAAAGTACATCATCTTCTGGTGTGGCTATGGGCAAATTAAGTGATTTGATTGAGTGGCATTTATCAAATCCAGTAAATGAAAGAGAACTAAATCGTCAATCTGGAGGTCAATATCTACAGGGAAATAGAAATGCATTTGTTGATCATCCTGAATATGTTTGTAAAGTCTGGGGTAATTATAATGATAAAACTAGAGAATTATGTTCTAAAGAACCGGTTGCTCAAAAGACATTAGAGTCAATCACTCTTTCTGGTAGTTTAAGTAAAACTGAATTTTATGAGGGTGATAGTTTTGATCCAACTGGATTAACAATAACTGCTCATTTTGATGATGAATCTACTGCTACTGTTACAAATAATGTTGTTTGGTCACCATCAACTTTATCAATTAATACTACTAGTGTTACTGGAACATATACATATATGGGAGTTAGTAAACAAGTTACTGTTAGTGGATTTACTGTTTCTCAAAAATCCGTAGTTGGTGGAGAATACACATTAGAATTCAAAGATAATGGTTCTGATGGTAGTGCTGTAATAGATAAAGATAATATATTAACAGAAACTTATGTTAAGACTAATACATTAGCCAATAGTGTAACTTCAGCAAGCAAAATTTATCCTGGTTCAACCGGTCTAAAATTAGGCTCAGGGAGTGCAAATGGATCATTTACAATTAATTTAAAGACTGAAGCACAAACATCAATAGAATCTGTTGAAGTATCTTTAAAAAAATATAGTAATGATAGTGGCACTCTTAATGTCCAAATTGGTAGTCAAAATGTGACATTTACTCCACCTTCAACTTTAGGAACACTTAAACAAACTTTTGATACACCGATAAACGCAACTTCATTAACAGTGTCGACTTCCTCAAATCGTGCTTATTTAAGCAAAATAACTGTAAAAGTTAAATCCTCAGATCCATCTCCTCAAGTCCGATCTATTACTATGGACGAATCTTTGAATTTGGATTTATATAATAAAGTAACGCATACATTAATTCCTATAATAGATGCTGATGAGGGAGCAGAGACAACTATTAGTTGGTCTAGTACAGATTCTTCTGTTGCAAGTGTTTCTAATAATGGGTTAGTAACTGCTCTTAAGGTCGGAACGACAAATATTATAGCTACGTGTGGAGGAAAAACTGCAACTTGTGTTGTAACAGTTGATGATTCGACTCCAATACCTGTTACAGGTGTGAACTTAAATAAAACTTCTACTTATATTACTGCAGGATCGACTGAAACCTTAGTTGCTACAGTTCTTCCAACAAATGCTACTGATAAAAATGTAACTTGGAGTAGTGATAATATTAATGTAGCAAGTGTAAATAATGGAATAGTAACAGCTAAAGCTGCTGGTACTGCACATATAAGTGTTACAACAGAAGATGGTAATTATACAGCAAGTTGTACTGTTAATGTTACTTCACCTGAAATTGTGACTTTAACAAGCATTGAAATAGTTGCATCTAAGACTACATTCTCTTGGATATCTCAAGTTAATAGTGTATCTGCTGATGTAATTGCTCATTATAGTAATGGAACTTCTTCTAATGTAACTTCTTCTGCTACTAAGAATTTCTCGATTGATACATCTAGTTTAGGATATCAATCAATTACTGCTTCTTATGAAGGAAAAGATACTTCTTTAGATATTAAAATTACTAATGATGGAGCACAGGACGATGTTGGTATTTCTACTGAAAAACAAACATTAACTTCAACATATACGTTTACTGATAAGAATGGATCTTACACAGGTGGAATTTCTGGTACTACTGTTACTACTACCAATGCTAATGGATTTGAAAGTCAATCACCTGGAAGAGGAATCCAATGGTCTAAGGCTGAGGGTTCGATAACAATTAATAAAGGTTCTTCTTCATTAGATACTTTTGTTATTAAGTCGATTAGTGTTGTTTGTTCTACCAATGGAGACTCGCCTGCTGTGAGCATAAAAATTGATCAAACAAGCTTTGCTAGTTCAAAAACTGTAAGTGGTAATAACACTACTTTAACATTTGATAATACTGGTGGTTTATCTGGTGACTCTATTGTTGTTTCTACCGCTAAAGGTAGTAAATCTGTCTGGGTTAAATCTATTGCAATTACTTATGAAACTGCAGGTATATCATATTTAGCAACTCCAAATCAACAAGCAAAAGCTTGGGCTGATTTCTTTATTAGACAAACTCGAACATTAGAAACTTGTTTAGCACACACTGATGAAGCAAAACTTTCTGGTTTAAAATCTGTATGGAACTATTTAAAAGAAGAATATAATTTCATGGTTGGTGATGCTAAAAACGAATTCTGTAATTCTAGTGATTCTTTAATTGTTGAAGCTAGGGATCACTATAAATTTATTATTTCAAAATTTGGTAGCAGTAATTTAAATGATTTTATTGTTAACTCTGACAATGTTAAATTATCTGCTCTTAATGCTGTAAGTAAACTTGATTCAAGTCATATTAGTTTTGTCTTTGTTACATCAATAATAGCAGTCTCTTTATTAGCGACTTCTATTTATGTTTTCAAAAAGAAAAATAGTAACTAATTATCTAATGATTAAAGCAAATAATTATAGTATTTTTATTGGAAATATTTCCGAATTAGAGAAAAATAGTTTAGATTTGCTTGGAAAAACAAGGAAAAATAAAGCAAATTTGATAAAAAATGAAAATGAGAAAAAACTTTCAATTTTAGCCGGTGTATTGCTTTATAATGCATTAGGAAAAGAAGCAGATGAAGTTAAATACGATGCTAATGGAAAACCATATTTAGAGAGCGGTAAATATTTATCGATTTCTCATAGTGGATCAAAAGCAGTTGTAGTTACTTCTTCTTTTCCAATTGGAGTTGATATTCAGGAAATGAAAGAACCTGATTATAAGATTTGTAAACAGTTCTTTTCAAAAGAAGAATCTAATATAAATGATAAAGTAGATTTTTATAAAGCATGGACTAGTAAAGAAGCTTATATGAAAGCTAGTGGAGTTAGTCTAAACGAAGCATTAAAAGAAAATATCCATAAAGTTGATGGATATCAAATTATTAAGAGTGAAATAATTGAGGATAATTATTATTTATCAATTGTCATCAGAACAGTTTGATAAATGATGTTAGACTGAGCTAAATTGTCATTTGTTCATCGCAATGCAAATTATTCTTTTATTAAATAATTTGTATTTTTGTGTTATCGTTTAATTAACTTGATTATTATGAGTAAATTATTACCAATAGTAAATATAAATGAAGAGATAATTTCAAAGGTCAAAAAGATTGAATTGGAAATTCTTTTAAAATTTGATTCTATTTGTAAGAAGAATAATCTAAGTTATTTTTTATTTGCAGGTACTCTTTTAGGAGCGGTTAGACACAAGGGATTTATTCCTTGGGATGATGATATTGATGTATGTATGCCTAGAAAAGACTATGAAACTTTTATGAGAATAGGGCAAAAAGAACTTTCTAGTAACTTATTCTTACAAAATCATAATACTGATAAAGGATATACTCTGCCTTTTGCTAAAATAAGAAATGTCGATACTACCTTTATAGAATATAACGCTCAAAGAAAACATTTTAATCAAGGTGTATTTATTGATATCTTCCCAATGGATGGATATCCTAGTGAGCCAAAAAGAAGAAAGAAATATACATTTAAACAAAGGATACTTAAAAATGTTTGTTATCGTTCTTATTTAGGCAATTCTTTATTTTCAAAATTAAAAAGTATTCCTATTTATATAGTGACTGGGTTTAAAAGCGCTAAAAGATATATAAATAAATATGAGAAGTTTGTTAGTAAATTAGAATACGGTAAAACTGATTTTATTATGATTTTTGATGGAATAGCATGTGATAAAGCATATTCCTATAGTTCATTTAATGATAAATGTGAGATTGAATTTGAAGGATATAAATTAGTTTCCCCAAAAGATTATGACAGATATCTTAAAGAAGAATTTGGTGATTATATGAAATTGCCTCCTGAAGAAAATAGAGTATCTGGTCATAAACTAGTTAAAGTTGATTTAAGCAAAGGGAATAATAAATAATTATGAAAGTTGCGTTTATTAATTCTCAATGTGCTGGCTCAACAGGTTCTATATGTTCTTCGATAGCTAATTATTTAGTTGAACAAGGACATGAATGTAGAATCTTTTATGGCAGATTTGAAAATAAGAATAATCCTGCGATTTTTTTCGGCGGAAGTGTAGTTAGAAACTTCATTAATAATTTATTGGCTTATTTTACTGGAAGAGTTGGTGAATTTCATACTGCAGCAACCAAAAGATTAATTAAAGAACTCACAAAATTTAATCCAGATGTTATTCATTTAAACAATCTTCATGGCAACTATATAAACATTAAAATTTTATTTAAATATTTAGCACATTTTGATGGTAAAGTTGTGATGACTTTACATGACCAATATATGATGACTGGGCACTGCGCAATTTCTTATTCTTGTGAAGGCTTTAAAACTGGTTGCAAAAAGTGTCCTCACCATGAATTTTATCCTCACGTTTTGCTATATAGAGGAAGACGATTATTAAAGAAGAAAGAAGAGTACTTATCTGCCATTAAAAATTTAAAAATTGTAAGTCCATCTAAGTGGTTAAATGAACTAACAAATTACACATTTTTAGCAAAATATCCACGATTTGTAATAAATAATGGCATAAATTTGCCTGTTTCTGTTAGTAAGAATAACCAACATAAAATGAAGGTTAAATTACTTTTCGTGGCTTCTCCTTGGGCTAGTTATAAAGGGCCAAATGACATTGTAGATTTAAGCAAAAAATTAGATCTAAATAAGTATGAACTTGTAGTTGTTGGAAGACTCGATAATTCATTTAAAAAGTTTCCAGAAAATGTCACTTATTTAGGTCAATTATCTCAAGAAGAATTAAGTAAAATTTATGATGAATGTGATATCTTTATTGACCCTACTTATCAAGACAATTTTCCAACAGTTTTGTTAGAGGCAATGGCACATGGTTTGCCTTGTATTGCTTATGACACTGGTGGATGTAAAGAGATAGTTACTAATGAAGTTGGAGTTATTGTTAAAGAAAGAAATTCTGATGCTTTATTTAAAGCTATAACTAACTTCGATATGAGTAAATTTGATACAATGAAAATACAAGACAAAGCTAAGAAATATACTAAGACCATAATGGCTGAAAAGTATTTTGAACTTTATAAGAATTAATATGGATAATATGAATTACGTATTTATCGGTGATAGCTTTCCAAAACAGTATGATGAAGAGTTTACTAAAAAAGGTAAATTCAATTTTTCTAATACAATATTTAATAATCTTGTAGTTGAGGAATTAGAGAAAAATCATAATACGTTTGTTCTCTCAGCCCCTTATGTTGGTCATTATCCAATTTATTCAAAAACTAGAAAGTTAAAAGAAATTAAAGTAAGTGATAGTCACTATATTGTTAAGTACAATAACTTGATTGGTATCAATGCTTATTCTAAGACTAAGAATTTAGTTAAATGTTTTAAAAAGCATTGTACATTTAAAAATGATATTAATTTCTTAGTTAGTGAAACACATCTTCATAATATGAAAGCTGCTATTAAGCTTAAAAAGAAGTGCCCTAATTCTAAAATTACACTTTTAGTGTTTGATCTTCCAGAAAATGTTAAAGGTGTTAAGAAATCATTCTCATATACGTTATTAAAGAAAATTAATAATAGAAAAGTTTATAAGTTAGTTAAGAAGATGGATGGTTTTATCTTTTTATCTGAAAACATGAATTCTATAAATAAGCTCAATAAGCCGTATTTTATTATTCCTGGTTTAGCAGATTTAAACTTATACAATAACATTAAGATAGAACCACATTCTGGTAAGGTAATTTCTTATTGTGGTGTTTTATCTAAACAATTTAATGTTAATAATCTAGTTGATGCTTTCCATATGCTTCCTAATGAAGATTATGAGTTAATCTTAGCAGGAAAAGGTGATGTTGTTGACTATGTCAAAACTATGAATGATAAAAGAATTAAGTACGTAGGAATGCTTTCTAGAAATGAAGCATTAAAGATTCAATTAAATAGTGATGTATTAGTTAATCCAAGATTACCAAACAAGGAATATACTGATTCATCATTCCCAAGTAAGACATTTCAGTATTTGCTTACATATAAGCCTACTATTTCATATTGTTTTGAATCTTTCCCTGAAGATATTAAGAAACTTGTTAAAACTCCAAAAGATATTAACGTTGAATCTTTATCTGAATGTATTAAAGTTGCTTTAACAAGTAAGTGGCATTCTAAAGATGAAATTGATAACACGTTAAAAAAATATTCTTCTGAACAATTTATTATTATGTGCGATAAACTATTTGAGAAGGTTAGAAAGGCTTAATCATGAAAAGTGTTGGTTTTGTTATCTTAACTTGGAACAGTGAACAGTACATATCTAAATGTTTAGACTCAATTTTAAAGATTGATTCATTAAATGTTTATATTGCTGTTACTGATAATGGAAGTAGTGACAAGACTGTAGAAATTTTGAAAGATTATCAAGCTAAGCATCCTAATATTTTAGTTACATATTTAAAGAAAAATGGTGGAACAACAAAACCAAGAAATATCGCTATTAAATTGCTTCCAAAAGTTGATTATATTGTTGTTTTAGATAGTGACGCTTTTATTGATGACAAAGAGAATTTTGTTGAGATATTTAAGGTATTAGATGATCATCCTGAATATGGAATAATTGGACCGAAATTATCGAATTTAAGTGGAGATTTGCAGCCTTCTGGCAGAAATTTACCAAGATTTAGAGATAAATTAGCGAAGGTTTCATTAAGCAAAAAACGTCGTAAAAGAGCAGAAGAAAGAGAAACAGTAGATTATTCAAAACAACCTGATTTATTTCCTGTTGGATATCTTATGAGCGCTTGTTGGGCATTCAAATTTGAACTCATAAATAAGATCGGATATTTAGATGAAAAATTGTTCTATGCCCCAGAAGATGTTGAGTATTGTGCTAGATGTTGGAAGTTTGGTTTAAAAGTTGGATATTACCAAAAAGTTCATGTTACTCATGTATGGACAAGACTTTCCAGAAAGAAGTTATTTAGCAAACATAATTTTGAACATATTAAAGGTTTGCTTTATTTTAGAAGACACTATAATCCATCAAAAATTATTGTTAAGTAGTTTAATAATAAAATCGTTAAATACCTTTTCTTCAAACAAGTTAATTTTTATTAAGTTGCTATTATCTTAATATATATTAAAATATACACGATTATATTATGTGTAAGAGAAGCCATAAACCTAGAAGAAGATATCGTTTTTTTAAACGCCTATTTGAAATAACAACTTCATTGATAGCTATTTTAGTTTTGTCTCCTTTGTTACTTATTACTTTACTTATCAATACCATTGTTTTAAAAGGTTTTCCTATTTATAAAGACCCTCGAGTTGGAAAAGAAGGCAAAGATATTCATGTTTATAAATTCAGAAGTATGTATATTGATGCTGAAAGCAATATTCGTAGGTATCTTAATAGAAGACAAATGAAACAATGGAAAGAAGAACGTAAAGTAGATAACGATCCACGTATTACGCACTTTGGTAAATTTTTACGTAAATCATCACTTGATGAATTACCTCAATTATTTAATATTTTATTTGGATCAATGGCTATTGTTGGTCCTAGACCTATAACAAGAATGGAACTTAATGAACATTTTACTCCAGAAGAGCAAACACTTTTATTAAGTGCTAGACCTGGTCTTATATCTAACTGGGGTGTTAATGGACGTAACAACATTACTTTTGAATCAGGAAAAAGACAAAAATTAGAGTTGGACTATTTTACTAAGCGTGGTTTAAGATACGATCTCAAACTCATGTTTAAAGTTATCCCGGCTGTTTTAAGTGGAAAAGGTGCAAAATAATATGAACATTTTAGGAATTGATGTTGGCGGCACTTCAATTAAAGGAAGCATTGTTTCTGAAAAAGGTGAAATGAATGAAAAATTTGTTTACCCAATTAATAAGAATGAGAATCAAGAAGAATGCATGCAATCATTGTTCAAAGTTATTGATGAATATTTATCAAAACAACTAGTAAAAATAGATGGTATTGGCATTGGAATTCCTGGCACTGTAGATACGAAAAAAGGAATGGTAACATATTCAAATAATTTGAAATGGAAAGACTTAAAAATAGTGGAATTTTTTGAAAAACACTACAAATTGCCGGTAAAAATTACAAATGATGCAAATGCAGCTGCTTTAGGTGAAGCTAAATTTGGAGCAGGTAAATCCTACCATGATATTGTTATGATTACTCTTGGAACTGGAGTCGGTGGTGGCATCGTAATTAATGATCAACTATTTGAAGGAAATGAGGGCAAGGGTGCTGAGTTAGGACATACTACTTTGGTACTTGATGGATTACCTTGTTCATGTGGAAGAAATGGATGCTTTGAACAGTATGCTTCTGCCACAGCATTAATTAGACAAACAAAAGAAGCAATTGAGCAAAACCCAAAATCAGTATTAGCTAATATGTGTACAGACGAATCAATGATTGCGAAAACAGTATTTGAAGCAGCACGTAAAGATTGCCCTGTTGCTAATGCTGTTATTAATCAATATATTCACTACTTATCTGAAGGATTATTAAACATTTGTAATGTGTTTAGACCACAAGCAATTGTTCTTTCTGGTGGAATTAGCAAAGAAGGTAAATATTTAACTGATAAAATTGATCAGTATTTAGCTAAATTTGCCTATGGATACCCATATTCACCAAAAGTTGAGATATTGATATCTCAATTAGGGTATAATAGTGGCATTATTGGAGCAGCCAGTTTACTCATTTCTCAAAAATAGAGAGATAAGAGAAATTATAAATTATTGAGATTTTGACTTATTCTATTTGTATTAAATACAAGTATATTGTTAATTATTAAGGCACCTTGGGTGTCTTTTATTTATAAAGGAGGATATTCTCATGGAAACAAAACGATTAAAAAGAACTCTATTAGGATTAGCGGCAATTGGACTTGTACTAGGCTGCACATCTTTAGTTGGTCTTAATCCTAAAAAAGCCGAAGCCGAAACAAACCCTAATGTTGGTTATAGAACACGTGCTTGGGTTTATTCAGATGCAGTTAAACAAAAAATAGAAAGCGCTTGTTTTACCTTAAAAGATGAAATGGGTAATACAATCGTTTCTAATACCACAACTGAAATGAATCCTGTCGTGGCTTATAACTATGAAAAAGGAACATTACTTTGTGATGTCGTTACCTTAACAAAGCCTTCATATGCTTCATATACTGCAACAAGACCGGCAGGGGTTAGTGTTGTTATGGCTTATTATGTAGTTGAAGTTTTATATAACGGTGAGAGAATCTATCGTGAAGATTATTCTCATAGTTTTACAGTTAGAACATGGAAAGAAGAATCTACAGCTAGCAATTTAAACGATAAGTGCATACCTTACTCTACAGCTAATTACGAATTTGATAATAGTTACTGTAATAATGCTGACGCTTTACCTAATGCGATGACTATTAACAGTGAAAAGGAAGCATTACCTAGTTTTGTTGGTAATACATTTACTGTTTATGAAAATGATTCTGCTATAGAAAAGACTTATAAATTACCATCAAGTTCACTTGCTGATGTTGAATTTGCTGGATACTTTGAAAAGGATCAAAAAAATCAAGAATATGAAATGTTCTATGATAGTTTATGTGCACCTGTAAAGACTGGGGATCTTTGTAAAGATACTACTCTTACTGCATTGTTCAAAAGTAACATTGTTTTAAATACAAATGGTGGAGAATTTGCTACTCCAACTACTTTTAGTGAAGAAATGATCATCAATGATGGTTGTTACTTAGTTGGAGAAGAAATGAAATTACCAACTCCTGTTCGTGAAAACTATTCATTCATTGGATGGACTGGTACCGGTTATGATGCTCCAACAATTAATGCAACTATTCCTGCTGATGCAGCTGGTGAACTTTCATATACTGCTAACTGGATAGCTAATAACTGTGTAGTTACATTTACTACTGGTGAAGGTGGTTCAGAAGTACCACAACAATCTGTTGAATTTGGTGGTTATATTACAAAACCAGAAAACCCAACTAGAACATTAGATGGTATTAGATATGAATTTGTTGAATGGGTTTATGATGATCAAGGAACCAAAATTCCATTTGATTTCACTACCCCAGTTTTTGAAAGTTTAACATTAGAAGCTACTTGGGTTTCTTATGTTGATGTATTTGTTACTACATGTATGCACCCAGAAATTGATCCAAGTAACCCAGGAACTGGATCATGCATTACAGAAGGTTGGTATGCTAATGCAAAAATAGCCTTTAATTTATTAACTGATGAAGAAAGAGCTGCTTTCTTATCTCAAACTGAATATAAGCCTTATGCTGATAGATTACTTGCTTGGGCTGCTGCTAATGGTGATACAATTATTGGTCAAATTTTAGTTGGTTCAGCATCACTTCCAAATGAAGTTATTAATAACGACAGTTTAATTATTATCTCTATTATTGTTTGTTCTTTAGCTTGTACATTCATTAGTGTGATTATCGTAATTAGACGTAAACAAAAAATTAATAAGTAATTTGGAGATATAAACTATGAAGAAATTAACAAAATCTTTATTAGCAATTAGTTTATTATTTGGATTTGCGATACCTTGCATGAATTTAAGAGCAAATCCTGTACAGAAAGCAGAAGCAGATTCAACTAATGGTGCTTATCATGTTATTTCTGTTGCATATTGGTGGGCAAGCAAACCAGATAATAGCTATACTTGTGATTTTAGTGTAAAAGAATCAGAAAGTTCTTTAGAAAAATATGTAACTTCAACCAAAAATGATTTTGGGACAGATAAGTCTGATTCTTCTAACTATTTATGCGATTTTTATACAAATACCATTCCTGGTTACTATTCATTTACTGTTACAACAAACTATAAGGTTGTTAAAACTTTAGGTTTTCTATTTCAAATTTATTATAAAGATGAATTGATTTTTGATAACTCACCTCTTATTAAAGGAAATGGAGAGTCATTTGGTTTTACATGGTTTTCGTCTGACCATACATTTAGTGGTTCACCTTTAGATAATTTGACTTTATATTCATATAGTCTTGATAATAGTAACGCTAATAATGGATCTGAATTACTAAACAATTTTGATTTAGTAAAAAACAAATCACTTCCTTCTATCAACTCTCAAGAATTCACACAAAGAGATGGTAGCACAATAATTACAGCAGAAAAGCCTACTTCTGATATTGCAGAGGTTGAATTTGCTGGATATTTTGGAACTGATTCAGAAAATAATGAATATGAAATGTACTATGATAAAGATTGCTTGCCTGTAAAGACTTCAAACTTGAATGCAGATACTACAATTAAAGCAATGTTTAAAAATAATATTAGTTTAGATTGTAATGGTGGAGAATTTGTAACTCCAGTAACTAATGTTGAAAAGATGTTAATCAATGATGGTTATTATCTAGTTGGTGAACAAATGGAATTACCTGAGCCTGTTAGAGATGGGTATACATTCACTGGTTGGACTGGTGATAACGGAGATGTTCCTGAACACAATGTTGTTATCCCAGCAGACAAAATAGAAGAACTTTCTTATACGGCAAACTGGGAATTAAATACTTACACTATTGATTATGATTTACAAGATGGAGAGGTTTTAGAATCTAACCCAACTTCATATTCATATGAAAGCGAATCATTTACATTAAATAATCCAGTTAAAGTAAATTATACATTTATTGGATGGACTGGTACTGGACTTACTGAACCAACTTTAACTGTTACTATTGAAAAAGGTTCATATGGTGATAGAACTTATACAGCTAACTGGGAAATTAATAAATATACAGTTTCTTTTGTTACTGGTGAAGGTGGTTCTACAGTAGATGATCAAGAAGTGGAACATGGTGCTTGTGCAGTTAAACCTGCTGATCCAACAAAAGAAGTTGAAGGCATTAGATATCATTTCTTAGGTTGGTTCGTAGATGAGGTTGAATTTGATTTCGCTACACCTATTATTGAACCAATTACTCTAACAGCAAAATGGATCTCTTATGTTGATCAATTTGTTTTAGATTATATGCATCCAGAAATTTTACCTTCTGACACAGGAAGTGGTAGATGTATTTCTGAAGGCTGGTATTTAGATGCAAAAACTGCATTTAATGAATTAAATTTTGATGAGAGAGCCTTATTCTTAATTAATAATGAGTATAAAGCATACGCTGATAGATTAATTGCATGGGCTACAGCTTATGGTGATGGACTTGCTGGACAAAACTTAGTCAATTCATCATCACTTCCAAATAATGTTGCTGAGAACAATAATGTAATTACTATTTGTATTGTTGCTTGCTCTGTAGCTTGCACACTTATTTGTGCTCTTATCATTATTAAACGTAAACAAAAAATTACTAAATAAATAGGAGGATTTATCGTGAAAATTAGAAATCTATTTAAATTATTAATGTGTTCGACTTTTGCTATAGGAGGAGCTTTAGCGATAGCAATGTCGTCTAATGGTGAACATTCACAAGCAGAAGCCACAACAACTGATCCAAATGCTGGTTTCTTAATTAAAGCTTATGGTGCAAGAGTCAATAAAGATCCTTCGAACAGTTTTAGTTATACTTTTAAACTAACTGATGGAGAAAAGATTTTAACTGAAAAATCTGATAGTGGTAAAACATGTCTCAACAGAGTAAAAGGCACAGGTACCTGGCCTAATTATACTGTTAGTGAAGAAGAGTTCATGACCAATGGCACTTTATTGTGTGAATTTTCCTCATTATCTTTACCTAAATATGAATTCACAATTACAAATACACCTTATTTAACATGTACATTCTCATATTATATTAAGGTATTTTATAAAGGAGTTGGCATTTACAATTCAAGCAATAAAGACCCTAAAGATTTAAGTGGAAGTTCAATTAAATCAATAACTTGGTCAGGTGATTTAACAGATTTAATTCAATCTACAAAGATTACTTTAGATAGTAGTAGAGCGGATAATCATTCAGAATGCAGTGACATTTCATTTGTAGCACCTAATGGTTACACCGCACCAAAAGTTTTTGGAAATACATTTGATGATGGAATAAGTGCTAAAGCTACTATTCCTGCAAAAACTGGTACGAATTTTGCTGGTTACTATTTACTTGATGGATATAAACGATTTTATGATAGCGAATTAAATCCAACAAATGAAGTTGTTAATGAAGTTGTTGATTTTGAAATGTCACTTGAAGCGTTATTTGCATACTCAAATATTGATTTTGGTGGTTGTACAACATTTAATTTGCCGTCAGATGCCTCTAATCAATTAAAATATTTAGTTTATGAAAACTTTTATTTTGTGGGTGTTGAAACTGTTTTACCAACTGCAGAGATGATGGTGAGATCAGGATACCGTTTCATACATTGGGAAGATAATAATGGGAAAGTGGTTACATTTATTCCAGCAAATGCAACCAGTTCATCATCTTTTAAGGCAGTATGGGAAGATACTACATATGATGTTAATTTTTATTCAAAAGATGTTTTATTACCTGAATTGTCTTTTCAGTATGAATTTGGTGAAACACATAATTTTACCACTTTAGATGATACTCCTTTTGAGCATTTTGAATACTGGAAGGATGAATCTGGCAATAGAAAAGATGGTATTGTTCCATCAGATGCTAGAGATTTTAAACTTTACGCATATTGGACAGCACGAAATTACAATGTTAAGTTAAATACAAATGGTGCTGATTCTTGTAAGGAATTAACATCTTATGTTGCGGGAACCGAAACTGATCTTCCTGGTTCATCCGATATAACAAAGAAAGGATTTAATTTCGTTGGTTGGTATGATAATGAAAGTCTTACTGGGACCCCAATTTCTTTTATTAGTGATACTCAAACTGGGGATGTTGAATATTGGGCAAAATGGTCCGGTATTGAATATTCCGTCTCCTTTGTAACTTATACACAAGGAGAAGTTATTTCAGCAAAAACATTTATTGCTGGTATTGGAATTCCTGCAAAAGATATGCCGGTCCCTACTAGAGATGGATATACGTTTGTTGGGTGGTTTGCTAAAGAATATGACACAAATGTTCAACCATCAGTTAGTGACCGTAATTATTCAGAAACTGGTATAGGAATAAATAATCCAGATGATTTTACTAGCATTATACTTTATGCAAAATGGAATTTAGATTTATCAAATAATGGAGCATTTAGATTTATATGTTATGGACATTTGGGAACGAAAGTTGATTCCAACTATAATGCTGCCGTTGAAGTAAAATATGGAGATAATGTTATCTTAAAAACATTCACTGCAAAAAATGTTTCTAATTGTACTTCCACTAAAAACCCTGAATCAATGTTGCTTGATTTTACAACAACATTTTTGCCAAGTGAAATTACATTTATTTGGGAAGGAAAATCAATTGGTAGAAATACACATTCAGTTGTTGAAATTTATTACCAAAGTGATTATCAACCAGTAAGCGTTTTAGAAAAGGAAAAATACATTATTAGTGATTCTAATGTTCGTTGCACAGTAAACCCTAGCGATTCTTCAAGTGTTCCTCATAGTACAATTACTATAAGTAATCAAAATACTACTGGTGATATATCTGGATTGAGTTTTGATGTACCAAAAGGTAGTTCAATGCCAACATTACTTAATAAGGATTATTTAATGAAGGATGGAACAATAGGACAATATTCATTTGTTAAACCTTCTTTGGTTGATAGTGAAGGCACAAGCTTAGAATTACAAGGTTTCTATGATGCTAATGCAAATAATAAATATTTTGATGCTGATTTAAACCCTGTTGCTAATGCAAAAGCAAGTGAAAGCATGACACTATATCCTGGATTCTTACAAAATGTTAATTATGTTGATGGGTCAATTACAACTCCTTCAACATATTTAGCAGGATTAAATAATACAATTACTTTTGCTCCAGGATATACAAAAGAAAATGCTGTATTTAATGGTTGGTCATATACAAAAAATGGTGAAATAGTTACCACTATTGATAACACTAAAAAAGATGAATTAAATTTATATTCTATTTGGAGTTATTACGTTTACTTCGATACTGATGGTGGATCTAGTGTTGATCCTCAATTAGTTGCTCAAACACAAACTGCAACTAAACCTACTGACCCAACAAAAGAAGTCGAAGGAATTAGATATCAATTCTTAGGTTGGTATTTAAATGCTGATTTATATGATTTTGCTACACCTGTTACTGAATCAATTACATTAAAAGCTAAATGGGTTTCTTATATTGATGTATTTGTTACTACATATATGCACCCAGAAATTGATCCAAGTAACCCAGGAACTGGATCATGTATTACAGAAGGTTGGTATGCTAATGCAAAAGCAGCATTCGCTGAATTAAATGATGCTGAAAAGACAGCATTTACAAGTGATATTGAATATGCTGCTTATTATGAAAGATTTGTTGCTTGGGCAAGAGCTAACGGAGAAATTTTTGATGGAATTAACATCGTTCAAATTACAAGTTTCAATCCATTGATTAATAGTGAAAATAGTGGAACTGTTCTCGCAATTATTCTTAGTATGATCTTTATATCAGCTTTACTTGCTGGATTCGTAATTGTTAGAAAAAAGAAACAATATTAATAATTAGATAACAACAAGAAATGCCACATTTCGTAGAAATATGGCTTTTTTTGTGCTTTAATGATTACAAATAAAGATTATGTATAAACTTGAATCTAATCTAACTAATGAAATTTTAACAATTACTTTCTTTGGAGCAATTGATTCTTCTAATGCTGAAGAAGTAGATCGTCTTTTACGTGAACAAATCAAAGAAAATAAGAATGTTACTTTTGATTTTGAAAATGTAAATTATATTTCTAGCGCAGGTCTAAGAATAATTTTAAAATTTGCAAAAGGACTAGAAAATTTTGAAGTAATTAATGTCTCAAATGATGTTTATGACATTTTTGATATGACAGGATTTACACAAATTATTAAAGTTAAAAAAGCTTTAAGAGTTATTTCCATTGAAGGCAAAGAACTCATTGGTGAAGGCTATATGGGAAGAGTATATCGTCTTAATGATGAAACTATTATTAAGGTGTTTTATAGAAACTCTACTATTGATGATATTAAAAGAGAAATCTCTTTAGCTAAGAAAGCTTTTATTTTAGGTATACCTACTGCTATTCCTTTTGATTTAGTAAAAGTAAAAGAAGGTGGATATGGTTCAGTATTCGAACTTCTTAAAAGTAGTTGTTTTAATAAACTATTTCAAAATCATCCTGAAAATGAAGACCAATATGTAAAAATGTATATCAATCTTTTAAAAGAGATGATGAAAATCAAAGTTAATGATGCTGATAAAGGTTTAATTCCAAGTAAAAGAGATGAAGCCGTTCAATTTGTTAAAGGATTACGTGGTGAAGATATCTTTAATGAAGATGTATTAGATAAGAT
>JAKSVK010000010.1 GCA_024408075.1 Bacilli bacterium | reverse complement strand
TAATAATCAAACTAATTTCTTTTATCAATAGAAATTGATATCTAAATTTATTATTATGGATAATTTTGTAAGCAAAAATTACTTTTGTGAGCTCCTAATTTCCATAATAATATCTCTAAGTTCAATAGCTCTTTCAAAGTCAAATTCTTTAGCAGCTTGTCGCATTTGTTTTTCCAAATCCTTAATCTTTGCGTCAATTTGTGAACGACTTCCATGTTTAGTAGTTTCAATAACTTCAGTTATCTCATCATCAGTATTTCTAATTGGTGGTCTAATCTCCTTAATAATAGTTTGAGGGATTATTCCATTTTCCATATTATAAGCATTTTGAACTTGTCTACGACGATTAGTTTCATCAATTGCAGTCTTCATAGAATCAGTTATTCTATCTGCATACATTAAGACTAATCCATTAGCATTTCTTGCTGCTCTACCAGTAACTTGAATAAGAGATCTAGCACTTCTAAGGAATCCTTCTTTATCTGCGTCCAAAATACAAACAAGAGAAACTTCAGGAATATCTAAGCCTTCTCTAAGAAGATTGATTCCAACCAAAACATCATATTTTCCTTTACGTAATTGATAAATAACTTCACTACGTTCAAGAGTCTTGGTTTCGTGATGAAGATAAACAACTTTTATACCTCTTTCTTTCAGAAAAGCAGTTAAGTCTTCCGCCATTTTAATTGTTAAAGTAACAATCATTGTTCTTTCATTACGAGCAATTCTTTGTTTAATTTCATATAGTAAATCATCAACTTGACCCATAGTTTTTCTTACTTCAACACGAGGATCAAGTAAACCAGTAGGACGAATGATTTGCTCAACAATTTCTCCATCAGTTCTTTCTAGTTCATAATCACCAGGAGTAGCTGAAGTACAAATTGTTTGAGGCATTATCTTTTCAAATTCCTCAAAATTCAAAGGCCTATTATCAAGAGCACTAGGTAGTCTAAATCCATATTCAACTAAAGTTTCTTTTCTACTTCTATCTCCGTTATACATTCCACGAATTTGAGGAATAGAAACATGTGACTCATCTATAAACAAAAGAAAATCATCAGGAAAATAATCTAATAATGTAAATGGCCTTCGGCCAGGTTTTCTTTTATCTATATGTCTTGAGTAGTTTTCAATACCAGGGCACATACCAAATTCTTGCATATTTTCGCAATCTTGATTTGTTCTCATTTCAAGTCTTTCTGCTTCTAATAATTTGCCCTCTGATTTAAAAAATTCCAATCTCTCTTTTAGTTCCTCTTTAATTGTTTTAACTGCATCTGAAATACGAGTATGTGTAGAAGCGTGATCATATGCAGGAAATATCGGATAAGTATGATATGTATGTAATACTTCACCAGTTAATAAATCTATCTTATAGATTTTCTCAATTTCATCACCAAATGAATCAATTCTAATAGCAGTATTGTCTTCAGCATTCGCAGGTACTAATTCAATGATGTCTCCTCTAACTCTAAAAGTGCCAGGTTTAGCATCAAGATTATTTCTTTGATATTGAGCATCAACTAATGCTTTAAAAAACTCATGTCTATCAATTGATTCTCCAACTCGAATTTCAAATATTAAATTTCTATATTCATCAGGATCAGTTAATCCATAAATTGATGCAACGGAAGCAACAACAATCGTATCTCTTCTTTCTAAAACAGAATTAATTGCAGAAGTTCTTAGCATTTCAATTTCATCATTCATTACTGCGTTCTTATCAATATAAGTATCGCTCTTTGGAATGTATGCTTCTGGCTGATAAAAATCAAAGTTAGAAACGAAGTACTCAACTCTATTATTTGGGAACAATTCTTTGAACTCAGAATATAATTGTCCAGCTAATGTTTTGTTATGTACTAACACTAATGTCGGACGTTGTTCTTTAACGATAATATTCGCCATAGTAAAAGTCTTACCAGTGCCAGTTGCGCCTAATAAAACTTGTAGCTTTTTTCCTTGTTCTAAACCATCACATAATTTAGCGATAGCAGTAGGCTGATCACCAGTTGGTTTGAAATTAGAAATTAACTCAAAAATATGGGAATTATCGCAAATTTTCATACAAATCGGCTATTTTTTCTTTAATTTTATTTTTTTCTTATTTTTAGTAAAACCTTCTCCATACACAGCATTAACTTGTGTAAAAGTAAGGAATGCACTTGGATCTACTTCAGCAATATAATTGCGTAATTTTTCGTATTGTCGTTTATCTATTACAAGTCTGAGCATAACTCGCGATTCACCTTTATATCCGCCTTCAACTCTTAATACCGTAGCACCTCTTTCTAAGTCGTTTTGAACATAATCAGAAATTGATTTCCATTCACTTGAAATAACATCAACCTGATAAGATGATTGGTTTTTAATGTAAATACCTTCAATAATTCCAGCAGTAACAACAGAAGACAAAATACCACAAAGAGACTCTGTCCATAATCTCATTGAAAACATACCAACTAAAATAACTATTCCATCAATTATTACGGATGAGACTGATTCTTTTATATTTAATTTTTTCCTTATTATTATTTGGAAGACATCAACACCACCAGTTGAACCACCACCTAAGAAAGTAATTGCAACACCCGCGCCGACAAACACACCACCAAATATTCCGCAAAGAATTAAACTTCCTGATTCTCCATTACCTGCAAAGTTAACAGCTAGTTCCTTAAAAAATGGCAAACGTGCGAATAAGAAAGTACATCCAACATAAATTACACTTGATAGCAAAGTCTTGTATGCAAAATCTTTTCCAACAAAAAGTAATCCAATTAACCAAGTAATTGCTGTGAGTCCTAATACCAGGTAATCATAAATATAAACATCAGTGATATTTTTGATTAAGTGTTGAATAATAATTGCAATACCAGAAATTCCTCCAGCAACTAACTCTGATTCAGTTAGGAAAACAACAGTACCAAATGCAAGTAAAAACGTACCAACAATGACTAAAAAGTAATTTAATAACTGTTTTCTAAGTTTATTTTTCATTATTCTTCGCCTCCATTTGTAGATATGCATATAAGAAGTTATCGATATTTCCGTTCATAACTGATTGGACATCTACTTCTTCATAATCTGTTCTATTATCTTTAACTAATGTATAAGGGCAGAAAACATATGAACGAATTTGACTTCCCCATTCAATGTTTTTCTTTTCACCAACAATATTGTTCAAAGCATTTTCACGTTTTTCTAATTCGAGCAAATAGAGTTTGCTTTTTAACATGTTCATTGCAGTTTCTTTATTCGATAATTGGCTTCTTTCAATCTGACAAGAAACTACAATACCGGTAGGAAGGTGGGTGATTCTAACAGCGGTCTCAACTTTGTTAACATTTTGTCCACCAGCACCACCACTTCTATAAGTATCAATTTTCAAATCGGCATCATTAATTTCAATATCAATAGAATCATTTTGAAATTCTGGAATAACATTGACTGAAGCAAATGATGTATGTCTTCTTTTATTAGCGTCAAAAGGTGAGATTCTAACTAATCTGTGAACACCTTTTTCTCCTTTTAAATAACCATATGCATTTTTACCAGCAATCTTCATAGTCACTGATTTTATGCCAGCTTCTTCGCCTGGTTCAAAGGAGATAACTTCCATTTTATAACGATGATTTTCAGCAAATAGAACATACATTCTGTAAAGCATGTCTGCCCAGTCCTGTGCTTCTGTTCCACCTGCACCTGGATGCAATTCAATAATTGCGTTTAGGTTATCAAATTCACCAGAGAATAAACGCGATGTTTCAAAAACTTTCGTGTTCTTTTTTAACTCTTCAAAGGACTCACAAATAGAATCCATAATTGACTCATCTTCTAGTTCAATTAGCTCAGATAAGTCCTTAAAATCTCCGGAAATTTTTTTATAATTATTCAGCAAATCCCGCTTAAAATTCAATTTTCCGATAATTTCTAAAGCTTTTTTAGAATCGTTCCAGAAATCTTCTTTTTCACTAATAACAGTTAGTTCGTTAACTTCTTTTTCTAACTTATCGAGGTCAAAGAGAAGACCCGAGTTGACGGATTCTCTCGCCAACAGCACCTAGTTCTTGTTTTAAACTAACTAGATCTTTCATTATTTCTTTTCCTCGACTTCAGCATCGACAACATTAGAGTCATCTTTTGCTTCTTCTTGTTCTTCAGGTTTCTTTATTTCAACTTTGACATTCACTAAGTTTAAAACAGCATCAACACTAGCAAGGTCTAAACATTCTCTAAACATCTTATAGCCTTCGTTGACATAATCTTGTAAAGGGTTAACGTTTGCATAACTTCTTAAGAAAATGCCTTCTCTTAATCTAGCCATTGCATCAATATGTTTAGTCCAGTTTTGGTCAATACATCTTAAAATGTAATTACGTTCAATTTGATCAGCAATTTCTTCAGGCCATTCCTTTTTCTTTTGGTTATAGTATTCATGAATCCAATCACCAATTTCTTGAGCGCATTCATCTAAATCAGTTTCATCATATAAACGTCCATTAATAGTTCCAGCAGGGAGGAATCTTGGTTCTACTTGTTTTACAAGTAATTCACCGCTAACTAATTGGCTTGAACTTCCTTGAGGAACACTCTTAGCAGCTAAGAATTTACCAGTTGTAGTAAAAATATCATCTTTAATATCTTCAATGTTTTTACCTTCAATAATTCTGTCACGTTTGTCATAGACAATTTGACGTTGTTTAGCTAAAACATCATCATATTCAAGTAATGATTTTCTAGTATCAAAGTTTTGTCCTTCGATACGTTTTTGTGCACTTGTAATAACATTACTTACCATTTGAGCTTCAAGAGCTTCATCTCCAAAGTTCTTTTCAATAAATGCTCTCATTTTATCAGCAGCGAACCTTACAAGTAAGGTATCATCAAAGCTAACATAGAATCTTGAGAAACCAGGGTCACCTTGACGTCCACTACGTCCACGTAATTGGTTATCAATACGTCTAGATTCATGTCTTTCAGTACCAAATACACACAAACCACCTAAAGCTCTAACTTCATCATTAATCTTAATATCAGTACCACGACCTGCCATGTTAGTTGCAAGGGTAATGGATCCTTTTTCACCAGCATGAGAAATAATTTCAGCTTCTCTAGCATGGTTTTTAGCGTTTAACATTTCATGAGGCAAACCATTTTGAGTTAATAACTCAGAAATTTCTTCAGATGATTCAACAGATACAGTACCAATTAAGATAGGTTGTCCTGTTGCATGTCTTTCTTTAACTTCTTTAATTAGTGCTTGAAGTTTTGGTCCTTTGTGAGCATAAACATAGTCCATTGCATCTACACGAGCGATTGGTCTATTTGGTGGGACACAAACAACACGCATGTTATAAATTTTTCTAAATTCTTCTTCTTCAGTTTTTGCGGTACCAGTCATACCAGCCATCTTCTTATATAAACGGAAGAAGTTTTGATATGTAATAGTAGCCATTGTGATGGTTTCTTGTTTAATTTCAACGTTTTCTTTAGCTTGAACAGCTTGATGTAATCCATCACTCCATTCTCTTCCAGGAAGAACACGACCAGTAAACTGGTCAATAATTTGAACTTGTCCTTCTGCGTCAACTAAATAGTCAACATCACGAGTCATAATATAGTTTGCTTTTAAAGCATTGAATATTCTATGAACTAAGTCTGCATATTCAGGAGCATATAAGTTCTTAATGCCAAACATTTGATCTGCCTTAGCATTACCACTATCAGTCAAGTTAACTGTTTTCTCTTTAACATCAATTTCAAAATCTTTATCTCTTTTAAGTGCTTTTACAAATCTATCAGCAACTGTATATTGTGATGCACTTGCACGAGCTCCGCCTGAAATAATAAGAGGAGTTCTAGATTCATCAATTAAGATTGAGTCAGCTTCATCAACGATACAGAAGTTAAGTCCTCTTAAAACTCTACCTTCCATATTTGTTGACATATTATCTCTTAGATAATCAAATCCAAGTTCTGAGTTTGTTGTATAAGTAATATCGCAAAGATAAGCTTCTTTCTTTTCTTGTGTAGTTTTAGAACGTAAGTTAATACCTACGGTAAGACCCAAGAAACGATAAATTTGTCCCATCCAGTTAGCATCACGTTCACTTAAGTATTCGTTAACAGTAACTACATGAACGCCTTTACCTGCAAGAGCGTTTAAATAAACCGCCATAGTTGCAGTAAGAGTTTTACCTTCACCAGTTTTCATTTCAGCAACATCGCCAGCATGCAAAACAAATGAACCCATAATTTGAACCCTATAAGGGAATTCATTAAGAGTTCTTTTTGCAGCTTCTCTAGCTGTTGCAAAAGCTTCTATTTTAATATCTTCTAATGTCTCGCCGTTAGCAAGTCTGTCTCTAAATTTAACAGTTTGTGCTTGTAATTCTTCATCACTTAAAGCAGCCATTTTACTTTCCAAAGCAATAACTTTGTCAGCTAGTCTGCCATATTTTTTAATCATTTGTTTATCGAAAAATCCCATATTGCCTCCTTAATTTATAAATTAATTTCTAAGACACTCGTTAAATAATATATCACGACTGTATTAGTGTACGCTAATACAAAATAATAAATATTCTACTGCGTGCGTTTCATGACATTTTTTGCAATTGTAAATATTTGTAATTTTTTAGGCTTACATTCAAGTATTAATTTTGATGCAGCTTTTAGACTGGCGCCCGTGGTACAAATATCATCCATTAATAATATCTTTTGATTATAAATGGTTTCTTTATTCTTAATATTAAGAATATTTCCTATCTTTTGACGATCTTTATATCCTAGATCTGCTTGTTTTATTTTTTCTGTTTTTTCAAGAACTGTAAGCATTGGTAAATTCAACAATTTAGCTATCTCTTCTACATGATTGAAGCCTCTAATTCGGTCTTCAGTTATGTACGATGGAATAGTTACAATTTTGTAGCCAAAATATTTTAACTTTAAATACAAAAGATACCTTGATGTAAAAACACTTTTTAATTCAATGTCAAAACATCCTTTATATTTGAAAATCAAATCTTTGAGTGTTTCATCATACTCATATAAGGACATTGCTTTAACTTCATTTATTTTAAAGTTAATAAATTTAGGCTGAAATTTAGTAAAGCACTCCTCACATAAATCATTATTTTTACAAAATAAATAATGAAGAGAATAATCACTAATTTTCTTGAAGCATATCTTGCAATACTTTATTGGATTCTCTAATCTTTTCAATTGCATCTGTCATTTCTTTTGTAACTTTTTTACTAATAAATATAACTTGCCCATCTGGGGCATCTATTTTTCGACCTACTCTTCCAGCGATTTGTATTAATACACCTGAATCATAAATTTTATTATCACTATCAAAAACAATTACTTGTAAATTTTTAACTGTCACGCCTCGTTCTAACACTGATGTAGTTACTAAATAATCAAAAGTACCATTTCTAAAATTATTAATTCGTTCATTTCTATCAATACATTTTGAGTGCACATAATTTCCATGAGGATAAAACAATTTCAAAAATCGATATACATTTTCACATTCATTAATTGTTGGGCAAAAGACAAACACAGGTTTTCTATCAATTAGAAATTGTCGTAAACATTTAAGTAAAATTACTAAAGTAAATACTCTATTAGTTTTAATTTCTGGCACTGGTAATGGATGCCTATGAAAACGAGTATCTAATCTTAAAATAGATTTGTCTTTTCCTTTAAATAATTCCAAAACATCTTTATTGGGTGTCGCACTCATTAAAACATAATGACCATCAAGCGCATTAAAAAACATTTGTTTTAATACTTCATTATTCTTAAAAGGAAATGCATCAATCTCATCTAAAATGATTAAAGAAAAGAATTTTTTGTATCGATATAATTGGTGCGTTGTTAGAACAATTAAGTCTCCATTAACTACACTAGTATTGCCTCCATAAACAGCAACAACTTTATTAAATCTAAAAATGGTTTTTAACCTATTATATAATTCAATAACTACATCTCTTCTAGGAACAGCAAATGCAACTTTTTCTCCACACTGAATAGCATATTGAATGATACCTAAAGAAATTTCAGTTTTGCCTGAACCACAAACAGCATAAACTAAAGTATCAATACCTCTCTTATAGTTTTCAATAATTTGATCAGATAACTTTTTTTGTTCATCCGATAATGAATACTCTAGAAAAATATTTGCTCTTTTTGGATAAGCATCATTTTTAATATGTTCACTTATTTTGAAAGAAATGCATTTTCTACAATAATAGTGGCCATTTCGTATACCAATTGAATTTATTTCCGTGTTTCCACAGAAAGGACATTTATATTTAGTGTTCAAAAAACCTCCTTCACTTTATATATAGTCAAGAAAGAGGCAATTTTGTGAAAATTATTTTTATTTTTTATTTTTCGAGGTCTTTAATTATTTCAACTCTTGTTAAATGACGGCCACCTTCAAAGTCAGTATTTAAGAAAATATCTACTCTTCTAATGACGTCTTCTAATGACATAAATTTTTGACCAAACGCAATCATATTAGCGTCATTATGTTGACGAGATAAGCGAGCTACATCATCATTATATCCTAACCCACATCTGACACCTTTAATTTTATTGGCTGCCATCATAATGCCTTCACCGCTTGTACAAATTACAACACCAAAATCAGCTTCATGTGATGCAACTTTCTTTGCAGCTTCAGCACCAAAAATAGGATAGTGGCATGAATCTTTAGAATCCGTTCCAACATCAATAACTTTGTATCCTTGCTTTTTCAAATGTTCAACAACAGCATTTTTATATTCAAGTCCGCCATGATCAGAACCAACTGAAATAGTTTTCATATCCATTCTCCTTTTAATTTCATCGAAGGACAAATCTCCTTCTCTTATTATTTTAATATTATTAGTAGTGAGGTCAATTATTGTTGATGGTTTATTTCTTCCAGCATTTGTTTTAACAACATAGCTTATTTCATTTCCAAATACTTTCTCTACTTCATCAAATGTATTGCAAGGTGCTTCACCACTTCTATTTGCACTTGGAACCAATAAAGGTTTTCCAAAATAATTTATTAACTCTTGTACATCAGGAAAATCAGGAACTCTAATTCCAATAATTCCAGTTTTATGAGTAACATATTCAGGAACATTAGATTTTGCATTTACCAAAATAGTTATTGGTCCAGGCATAAATCTACGAATTAACATTTCATCTCTATGTGATAAAGAAGCATACTTTGAAACATCTTCAACATTACCAAGCATCATAGTATATGGTTTATCTTCAGGTCTTCTTTTAATTTCATTTAGTAAAGAATAGGCATTAAAATCATCAAACGAAACACCCAAACCCATAACAGTTTCAGTAGGAAAAGATATGACTTTGCCATCATTTAAAACTTTTTTAATTGTCTCTAACTCTTTTTTAGCAATCATATTTCTCTGTTTCTTCATTTCTAATTATATATAAGAACCTTGTTTTGCCATACATATCTTTATCAAATTTATAACCTATTCCATGATAATCATTTTCAAGAATTTCAGTTAATTCACTTTCCATATCTTCACCAATTTCAAAGGCCATTAATAACTTTTTATCACTGTGATTTATGTATTTAAAAACTTCTTCATAAAATTTTGTTTTTGGATTAGCAAATAATGCCAAGTGTGGTTCATATTTTAATGTTTGTGGATCAACAGTTTTTGGACTCTCAATATATGGCGGATTACAAACTATAACATCCACATCTTCATCAATTTTATCAAGCATATTTTTCTCTTTAAAATCAATCAAAACTTGGTGAATTTTTGCATTTTCCCTAGCAATTTCCAAACATTTTGAAGAAATATCAATTCCTGTTACATTTGCATTTGGAAAATTTTCTTTTAGATAAATTGCAAGTATTCCACTACCTGTTCCTAAATCAAAAATATTAATTTTATTTTGGCCGCCAAAAATCTTTTTTATAAGCATCATTGTTGATACAGCTAACTGTTCAGTTTCTTGTCTAGGAATTAAAACATCAGGGGTAACAATATAATTAGAATTTACAAAAAATGCATAACCCAAAACATATTGATAAGGTTCACCTTTTTTTATCCTATCTATGAAGTTTAATACACGACCTGGATTCTTAATTTGTTCATCAAAATGATTAAGCAAAGAAAAGAAGTCATTAAACCCAGCATCATTCATTAATATTGATTTAATAACAGTATGTGTAAGATATTTATCGTTTAATTTCTTAAGTTCAAAATATTTTTCGCGATAAGTCATTAGTTCTCACCTGCGATTTTTTGTGATTGATCATAATGAATTAAGGCTTCAATTATTTCTTCAATATCGCCTTCCATTACTCTATCGAGTTGTTGGATAGTGAATCCAATTCTATGATCAGTAACTCTATTTTGTGGATAATTGTAAGTACGTATTTTTTCACTACGTTCTCCAGTACCAATTTTTAATCTTCTTTCATTACCAATTTCTTCTTGTTGCTTTTCAAGCAAAGTTGAATACATTTTTGCTCTTAACATTTGCATGGCGATTTCTCTATTTTGAATTTGAGATTTTTCAGTCTGACAAGCAACAACAATACCAGTAGGAATATGAGTTATTCTAACTGCAGATTCAGTTTTATTAACATTTTGACCACCAGCACCTTGTGAGTGATAGGTATCAACTTGTAAATCATTAG
This sequence comes from Bacilli bacterium, assembly GCA_024408075.1. Classification (GTDB taxonomy): domain Bacteria; phylum Bacillota_I; class Bacilli_A; order RFN20; family CAG-826; genus UBA2450. Next base: position 18,734 of record JAKSVK010000010.1, on the reverse strand, counting down.
GATTAATTTCAACATCTATTTCTTCTGCTTCTGGCATAACTAAAACCGTCGCAGTTGAGGTATGAATTCTTCCACTAGCTTCAGTTTTAGGAACACGTTGAACTCTATGTGCGCCACTTTCAAATTTCATTTTAGAGTAAACCATTTTTCCTTTTATCATAAATGATACTTGGGAAAAACCACCAGCTTCTGAAGCAGATTCATCTAACATTTGAATTTTCCAGCCTTGTGTTTCAGCATATCGAGTATACATTCTGAAAAGATCACCAGCAAAAATGTTGCCTTCATCTCCTCCAGCTGCACCTCTTATTTCAACAATAATGTTTTTATCATCATTTGGATCTTTAGGAATAAGAAGTTCTCTAAGTTCTGCTTCAAGTTTTTCTTGTTCAGCATTAAGAGTTTTAATTTCTTCTTTAGCCATTTCAGCAATCTCAGGATCTGAATCATGAGACATTTCTAAAGCATCAGAAATATTATGTTCATTTTTTTGATATTTATCAAAAGCTTCTACTTGAGGTTCAAGATATGCTCTTTCTTTAGAAAGATCACGAAAAAGTTTGATATCTTTCATTGTATTTTCATCTAACAATGCTTCATCAATTTCTTTTAATCTTGTTCGAGCACTGCTCAAACGTTGATACATACTTTGTTCCATAATGACCTCAATTTCGCGAAATTTATTCTACCATAAACATATAAGAAGAAAAAGAAAACTAACAAATTATTAATAAATTATTATTAACTCTTCAAACACGAAGAAAATTATTATAGACTATTACATAGATAAAATTTATGGCATATAAAGCATTATACAGAACATATCGTCCTCAAACATTTGAAGAGGTTGCAGGTCAACAACACATTGTTAAAACATTGAAGAATGCTTTAGCAACTGGAAGAATTGCTCATGCATATCTTTTTGCTGGACCTAGAGGAACAGGAAAAACTACAATGGCAAAATTATTTGCCAAAGCTTTAAACTGTGAAAATGGAATAGGTGAGCAATGCAATGAATGTAAAAATTGCAAAGCAATCATTGAAGGGAATCACCCTGATGTTTTAGAACTTGATGCTGCTAGTAATAATGGTGTTGATGAAATCAGAGACCTTATTGATAAAGTTAAATATGGAACAATATTAGGAAAATACAAAGTATATATAATTGATGAAGTTCATATGTTGTCCACTGGTGCTTTTAATGCACTTTTAAAAACACTCGAAGAGCCTCCAAAACATGTAATCTTCATTTTAGCAACTACTGAACCACACAAAATTCTTCCTACAATCTTATCTCGTTGCCAAAGATATGATTTTGAAAAGGTTTCAGATAAGGATATTAAAGAAAGAATAAGAACAATTTTAGAACAAGAACAAATTCCATTTAATGATGAAGCCATTTCCTTAATTATTAAATTAGCTGATGGAGGAATGAGAGATGCTCTTTCTATATTAGAAAAGGTTTTAGCTTACTCAGGGAAACAGTTAAATGTTAAAGATGTTTTAGATATTTTCTCTTTAGAGAGTACTGAAGAAAAAGTCTCGTTATTAAAATCAATTATCCAAGGAAATATCTCTGATGTTTTAGAAAGAATTAATAAATATATTCAAAATGGATCTGATATTAAGCGTTTAAGCGAAGATTTATTAAATATCTTAAAAGATATCCTAATTTATAACTCTTCAAATAACGTTAATTTCTTAGATAGTTTAAAAGCAGATGAAATCAATCAAATAGCTCCATATGTTTCTAATGATGATGCTGTTGCAATGATTGATATATTAATGGATGCTATTAAGAATTTTAAAAATGTCACTTCTCTTGTTCCACTATTTGAAATTACATTGTTAAAAATGACTAATTTACATAGTAATAAACAAATTAAGAAACCTACTATTGAAGAACATGTTTTCGAAACAAAAGAAGAAATAAAACCTGCTCCAGCTCCAATTAAAGTTGAACCTGAACCAGTGAAAGTAGAAAAAGAACCTGAACCAGTTAAACCTATTGAAAAACCAGTAGTTGAAGAAAAGGTTGAACCTGTATTTTTAAAGGCAACTAAGTTAGATGAAAACGTAATTTATCTAAAAGATAGTGATAAAGAAGACACATTTGAAATTGATGATGATCAAATCATTAACATCATGGTTTCTTCTAAAAAAGAAATAAAAGCATCTTTATTAGATCAATGGAAAAATATTAAAAGATATACAACTGATTCCTTACTAGGAAAAGCTGCAGGACTTCTTATTGATGGAAGACCTTTAGTTGCTTCTCCAAAAATGGTCATCTTGGAATTTCCTTTAAAAACCACTGTTAATAAAGTAAATCTCAAGGAGAATCAGTTAGAAATTCAATCAGTATTTTCTACTGTATTTGGCAAAAAGATGTTTGTCTATGCAATAAGTAGAAATCAATCTGTTGATTTACAATCTAAATACATGAATTTATTACAAATTGGACAACTTCCAAAAGCAAAAGATATAACCTTAGAATTCGAAGGAGAATAAACATTATGAACATGCAACAAATGATGATACAAGCTCAAAAGATGCAAAGAGAAATGGAAAAAGCTCTTGCTGCTTTAGCAAAACAAGAATTTACAGTTAGTAAAGCTGGACTTGTTACTGTTACAGTTTTAGGAAGTAAACAAATTAAATCTGTTAATATTGATAAAGATGGATTTGATCCAGAAAACAAAGAAATGATTGAAGAATTAATTGCTACTGCATTAAATGAAATTTATTCTCAAATTGATGAACAAACAGAAGCAATTCAATCAAAGATTACAGGTCGTGGAGGACTTCCATTTTAATGAGAAAATTGAAGTCACTAGAAATATTAGAAGAATCGTTAGCTAAACTTCCAGGAATTGGAAACAAAACAGCTGAACGTATGGCATATAAAATGCTCGATTTTTCTGATGAAGATTTAAAACAAATTAGTGACTCAATTAAAAATCTAAAAACACACTTAACCAAATGTCAAAAGTGTGGAATGATTATCGAAAATAATAAATGTGAAATTTGTGATGATCCTGATCGAAATCAAAAAACAATTTTAATTGTCTCTTTTCCAAAAGATGTTTTCTCTATAGAGAATAGCGGCACATATCATGGGTTATATCATGTTTTAAACGGGGAAATTTGTTTATCAAAAGGAGTCCGCGTCGAAGACTTAAATATTGCTCCACTTTTAGAAAGAGTTAACACTCAAAATATTGAGGAAGTAATTATTGCTACAAATCCAACATTAGATGGAGAAACAACTTCACTTTATTTAGCAAAATTACTTGAGAAAACAAATTTGAAAATTACACGTCTAGCATATGGTTTACAAATGGGTGGTTCTTTAGATTATGTTGATCCACTTACTTTAAGTAAATCACTTGAAGGAAGACATAAGATATAGGAGGGTTTATATGTTTATTACATTAGAAGGACCTGAAGGTTCAGGCAAAACTACTGCAGTAGAAACTGCTGTTAAGAAATTAGAAGAACTTGGTTATAGCATTGTTAGAACTAGAGAACCAGGTGGAACTCCTATTTCAGAAGAAATTAGAAATGTTATTTTAGATAAAAAGAATACAATGATGGATCCACGTACTGAAGCTTTGCTTTATGCTGCTAGTCGTAGACAACATCTTGTAGAAAAAGTTTGGCCATCAATTAAAGAAGGAAAAATTGTTATTTGTGACCGTTTTCTTGATTCATCTTTAGCATATCAAGGTGGAGCAAGAGGTTTAGGAATTGATGAAGTTTTAAATGTTAATTTATTCGCTACTGAAAATACTTGGCCAGATTTAACATTATTATTTGATATTACTCCTGAAGAAGGACTTAAAAGAATTGCCAGTAACTCTCAGAGAGAAGTTAATCGTTTAGATTTAGAAAAATTAGAATTCCATCATAAAGTTAGAGACTCATTTTTGCTTTTAGCAAAGCGTTATCCAGATAGATTTGTTATAATCGATGCTTCGCAAAGTCGAGAAGAAGTCGCTAAAGCTACACTTGATGCGATTTTATCCCGTTTATGCAAATAGGAAATTACCTTAAAAAATATCAACCTGTTATATATCAAACTTTTGTAAATTCATTACAACAAAAGAAGATTTCACATGCTTATTTAATTGTTGGAAATCCAGGAACACCACTTTTAGAAACCGCAAAATATCTAGCTAAAACCCTCATTTGTGATGATCCTTCTCCACTTGCTTGTGATAACTGCATTTCATGTATGAGATTTGATAGTGATAACTTCCCAGACATGATTATTTTAGATGGTAAAGAAAAAACAATTAAAAAAGATGATGTTTTAGAAGTCGAAAATCGATTTGATAAAACTGCTTTAGATGATAAAGGAATAATGATTTATATAATAAACTTAGTTGAAAACATGACTGTTGAAGCAGTTAATTCAATGCTTAAGTTTTTAGAAGAACCAGGTACTGAAATCTATGCTTTCTTAACTACAAATAATGAAAATAATGTCTTACCAACTATCATTTCTAGATGCCAAACATTAAATATGAAATCAAGACCAAGAAATGATGTCATTGAAGAAGCTATTGAACTTAATGTGAATCAAGAAGATGCTGAACTTCTTTCTTATTTTTATAATGATGGCGAATCTATCCACGATTTTATTAATAATGATGAAGCCTCAGAACAATTCTTTTCAATGAAAGATGCTATTTGTAATTTATTAAACAAATTAGCAGATAATGATAGAGCTAAAGCCATATTTGTAATGGAAAACGAAATAAACCCTTTAGTTAAATCAAAAGAAGACATGAGATATTTTCTAGATATCTTAATAGATTTTTTCGAAAATATATTAACCAAACAAACATCAAAAGTAATAACTTTGAAAAGTTATGATACAATATTAGAAAAGTTAGCCAACACATTACCACATGTTAATGACTCACTTGTTGAAATTATGAAGCAAAGAAATATTGTGAATATGAACCTCAATATTTCCTTACAACTTGATCACATTATTAATTACATAACAAAGGACTAATCATATGATAGAAAATAACGAAGAAAAATTTAATCCTAGCACAAATACATTTACTCACTATGTTGGAGTAGCCTTTATTAATGCCCCTCGAGCATACAACTTTGGACTTACTGATTTAGACATCAAAAAAGGCGATAAAATAATCGTTGAATCTGTTCGTGGAATTGAGCTTGGAACAGCAGTCACTGATCCTATTTCAATTTCTGATTATCATAGTGAATTAGGACTCAAACCTGTGAAGAGAAAAGCCACAGAATCTGATATAAAAATATGGGAAAATAATTTAAAAGAGGCCAGATTTGCACTAGAAATTTGCAAAAAAGAGGTAGATTTGCTAAAACTCGATATGAATCTCCTTTTATGTGAATATACACTTGATAGAAGTAAAATAATTTTCTCTTATGTTGCTGATGAAAGAGTCGATTTTAGAGAGCTATTAAAAGTACTCGCAAGCAAACTAAGAGCACGTATCGAATTAAGACAAATTGGTAGCAGAGATAAAGCTAAAATGGTCGGTGGAATTGGCATGTGCGGATTACCACTTTGCTGTTCTACTTTTTTAAATGAATTTGATGGTATTTCCATTAATAGAGCAAAGAATCAAATGCTCGCTATTAACATTCCAAAACTTTCAGGCCACTGCGGAAAACTTTTATGTTGTTTAAAATATGAAGATGACACATACACTGAACTTAAAAGTCACTATCCAGAAATTGGTAAAAGAGTATTTATTGATAAAGTTCAATATGCTGTCACTTCAATAAATGTTATTTCTGGAACTGTTAAGTTAGATAGTGAAGAAGATGTGAAAGTTCTTTCTTTAGAAGAATATAAAGCTCAAGTTTACACATCTCCTAAAAAAGATAACAACAATGAAAATAATTAAGTCATACAATAATTCACATCCAATTATTTATTTAATTGCTACTCCTATAGGAAATCTTGGAGAATTTTCTCCTCGAGCAATTGAAATTATTAAAGAAATGGATTTTTTAGGTGCTGAAGACACTAGAAATACAAATGACTTATTACATAAATTTAATATATCCAAAAAAATTATTTCTCTAAGAGAACATAATGAGATAGAAGCTTCAGAACAAGTTATTAAATCAGTTCTCGAAGGCAAAAAATTCGCATATATGAGTGATGCAGGCTATCCTGGCATATCTGATCCAGGTTCTTTACTTGTTAAAAAAGCAATTGAAAATAACATTGCAATCTCTGTTATTTCTGGTTCATCAGCATTTATTAATGCTCTTGTTTCTTCTTCCTTACCAACTGACCACTTCTATTTTCATGGTTTCTTATCTCCAAAAGAAAACGACGCTAAAAAAGAACTTGAAGAGTTGAAAGCAAAGAAAGAAACTCTAATTTTCTATGAAGCACCTCATAGAATAGAAGCTACATTAAATTTAATTCATGAAATTCTTGGAAAACGTCATTTTTCTCTTCAAAGAGAATTAACAAAACTCAATGAAGAAAAAATTTATGGAACTCTTGATGAAGTAAGTTCCATTGATTTTGCACTACTAAAAGGCGAAATGGTTATTGTAGTCGAAGGAAACACTTCTGAAGAAGAATTTTCAACTGAATTTATTAAAGAAAAAGTTAACTTCTTTATAAATAAAGGATTAAGTAAAAAAGACGCAATTGATGTTGTGGCAGAAACATACAACATTAAGAAAAATAAAATTAAAGACATAATTATTCTTTAAAAATGTCTTGATATAATGTTTTGACTTTTCTAAACTAGAAAAGATTTTTTATTAAGGAGGCAACATATGGAAGTTAGAAATATTGCAATTATTGCTCACGTTGATCACGGTAAAACTACTCTAGTTGATCAATTACTAAAATCCTCTGCTACTTTTAGAGAAAATGAAGAACTTAATGATAGAGCTATGGACTCTAATGATATTGAAAGAGAAAGAGGAATTACCATCTTAGCTAAAACTACATCCATTATTTATAATGATGTCAAAATTAACATTTTAGACACTCCAGGACATGCTGACTTTGGTGGAGAAGTTGAAAGAATCATGAACATGGTTGATGGTTGCCTACTTTTAGTTGACGCTTTTGAAGGAACAATGCCTCAAACTAGATTCGTTTTAAAGAAAGCATTAGAAAATCACGTTAAACCTATTGTTATTATTAATAAAGTTGACCGTGCAAATATTAATATTCCTAAAACTATTGATGATGTTTTAAATTTATTTATTGAACTTGGAGCTCCAGATGAATTCTTAGATTTCAAGACAGTTTATGCCTCAGGTTTAAAAGGAACTTCTAGTAGAAATGAAAATCCAGCCACACAACAACCTGGTATGGATGCAATATTACAAACAATTATTGACGAAATCCCAGCTCCAACAATGGACTTTGAAGCACCACTTCAAATGCAAATTTCATTACTTGATTACAACGACTTTGTTGGAAGAATCGGTATTGGAACAGTTAAAAGAGGAACTTTAAAAGTTAATGATATAGTTACAGTTTCTAGACTAGACAGAACATTAACTAACTTTAGAGTACTTAAATTATTTGGTTATCAAGGTTTAAAACGTCTTGAAATCAACGAAGCAAAAGCAGGAGATATTGTTGCTGTTGCTGGTTTAGCAGATATTAACGTTGGAGAAACTATTTGCCAAAGCGGTCATATAGATCCTCTTCCACTTATTAAACTTGATGAACCAACTCTTCAAATGACTTTTGGTACAAACTCATCTCCATTTTCTGGAAGAGACGGTAAACTTTTAACTGCTAGAAAAATTGAAGAAAGACTTTATAGAGAGACTCAAAAGGATGTTGCTTTAAGAGTTGAAAGAATTCAAAACAGTGAATCTTGGATTGTTTCAGGCAGAGGAGAACTTCACCTTTCAATTTTAATTGAAAATATGAGAAGAGAAGGATTCGAACTTGAAGTTAGTAAACCACAAGTCATCATCAAAGAAATTGATGGTGTTAAATGCGAACCTTATGAAGATTTAACTATCGATGTCCCAAATGACTATGTTGGAGACGTTATGACTACTCTTGGAGAAAGAAATGCTGAATTACTTAATATGGATGCTAAAGAAACTACAACTGTATTAAATTACGTTATTCCTTCAAGAGGTTTACTTGGATATATGACTTCATTTATGACTTTAACCAAAGGTTATGGTATTCTTTCACATACTTACAAAGAATATCGTCCATGTGTACAAAGTAATGTCGGTGAAAGAAATATCGGTGTATTAGTTTCTGTTCAAGCAGGACAATCTACTCCTTATGCTATCGAACATATTGAAGAACGTGGAACTATGTTTATCTATCCAGGTACAGAAGTTTATGAAGGTATGATTGTTGGTGAACATAGATATGACTTTGATTTAGCAGTTAACGTTACTGAAAAGAAAAATTTAACTAATGTTAGAAGTTCAAATAAAGACAATACTGTGGTCTTAAAATCTCCACGATTATTATCTCTTGAAGCTTGCCTTGATTATATTAACTCTGATGAACTTGTTGAAATTACTCCAACAACATTCAGAATGAGAAAGAAAATATTAAATACTGCTGAACGTAAAAAACACGAAGCACATGTTAAAAAAATGCAGGAAGCTGAATAAGCCCCTGCATTTTTCTTATTATTATAAAGATTATCTCTTCTTTTTAATTTTGCCTTTGTTTTCACCTTTTGAGTTGTGAACTAAGTAAGCACCTTCTTGATTTTTAGCCATGATTTTTGTGTATTCAATAGCTTCTTCTTGAGTATCAAAAAGTTTAATCGCTTTCATTCCACCAGCAAACTTAACTTCCCACTTTTTATCTGCTCTTTTAACAACATGATATGTACGTGTTGCATTAGCAAGATCTGCAGGTTCCTTTTTGATCTTCTTATTTTTCTTTGCAGGCTTACTTACTTTTTCAGCTTTTTTCTTTTTTCTAAAGCACATATATTTTCCCCTTTATTCAGCTATTCCTGATACGTTACTTATAGGTATAGAGAATATTAATCCAGAAGCAGCTGTATCTATGCCACATTCTTTATTAATCTCTAACATAACTTTATCTTTAATTTTAGTCTCGAGAATAATATAAATCATTTCTTTTTGAGGAGTTATAACAATTCCATATTTATGCTCCATATCTTTAGTAGCAGTACCTCTAGCATTAGAAATAGTTCCACCACGAGCACCATGTTCACGAGCAATATTCATTACTTTGTCTGAATATCCTTCGTTAACAATAATAACTAAAGCTTCAAATTTTCCCATATTATCCCCTCACAGTCTGGGTTAAGAATTTATACATCTTAACACCGATAATTGATTTCATTTCGATTGTAAATGCAATTCCAGCATTCCATTTACCAGCCTTGAAGAAAGCTTCAATATCTTTCTTAAAATCAGCAATATATTCTTCAGCCATAATTCCATATACAATTTCTTTTCTTGTATCTGATACTGATAAGATAGCATTAATAGTTTTCTTAGCGGTTCCTTCAGCATACTTAATAAATTGAACCGTGGAATGATGTTGCTTAAACATCTCACAAATATTATGAGATTGACCATAATTAACTATTACTACGTAAAGTACGAGTTTTTTCAAATCACTTCTTTGTTCAAAAGGTTGATTTTGTACTTCTTGTTTTTTCACTAAAATATTTCTTTTCTTTTCCATAAATCACCTATTAGAAATGAATAATCTCAGAGTTCCTTGCATCTTGAGTAGATGTACGCATAATACGTAATGCCTGAGCATTTTTAATATCAACCACTAAGCCTAATGATTGAATAGCAATAATTGGAGTTAAAGCAATCATAGCAATAACACCAAAAGCATTCTCATAGAATAAAACAGATTCAGTTTGACCTATTCTAACTGAGTAAATACCAATAATCATAGGCAAAATAAATGAAACAGCCATTGGACCAGAAGCAGTACCACCTGAATCAAATGCCATAGCAGTATAGATATCTGGAACAACAAACATTAATAAAATAGAAATAATATATCCTGGTACTATGTACCACATAATTGAAAATTCAAATAATGTTCTTATAGCAGAGAGGCAAATTGCTACTCCAACCCCAATAGATAGCGCAATAAGAACTGTTTTCTTTTTAATTTGTCCTTCTGAAATTTGCTCCATTTGAGTTGTTAAAACATGAACAGCAGGTTCACATAAGATAGTAACAAGTCCTAGGAAGAAACAAACTAATATAATTATCCAATCAGATTGACCAGCTAATGATGTTCCAACTAATTGTCCTATAGGAGACATTGCTGCGGCAACGCCTGTTAAGAAAAATACTAATCCAAAATAAGAAATGACAAAACCGAACATCATTTCACCCAATTTTTTGGCTGAAAGTTTAATAAAAATTCTTTCATAAAGTAAGAAGATAATAACGATAGGTAATAATGCCATAATCACTTCTATCAAAGTTCCAAAATGAATAGATCCATTTGAGAAATCAGGAAGTAATGCGTTAACAAATCTTTGACCTATGCTTCCATCAGAAATAGGGTTAACACTATAAGGTGTAAATGAACTTGGTTTTGCTAAAATTAATATAGTCATAGTTAGTATTGGACCAATCGATGCAAGACCAACTAAACCAAATGAATTTTCTTTAGATTGATTGCCTCCACGGACAGATGCAACACCAGCACCTAAAGCTAATATAAATGGAACTGTAGCAGAACCAGTTGTAATACCACCAGCATCAAAAATAAATGGTAAAAATGGGTGGTTATTTTTATCAATTTGAAGCAAACAAATTACGGAAAAAACTATAAAATAGAATAGCAAATACCAGGTTTTTAATGATTTTTTCAAAATTGTACGTATAATTCCAATAACTACAAAAATACCAACACCAATTGATATAGAAGCAAGTAAAACAAACTTGTTAATACTCACATCATCTGCAACAATCAAAATGCTTGGTTCAGCACATGTAATAAGTGCACCTAACGCAAAAGAAAAAATAATAACAATAAATAAGTTTTTCTGAGCAGACATGGAGGATCCCATGTACTCACCAATTTTAGTTAATCCCTTATTAGCTCCAATTTGAAAGAAGGTTAATCCTAAAATCAATGCAGCGGCTCCTGCAGCAAGCAAATAGTAATATTTAGGATCACTCCATTGTTTAAAAGATGGTCCTATACTTGCTAAACCTGTAGCTGACAAAATATATATGATTAAAATAATTGGTAGTATTGAAAAACATGAAGTGACAAATGCGCTAATGTATCTATTTTTCATGTTTTGATTTTAACAATAAAAAGCTCTAAATACAAAGCCTAATTAAAATTAGGAAATAATATTTTAAATTCTTTAGGAATTGGAGCAGTAAATTTAAGTGTTTTTCCAGTAAAAGGATGCACTAATGTAAGCTCATACGCATGTAATCCAAGACGCTTAATCGGATTTGATGGATTACCATATTTGTCATCTCCAATTACATTATGTCCGAGATCGCCTAAATGAACACGAATCTGATTTTTTCTTCCACTATCAATATGAACATCCAGTAATGAATAATCATCTGATTCCATTAAAACGTCGTAGTGAGTTATAGCTAACTGACCATCACCTGGTTTTTTGGATGAATACATCATGTTCTGAGCATTCTTTTTTAGATATGACTTTATTGTCCCGTGTTTTTCTTTAAGATGTCCTTCAACAATTGCGTAATAACCTCTTGTTTTAACTAGATTGTTCCAATTGTCTTGAAGCCCTTCTTGAAGTTTTTGATTTTTACTAACCATCAATACTCCAGAAGTATCCTCATCAAGTCTATGAACAACAAATATTCTATTGTGTTTATCTTTTTGTTGGACATAATCAGTCAACATTCTGTAAGCTGTTGATCCTTTTTCTTTGTCACTGGCAATACTTAATAATCCAGATGGTTTGTTTATAACTATTAATTCATCGTTCTCAAAAATAATAGGTAAATTACTACGAGTCTTTTTGTGTATTGGAGTCTTTGAAATAATGACTACATCGCCCTTCGCAAGTTTAAAATTGTATTGAGTGATTGGAGCTCCATCTACAGTAACCATACGGTGTGTTAATATTGATTTAATTGAATTTCGTGATTGTCCTTTTAAGGTTAAAAGTAAAAACTCTAATAATTCACATTCTTTATTAACAGGATACTGCTTAATATTTTTATAATCTTTGCTTACGTGTTGAAAGCGTTGTTTGTTCTTATTCATTTTTAAGATTCCTAATAACCATATCAGCAAATTTTGCAGCAACATTTACTCCAGTGATTTTTTCAAACTCTTCAAAGAAAGCATTAGAATTAATTTCACATAAAATTGGTTCATTATTTTCGCCAAAAAGAACATCAATTCCAGCATATTTTATTTGGAAATTTTTTGCAATTTTACTAGCAAATCGTGTAAATTGCTCAGGAATTTCGAATTTTTCACTCTTTGCAGTTTTTCCAAAGTTGCTTCTAAAATCATCTTTATTAACACGCATGAAAGCACCAACAATTTGTTGATCAATAATTAATACACGAACTGACTTACCATAACTAGTTTTAATATACTCTTGAAACTGAATAGGCTCTCTACAAAGCTCACTATACTTTTGGACCAGCTCTTCTTTTGTATTTATTAAGAAAACACCAGTGCCCAAAGAACCATAAACTTTCTTTAAAACTAAAGGCAATTTCAATTCATTTATAACATTATCTAAGAAGGTTAAATTATCTTGTTTTAATTCAATAGAATAAAATAATGGCGCAGCTATTGTTTTTGGCATTCTAATTTCCATATTTGAACAATATATATTGGTCAACATTTTGTCGTCACATAATTTTACAAAATTGGCATCATTAAAAAGTTTATAACCTGCTAATTCTAGCTCCCTTGCTAAATAAATATCTTTGTCTAAATAAATAACAAAATCTGCTTTTGGAAGATTAATACACAACTTATCATTATCAATTTTTGCTAATGTTCCATTATTAATAAAAACATCTAAAGAAATATCTCGTTTAGTAAATTCTTCTTTAAAACGATCTATTTTATACTTGTTATGACCTATTTCTTGGTTAGTTATAATTAATCCACGCATACGAAAATTATAGTGAAAATTGTATTAAAATACAAATCATACAAAAGATAAAGTAAAAGTATTAAGCTCCATCTATATGTTTATCACAAATAGATTCTTGGTTAGAGATATTTTCGTTTTGTTCTCTCATTATCTTTGCATCTTCTCCAATTAATTTATTAAAAAATGTAGGAGTAGAGTAAGTCATATTAGCAAGCCTTCCAACATATTCATTAAAAAGCATCATATCTTTAAATGTTTCAAACTTAGCCATGTAAAATTGATCACCCATAATATCTGAAAAAATAAATGGGTAGAAGCCATTAAAACAAACCTCATTACGATACGTTCTTAAAATATCATCATTATTAAAGAAATATTGTTTGTTATTACGTCTGGATGCACAGCAACAATAATAAGGTTTCCCTTTAACTATAGATGTCTTGCCAAAACAAACTACATCAGCCAATACCTGATAAATGTTTGCAGAAATACCAAAATTAATTAAGTCAGGAGTATAACCACCAGGTGCTCTAATATTAACCTCTATTCCTATATAGTCGCCTTTACTAAAATATCCTGGGCAATCATTATCAGCAACAAAGTATTCTGCATGGAAAATTCTGTTTTTCAAACCCATTGATTTAATTACTCGACTACCAAGCTTAGCAAAATCATCATCTATGTTTTTATCAACATAATAAAATAAGTCTTCGCCCTTTTCTTTAACTTCAAAAATTGAAGGTGGAAAAACCATACTATCACAAACAACAACATTACTATTAGAGTCGCATATACCATCAAACGTTCTGATGTATTTACTTGCTACAAACGTCTCACAAATATACGGAAATTTATTATTTTTGTTATGAAAAAACTCATTTAATTCTTCAATATTGTGAATTTTATAATTTCCTGAAGCACCGACTCCAGTATCAGGTTTGATAAATAAAGGATAACCAAATTTTTCTGCAAATTTTAAAAGATCATCATATTTATTAACAATGATATAAGGAGCAACTTTTACACCAGCATCTTCATAATATTTTTTAAGATTTGATTTACGCTGAAAATCTTCTAATTGTGAAGGAAATATACCACTCTGAATATTGAAATGCTCTCTTATTTTAGCGTCATTTTGTAACCAATATTCATTATTGCTTTCTAAATAATCAATAGGCCCAAATTCATTAATTATACAACCTACAATATTATACATAACGTCAAGATTTTCCATCTCATTGCAACAGACATATTTTGTTAAACAATTTCTTAATTCTGGTAACAAATTATCCTCGTCTGTTCCACCAATAGCAAACACATTTGCACCATTATTTCTAAATGCTTTAGCAAATTGCCAGTAAGTTTGAGGGAAATCAGGAGAAATCAATAAAACGTTTTTCATAAAGAAAATTATAAGTCAAAAATTACAGATTTCATCAAAATTATAAAATAATAATTCACAAGAATTCACGTATAGTCTATGATTTATAATTGCGACACACAGTTTATAGATATGTAATTGTCTATCAACTAGTTGTGATGTTATTAGAAAGATAAAACATGTTAGAAAAAATTAAGTTAATCCTTAGAAGCGTTAGACAGTACAAGAAGTATGCAATCATTACTCCTATTTTTATGGTAGGCGAAGCAGCTCTTGAATGTGTAATGCCTTTTATTATGGGAATGTTTGTAGATAACATCAAAGGATTATCGTCAGCTAATGATTTCTTTTATTCAGCAAATGGATCTATTCCTGTGTTTTATCTAGCACTAATTCTTGTTGGCATGGCAATCTTATCACTTATATGTGGAATTATGGGTGGACGTTTTGCTTCAATAGCATCAATTGGATTAGCCACTAACTTAAGAAATGATTTATATGCAAAATTAACAAATTTCTCATTTGAGAACATTGATAATTTCTCTGCTTCTTCTCTTGTTACAAGAATGACAACTGATATTAATAACGTTCAAATGTCATTCCAGATGATGATAAGAATTGTTGTTAGAGCACCATTAATGCTTATTTTCTCCACTGTTATGGCATTCATTTCCGGTGGAATTATGGGTCTTGTCTTCGTTGTTTTAATTCCTATTACTGGATTTGGTCTTTATATAATTGTTAAAAAGGCAATGAAAATCTTTATGACCGTATTTAAAAAATACGATACTTTAAATGAATCTGTTCAAGAAAACGTAAGTGGTATTAGAGTTGTCAAATCATATGTTAGAGAAGACTTTGAAAAACAAAAATTTAGTTCAGCAAGTGATAATATCACTAATGAATTCATTAAAGCCGAAAAAATTGTTGCTCTTAATAACCCATTAATTAATACTGCTATTCACTTATCTAATATATTAGTTGTAGGACTTGGCTCATACGTAATTTTCAGAACTGCTCACTGGGATGAAGGACTTAAAGATTTCACTGGTGGAGTTTTAAGTTGTGGCCAATTATCTTCTTTAATTACATATGGTATTCAAATCTTAATGTCACTCATGATGATTTCTATGATCATGGTTATGCTTGCAATGAGCTTTGAATCAGCCAGACGTATTGCGGAAGTTCTTGAAGAAGAATCTACAATTAAAAACCCAGAACATCCATTATATTCAGTACCTAATGGATCAGTTGTTTTCAATAACGTCTCATTTAAATATAAAAAGGATGCTGAAGAATACGCACTTAAAAATATTAATATGAATATTAAATCAGGACAATTCATTGGTATTCTTGGTTCAACAGGTAGTGGAAAAACTTCCACAGTAAACTTAATTTCAAGACTTTATGATGCTACTGAAGGAGAAATTCTTGTTGGTGGTCATAATGTTAAAGAATATGACTTAAAAACACTTAGAGATAAAGTTGCTGTTGTTTTGCAAAAGAACATTCTTTTCTCAGGAACAATTGAAAGTAACTTAAGATGGGGAAACGAACATGCTAATGAACCACAACTTTGGAAAGCATGTCAAATTGCTCAAGCTGAAGAAATTGTAAAAGCAAAACCAGAATTATTTGCTTCACGTGTAGAACAAGGCGGAGCTAACTTCTCTGGAGGACAAAAACAACGTCTTTGTATTGCTAGAGCTATCTTAAAAGAACCAAAAATTATGATTTTAGATGACTCAACTAGTGCTGTTGATACTAAAACCGATAGATTAATTAGAAAAGGGTTAAAAGAAGATTTACCAGAAATGACAAAAATTGTTATTGCTCAACGTATATCTTCTATAGAAGATGCTGACCAAATTATCATTATGGATAATGGCCAAATCAGCGCTATTGGAACTCATGAAGAATTATTAAAAACTTCAAAGATTTATCAAGAAGTTTACTTTACACAAAATAGAGTAGGAGGTGATAAGTAATGCCACCAGTGAGAATGAAAGAACATTCAAGAGCAAAAAAGGGTACAATGACTCGTCTTTTGAAATTACTCATTAAAGAATATCCAAAAGAGATTGTTATTTCTTTTATATGCTTAATCGCTAACGTATTTACTAACTTATCATCTTCAATATTTGCTTCCTTAACAATTACTACTTTAACTGCTGCAGGAAGAATGCATTTGAATCCATTTAAAGATGTCTACCAAGTAGTTTCACCATTTGGATTTACAATTAATACAAATGTCACTTATTTACTTATCATCTTAGGATCTATTTATACAGTAGGTATTGCTTGTGCTTATATTTGGAATAGAACTATGGCAATTGTTACTCATAAGTACCTCAATACTATGAGAAAACAAATGTTCTCTAATATGGAAGATTTACCTATTAAATATTTCGACACACACGCTCATGGTGCGATTATGTCCTTATATACTAACGATATTGATACAATTAGACAGTTTATCTCTCAAGCATTACCATCATTAATTCAAAACGTTTTAATGATTTTAATGGTCTTAGTTGTTATGTTAATCACCTCAGTTTGGATTACCTTACTTGTATTATTAGGTGGATTCATTATGATTTTAGTTTTAACTAAAACTGGTGGAAAAGCATCTAAATACTTTATTAAACAACAAGCAACACTTGGTCAAGTTGAAGGTGCTATTGAAGAATCAATTAATGGCTTAAAAGTTATTAAAGTCTTCTCACACGAAGAAAAAAGCTGTGAAGAATTTGGTGAAATCAATAATCAACTTTGTGAATATTCAACAATCGCTAATATTAAAGGTAATATTTTAGGACCTATTATTGGTAATATCGGAAACTTCTTATACATCCTATGTGCACTTTTAGGCGCATGTATTTATGTCTTTGGTTGGAAGAACTTAACATTAACTAGTTACAAAGTTATTCCAGGAGTTGACCCATTTGCAGGTATGATTGCATTATTCTTAATGCTTTCTAGATCATTTGCTCAAAATATTAATAACTTATCTCAACAAGTTGCATTCATCGTTATGGGTATGGCTGGAGCTTCACGTTGCTTAGATTTAATTGATGAAGAAAAAGAAAAAGATGAAGGCTATGTCTTCCTTTGTAATGTTATTAAACATGAAGATGGAACCTTAGAAGAAACTAGTGAACACACCCATGATTATGCTTGGAAATATAGACATCAAGACGGACACCTTGAATATCGTGAACTTAAAGGTGATATTCTTCTTGAAGATGTTGATTTCTCATACGATGGAAAACGTATAATTCTTGAAGAATTAAATATCTATGCTCACCCAGGACAAAAGATTGCTTTTGTTGGTGCAACTGGAGCAGGAAAAACTACTATTACTAACTTAATTAATAGATTCTATGATATCCAAAAAGGAAAGATTAGATATGATGGAATTAACATTACCAAAATTAAGAAAGATGACTTACGTCGTTCTTTAGGTATTGTTTTACAAGATACAAACTTATTTACTGGAACAGTAATGGATAATATTCGTTATGGCCGACTTGAAGCAACAGATGAAGAATGTATTGCTGCTGCAAAAATCGCAAATGCACATGACTTTATTAAACGTTTACCTCAAGGCTATAACACAATGCTTGCAGGAGATGGAAGTAACCTTTCTCAAGGTCAAAGACAACTTCTTTCAATCGCGAGAGCTGCTGTTGCTGATGCTCCAGTGATGATTTTAGATGAAGCTACTTCCTCAATTGATACACGAACTGAACTTTTAGTTCAAAAAGGTACTGATCAATTAATGGAAGGTAGAACTGTATTTGTTATTGCTCATAGACTTTCAACTGTTCAAAATGCTAACGCAATCATGGTTTTAGACCACGGAAAAATTATTGAACGTGGAGATCATGATGATTTAATCAAACAAAAAGGCCTGTACTATAATCTTTACACAGGCGCTTTTGAGTTAGAATAATTATTAATTAATAACGTTTAGTTATATTATTTATATCTTTATATACACCCTTAAGTTTTGGGAAGATTTTTAAGTATACTTTATGATAAAGTTTTTCATAATCTTGATGAGCAATTTCATTAGGCATAAAAGTATCTGTTACATGGGACATTTTCTTCATTGCTTCATCTACACTGTTAAATTCTTTAACAGCAACAAAAGTAGAAATAGCAGCACCTAAAGAGGTTGCTTCAATAGTTTGAATTCTAGAAACAGGGAGACCAAAAATATCAGCAGTAATCTGACAAATTGCATC
>JAKSVK010000001.1 GCA_024408075.1 Bacilli bacterium | reverse complement strand
AAATATCAATAAACGCCCCACACATTATTCCATCTTGGTTAGAATGGTTCTTTTAAAACAGTTGTTTTAAAAAATTAATTATTATATAATATAATAGTGGAACAATCTGAATTAGAACAGTTAATAAATTTATCTTCTGCGGGTTCGGTTGAAGCCTCTTTTAAGCTTTCGGATTATTATCTAGAAAACGGAAAAGAAGCACAAAGCTTTGATGTATTAAATAGACTTAACAAATCTGAGAATAAAGATGTTTATCGTCGACTTGGTTATTTATATCAAAAAGGTATAGGCACTATCCAAAATATCGAAGAAGCGATTTTTTATTATAACAAAGCGTGTGAATTAGGCGATGAAGTATCAGAATTTAATTTAGCCTTGATATATTACCAAAACAAAGAATTTGATAAAGCTTTGCCACATTTACTAGTTGGCCAAGCAAACAATCATCTCAATTCTATTAAGATGCTTGCTGAATTTTATCAAAAAGGATATAGCGTTGATATAAACTTAGAAATTGCTAAAAAATTATACGAAAAAGTATTATCAATGGGTGACACAAGTGTCTTATTTATTCTCGGCGTAATCGAACAAAAATTGTTAAATGATGAAGTGGCTTTATCATACTTCTTAAAGTGTATTGATCATAATGATTTAAGAGGATATATTGAAGCATCGAATTGCTATCTTACTGGCAAAGGAACGATAAAAAATATTGAAAGAGGAATGGAAATTCTTAAAGCTGGAGCTGAAAAAAATGATGAAAGGTGTATTAAACAACTTTCTAGTTTTGAAAATCGTGGTGTAAATTAATAAGTTTTAAATCAGAAAAATAAGTTCTTTAAGATTTAATTTACTTATGTAATAATTGTCGTATGGGAAAAACTAATCCTTTAATTAGAAAAGCTAAAAAAGTAAATGGATATAAAATTAATCATCCACATAGTGGAGTTAATTTATTATTCTCATTTTTAACTTTATTAATCGCTCTTGCAATTGGAGTTTTAACAATTGTTCCTTTATTTGTACATCACGGTTCACCTGAGATTAAGATCGAAGGACTTGAAATTTTTAAATACATTTTTGCCGGATTTAAAACAGATAATCGCGATATTATTGCTTTACAAGAGATGCTAGGAATTGATGGACTTTTATATAACGCATTACCTTACAATTTTGCTGTTATTGGTGGCTCTGTTATAGGTATGGCTGTATTTGCTTTAGTTGGTGTTATTCTTTCCTTTATTACTCTTATAAGAGGATATAGTAAAAAACCTGTAGCTATTTGCAAGATTGCCAAATGGGAATTTATAGCAAGTTTAATTTTTGTATTAAGCGTCTTATGCGTTTATTTTGAAGTTTTATTTATCGATGCTAATACTGCTAAAACTCTTAATGTTTGGCTTAGCTTTATTGTTCCTGGTATATCATTACTTGTTTATATCGCTATTCGAATTGTTCATAAGGCAAGCTTAGAAGGTACTGTGTTAGAAAAAGATTTATATGTTGCTCAAAATGCTGAGAGTGGTAAACCTGCTGTTAATGTTGCACCTTCATCTAACCCAGCTTCAACATCATTACCTAATAATTTAACCTCTATTAATAACCATCAATTTAGTAAGAATCAAGACTTACAAACTGCTATTATTCCTGATAAGATTACCTCAATTGGACCAGGTGCTTTTGCTAACTGTTTAAATCTTACTAATGTTGTTATTCCTAGATCTGTTAAGAACATCGGATATAATGCTTTCTTTAACTGCGTTTCTCTTGACACTATTACATACAAAGGTAGTAAAGCTGAATGGAGAAAAATTAAACGCGGAAGTAACTGGTTGGCCAAAGCAAAAACAGACAAAGTAATTTGTAGTGATAGTGTTATTATTGTCAATCAATTACGCTAATTGAAATAATGAATATTGCTTTAAGTAGAAATAGTAATAAACAAGATGTCATGAGTTCTGAAATTCATGGCATTATTTTTAAAATTTTAAAAGAAATAGACAGGATTTGCCGTAAAAATCATATAAATTATGCATTATCTTTTGGATCTGCTTTAGGCATTGATAACTTTAAAGATTTTGTTCCTTGGGATGATGACGCGGACGTTGTTATTGATTATTTCGATTATCATCGTTTGGTTGAAGCACTTAAAAAAGATCTAGGTAATGAGTTTATTTTTGATTGTTTTGAAACAAATAAAAAATACAATGTTTTATTACCTGCTATTAAAGTTAAATATAAGAATTCAAAGATTATCGAAAACAACCATTTTTTCATTAAAAATAGAGGGTGCAAATGTAAAGGGCTTTTTATTGATATTTGTTTGATCATGGGGGTTCCATCTAAACAAAAAGAACACCTAAGATTAATCGGAAAATCGAAAAGACTTATGCCGTGGATTTGTTTTATGGAATCAATTCTTCATATTAACCCACGAATTATGAAAAATAGATTATTGAAAGTTGAAAAACAAACCGCTGAAAAATATAAAAACAGCGACACAATAAGTCAAACTGTGATTATCCCTTTCCAACAATATCCTAAAAAAATTGTTCATAATTTATCATTCCCAAAATCTGTTATTTATCCATTTAAAGAATATGATTTTCATGGTGAGAAATTTTATTCTTTCAATGATGTGCACGAATTTTGCACCTTAAGATATGGTGAATTTAAAAAGGATGATAAACATCATACCTCTCACTTAAAAAGAGTGGATATTTACTAAAACTCTTGCATATATCCTTAATTAATAATATATTAATACTGCATTTCGCGAGAAATGCGATGCTCTGAACAAGAGTGGCCGGGTGCCACTCTTTGTTTTTAAAGGAGATATTGATGGACATTAATTACTTAAAACCATTGTTAGAAAAGAAGGTCAATGAATTAGGATTTGAACTTTATTCTTTAACTTCTAAGAAAGAAAACAAAAACTTATTTTTGTATGTAGTTATCGATAGAGTTGAACCTATTGATTTAAACTGTATTTCTAAAGTCTCTGAAACTCTTTCTTCATATTTAGATGAAATTGATCAAGGAAATGAACAATATACCTTGGATGTTTCTTCTTTAGGTGCAGAAAAACCTTTGAGAGTGGATCAATTAAGTAATTATGTTTCTTCTTTTGTTAACGTTCGTTTAATTAATCCTGTTGATGGAGAAAACATCTTAGAAGGAACAATCGAAGAAGTTAATAAAGATTCAATGGTCTTATCATATCGAATTAAAACCAGAGTTAAAAAAGTTAATATATTACTTTGTAATATATCAAAAATTCGTTTAGCAATTAAATTTTAAGGAGTAATTATTTATGGCTATTAACGTAACTGAACTTAATGCTGCAATTGAACAAATTGAAGTAGCTAAAGGTATCAGCAGAGAAACTGTCTTGGAAGCTTTAAAAGAAGCAATGACCAGAGGCTTCAAGAGAGACATTGGTGGAGATGATGCAATGGTTGAAGTTAACATCGACACCGAAAAAGGCATCATTGAAATGTGCCAAATCAAGAAAGTGGTCAAAGAAGTCGAAGATGATTTATTAGAAATCTCTGTCGAAGACGCAAATGAAAAAGGCGGAAAATACAAAGCTGGAGATGATTATCGTATTCCTGCAGATATTCAAAGCCTTAGAAAAGCAATTGTTTTATCTATTAAATCTGTTTTACATCAAAAATTTGTTGAAGTAGAAAAAGCAATTCTTTATGACCAATTTAAAGACAAAATTGGAACCATGATTACAGGTAAAGTTGAATCTTTTGATGAACATGGTGCAATGATTAATGTTGGTCACTCAAGCATTTATATGCCTAAAAAAGACCTTATTAAAGAAGAAAGATTCGTTATCGGAGAACCAATTAAGGTTTATGTTGATAATGTTGAAACTGGTCCAAAAGGAGCAAGAATCGTTCTTACTCGTGCTGGAGAAGGCTTTTTAAAGTTATTAATGACTGAAGAAATCCATGATATTTATGACGGTACTATTGTTATTAAGAGTATTGCTCGTGAAGGTGGAGAAAGAAGCAAAGTCGCTGTTTATAGCGCTGATCCAAACGTTGACCCAGCTGGAAGCTGTATTGGTCCAAATGGTAGTAGAATTCAAAAAGTCGTTTCTCAACTTGGCAATGGTGCTCAAAAAGAAAAGATTGATATTATTTCCTATTCTGACAATCAAGAATTGTTTATTATGGATGCTCTTAAACCAGCCCATGTAATAGGAATTAACTTTGATGAAGAAAAGAAAACTGCAACAGTTGTAGTTAAAGATGATTCATTATCATTAGCTATTGGTAAAAAAGGTGTCAATGTTCGTTTAGCAGTCAAATTAACTGGATATCATATTGATGTTAAGATCGAATCCGACAGCCTTAACGATGGAGTTACATATGTAACTTATGAAGAAGCTAGTGCAAAAGAACTTGAAAACAAAGCTACTCGTATTGCTGAAAAACAAAGAGAAGCTATGCTTGCAGCAAGTAATGCAACTCCACTTCCTGGATTACCAGAAGGTTATGTTGCTCCACAAGCTAGAAAATATGATGATGAAGTTACAACTGATTTAGAAGAATCATTAACTGATCAAGTTGAAAAAGAAGAAATTAGTGTTGCTCCAGTAGAAATTAATGCTGAAGAAGCAGTTGAAACTAAAGAAGAAGTTGCTGCTACTAGAGTAGCAGAAACTCCAAAAGAAGAAACACCAGTTCAAACTAAAGAAGCTAAATCTGTTAAGACTACAACTACTCTTGAAGACTTAGAAAAACAACTTGAATCAAGTATTTCTAAAGAAAAGAGTGAAAAATCTTCTAAACAAAAATCAAAGAAAAAAGAAGAAACTAAAGAAAGCGAAGAATCTGTCGTTAAGACCGAAGGTCCACGTATGTCTATCTATACTGAAGAAGAACTCAAAGCTATGGAAGAAGAAGACAAAGAGGCTGAGGAAGAAGAAATCGAAGAAGACGATATTGATTACGACGATTACGACGATTACTACGATAAATAGAATTTATGAATAAAAAGACTCCTGTTTATCGTATATGTGTTGTTACACGTGAAAAAATATTAAGAGAAAATATGTTTCGCGTAGTAAAAACAAATAACTCTATTTATTTTGATTATAATCAAAATATTAAAGGAAGAGGAGTCTATATTAAAAAAGATTTAGCAACTATCAAAGAAGCGTTTAAGAGACACTCCTTATCTAAAGCGCTTCGATGTAACGTTGATGAATCAATTTATATTGAATTGATACAAGCATTGAGTAAAGAAGGAAGGTAATGATATGGGAAAAAATAGATATGAAAATGATCGTGAAACTAATGTTTCAACAAAAGTTAGCGCATCAAAAACAACAGCAAAAATAAAAGATGCAGTATTTATTTATACTGGTGCTATTTCTACTGGCGAATTAGCTAAAAGCTTAAATGTTCAACCTAGTGACATTATTAAATTTCTTTTCCTTCAAGGAAAAATGATTACCATTAATACTATTTTGGATGATGAATTAATTGGTTTAGTGTGTTTACAGTTTGGATATGATTTTAAGAAAAAGAATATCGTTGCAGCTGAAAATTTTGAAGATGTTGAAATTCATGATGATCCTTCAAAACTTAAATCTCGTCCACCAGTAGTTACAATTATGGGACATGTTGACCATGGTAAAACTACTTTAATTGACTCTATTCGTAATTCAAACTTAGTTGCTGGTGAAGCTGGTGGTATTTCTCAAGAAATCGGTGCTTATCAAAAAGAAATTAAAGGACAAAAGATTACTTTTATCGACACTCCAGGGCATGAAGCATTCACTGAAATGAGAAGTAGAGGTGCTTCTGTTACTGATGTTGTTGTATTAATTGTTGCTGCTGATGATGGTGTTATGCCTCAAACTATTGAAGCAATTGACCATGCTAAGAGCGCAAATGTACCTATTATTGTTGCTATTAATAAAATTGATAAACCAGGAGCAGATCCTAGTAGAGTTAAAACCGAATTAATGCAACATGATATTATTGTTGAAGAATTTGGCGGAGAGAATATTTGTGTTGAGATTTCTGCTAAGCAGAAAACTAACATCGATGGCTTACTTGAAGCAATTCTTTTAGTTAGTGAAATGAAAGAACTTAAAGCAAATCCAGACCGATATGCTTTAGGTACTGTTTTAGAGGCTTCTCTTGATCGCAATGAAGGTCCAAAAGCTACTTTACTTGTTCAAAACGGAACACTTAAAGAAGGCGACTTCTTAGTTGTTGGTACATCATACGGAAAAGCTCGTAGAATGACTAATGAGTTTAAAAAGACAGTTTCTATAGCAACTCCATCTACTCCTGTTTCTGTTATCGGTTTAGCTGAAGTTCCTGCTGCTGGAGACCGCTTTATGGCATTCTCTGATGAAAGCGAAGCTCGTGAAATTGCTTTAAAACGTAAACAAATTAAAGAAGCAAAAGAAAAGAATAAATCAAGTGCAGCAAGCCTAGAAGATTTATTTAATCTTGCTAACAATGGTGATGTTCAAACATTAAACATTATTGTAAAAGCTGATTCTACTGGTAGTGCTGAAGCTGTTAAAGGTTCATTAGAAAAACTTAATAGTGATAAAGTTAAACTTAATGTTATTAGAGCAACTAGTGGAGCAATCACTGAAAGTGATGTCTTACTTGCAAGTGCTTCTAAAGCTATTATTTATGGCTTTAATGTAAGACCTGATGCAAGAACAAGAGCTAAAGCTGAAGAAGAAAAAGTTGAAATAAGACTCCATAACATTATTTATGCTCTTCTTGAAGAAATTGAAGCAGCAATGAAAGGTATGCTTAAGAAAGAACTTACTGAACAAATTACTGGACAAGCTGAAATTAGAAAATTATTTAAAGTTTCTTCAGTAGGAACAGTTGCTGGATGTATGGTTACTGATGGAGTAATGAAAAACGAACAACCAGTTAGATTAATTAGAGCTGGTGTTGTTGTTTATACAGGAAAGCTTGCCTCTTTACAAAGAGGAAAAGATTTAGCAAAAGAAGTAAAAGCTGGATTTGAATGTGGCATGTTAATTGAAAATTACAACGATATCAAAGAAGGCGACATTATTGAAGGATATGAAATGGTGGAGATGAAATAATGGCTAATCGTGGTGAAAGAATCGCATCTGTAATACGTAAAAACGTAGCTGAAATCATTCAATTTCAAATTAAAGATCCTAAATTAGGATTTGTTTCGATTCCTGAAGTTAAAGTTTCAAGCGATTTTTCCTATGTTAAAGTCTATGTTTCTTTTATAAAAGAAGAAGAAGCAAAACCATCATTTGAAGTATTAAATAAAGCTAAAGGATTTATCCGTAGCGAACTTGCTAAAAAATTAGATACTCGTAGAGTACCAGAAATATCATTCGTACTTGATGAAGGATATAAAGTTGAGCAACGAATTGATGAATTACTTAAAAAATAGTTGTTAACCTATTATTTACATGATAAATGGATTCATTCTAATCAATAAAGAAGCTGGAATTACAAGTCGAAAAGTTTGTAATCGAGTTTCTTTTTTGTTAGGAGAAAAGAAAGTTGGACATATTGGAACGCTTGATCCGTTTGCGGAAGGACTTTTAATTGCATGCGTTAATAAAGCCACTAAAGCAGGAGCGTTTATTGATGAAACAAATAAAACTTATGTGGCAACTTTGAAGTTAGGTCAAACAACTGACACGCTTGATTGTACCGGTAAAGTTATAGAAAATAAGCCAATACCAAAATTGAATGAAAAACAAATTGTTAAAGCCTTAAATTCTTTTGTTGGAGAAATTACTCAAACGATTCCAATTACTAGTGCGGTACATGTAAATGGAAAACGTTTATATGAGTATGCTCACTCTGGACAAGAGGTCGAACTACCAAAAAGAAAACAAACGATTTTTACTCTAAATTTGATCTCGTTTACTGATGACTCAATTACTTTTGAGGCAGTTGTTAATCGAGGAACATATATTCGCGTTTTGGCTGCAGAAATTGCAAAAAAGTTAGGAACTGCAGGGTTTTTAGAAAAATTAGTAAGGACAAAAATTGGCAGTTTTGCTATAGAAGATTCTGTTAAATTAGACTCACTTACCAAGGAAAATGTTTTACCTATTTATGACGTTTTATCTAAATGCGCTGATGTATTAATTGTTAATGAAAAACAAGCAGAAGAAATTAAAAACGGTAAGATTAAAAATATAAATCATCAAAGTGAAAATAAGAACTTACTTATAGTTAATAAAGACAAAGAACCAATTGCGATGTATATTAAAGAAAAAGAAAATATCTTTGCTTTTCAAAGAGGATTATTTTAATGGAAATAATTGAAATTGAATGTTCACAAATAAATTTAAAAGAAAATCGTGAGCTTAATTTGTGCTTAGGATTTTTTGATGGACTTCATATTGGACACAGAAAAATTATTTCCTCAGCAGTTAAATTAGGACACACAGGTGTTATGACTTTTGATGTTCCTCCAAGCTTTGCTTTGGGAAAAAATACAGTTAATTCTTGTTTAACATCTCTGTATGATAAAAATAACCTACTTTCAAAATTAGGAGTAGAGTATCTTTATGTCTTAAGAATGTCTAAAGAACTCTTAGAAATGGATAAAGATTCATTTATTAATAAAATATTAAAGAAGATAAATCCAAAATCAATTTTTGTCGGAGATGATTATAGATTTGGGCATAATGCAGAAGGGACACCTGAATATTTATCTAAATTTTTTACTGTAAAAGTATTTGATCAAATTACTGAAAACGGCAAAAAGATTTCTTCTCACACAATTAGGGATTTAGTCAGAGATGGAAATGTTAAAGAAGCTGCTCATTTTTTGACACAAAATTACACAATTAATGGACTTATTGCTCATGGAAAAGGTAACGGAGCATTAATCGGTTTTAAAACTGCAAATCTTGAGTTAGATTTCCCATATGTTTTACCAAAAGTTGGAGTTTATATAGGTTATGCAACTTTGTTGGAGAAAAGATATCGCGCAATGATATGTGTATCAACTCATCCAACTATTATGGAACTTAATGATCCAATAATTGAAGTTCATATTCTTGATTTAGATGAAGATTTATATGGACGATATATGGATGTTGAGTTTGTTGAATTTATTCGTGAAATTAAAAAATTCGATAATATCGATAAATTGAAAGCTCAACTTGAAAAAGATTTAGAAAAAGCAAAAAACCTTTTGAAATAAATATTTATTTATATTAAGATACATACTGCGACTTATCTCTAGATAATTCGAATCCTCAACGAATATTCCGGGCTTAAGTTAAGAAACAAATAGGAGGAAAAAACCATGGCACTTTCTAAAGAAAAGAAAGCTGAATTAGTTAAGAAGTACGGTAAGAACGAAAAAGACACTGGTTCTGCAGAAGTTCAAATCGCATTATTAACTGAACAAATCAACGCTCTTACAGAACATTTAAAGAAAAACCACAAAGATGCAGCTAGCAAACGTGGATTAATGATTCTTGTTGGACAACGTAGAAGCTTACTTGATTATTTAGTTAGAACTGATCGTGATAGATACTTAAAACTTATCGTTTCACTCGGTTTAAGAAAATAATCGTATAAGTTAGAAATAACTAAATAAAGACACAAAATTTGTGTCTTTTTATTTTTATCTATGATAAGATATTTCCGTTATGATTTTTAGAAAGAAGAAAAACGAAATGAAAAAAGTATTCGAATTAGAATTCGAAGGAAAGAAATTCGTTGTAGAAGCAGGAGAAATTGCAAAGCAAGCTGACGGAGCTGTTCTTGTTAGACTCAACGAAACTGTAGTTCTTTCCACTGCATGTGCTAGTGACTTACCAAAGGAAGGAGATTTCTTCCCATTAACTGTGGGATATGAGGAAAAACAATATGCAATTGGTAAGATTCCTGGTTCATTTTTAAGAAGAGAAGGTAGAGCTGGAGAACACGCTACTTTAACTGCTCGATTAATTGACCGTCCAATTAGACCTATGTTCTCAGAAGGATTCCGTAATGAAGTCCAAATTGTAAATACTGTTATGTCAGTTGATCAAGATTGCACTCCAGAAATGACTGCAATGCTTGGTTCATCATTAGCTTTAGGTATTTCTGATATTCCATTTGATGGTCCTATCGCTGGTGTTTATGTTGGAAGAGTTAATGGCAAATTCGTTATTAACCCAACAGTTGAAGAAAAAGCAAATTCTGATATTAACTTAGCTGTTGCTGGTACAAAAGAAGCAATCAACATGGTTGAAGCTGGTGCTGCTGAAGTTAGTGAAGAAGATATGTTAGATGCCTTAATGTTTGGTCATAAAGCAATTGTCAAACTTTGTGAATGGCAAGAAAAAATCATTAAGGAAATTGGTAAAGAAAAACGTCATATTGATTTATATGTCTGTGATCCAGTTATTGAAAAAGATGTTACTGAAAGAAGTGAACAAAGACTTGTTAAAGCAATCTCTATCTTTGATAAACTTGAAAGACAAGACGCAATTGACGCAATCAAAAACGAAATTATCAATGATTATGATACAAGAACTTATGCTGATGAAAAGACACATCAAAAAACCATGTCAATGGTCAATGAAACTCTTGAAAAATTAGTTGCTAAAGAAGTCCGTAGATTGATTACTGATGAAAAGATTAGACCTGATGGCAGAAAAGTTGATGAAATTCGTCCACTTAATGCTCAAGTTGATTTACTCCCAAGAACTCATGGTTCTGCTATGTTTACTCGTGGACAAACTCAAGTTATTTCTATTACTACTTTAGGTGCAAAGAGTGATGAACAAATTATTGATAATTTGACTGATGAAGAAACTCGTCACTGGATGCATCACTATAACTTCCCACCTTATTCAGTTGGTGAAGTTGGAAGAATGGGTTCTCCAGGCCGTAGAGAAATTGGTCACGGAGCACTTGGTGAAAGAGCTTTATCTTACGTTATTCCTAGCGCTGAAGAATTCCCATATACAATTCGTACAGTTGCTGAAGTTGTTGAATCAAACGGTTCATCTTCTCAAGCAAGTATTTGTGCATCATGTATGTCACTTATGGCTGCTGGTGTCCCAATTAAAGGAATTGTTAGTGGTATCGCTATGGGATTAATCTCAAGTGGACCTCTTGATGGAAAACATCCATATACAATTCTTACCGATATTCAAGGTTTAGAAGATCACTTTGGTGATATGGACTTTAAAGTTGCAGGTACTGAAAAAGGTATTACTGCTCTTCAAATGGATATCAAAATCAAAGGTGTTACAAAAGAAGTTTTACGTGAAGCTTTAGCTCAAGCAAATGTTGCTCGTGCAAAGATTCGTGAAGTTATGAAAGAAGCTATCCCAGCACCTCGTCCAGATGTTGGAAAATATGCTCCAAAAATGGATACATTCTTTATTGAAGAAGACAAAATTAGAGAAGTTATCGGTACTGGCGGTAAAGTCATTAATGAAATTATCGCTCAATGTGACAATATCAAGATTGATATTGAAGATAGCGGACAAGTTACTCTTTACCATATGGATAGAGAAGTTATCAACAAGGCAAAAGAAATCATTCTTAACATTGTTAGAGAAGCTAAAGTTGGTGAAGAATTTGTCGGTGAAGTTACACGTGTTGAAGATTATGGCGCATTCGTTAAACTCTTCGGTAATGTTGAAGGACTTTGCCACGTCTCTCGCTTAGGTTGGGGATTCATCCAAAAAGCAAGTGATGTTGTTAAAGTTGGTGATACATTAAAAGTTCGTGTTACTGAAATTGATGACCACGGAAAAGTTAAGGTCTCAGCAAGAGAATTTATGGAAAAACCTGAAAATTATGTTGAACCATCAAGAATGGAACATAATGCTCGTCCAGACCGTTCTGTTAAAGGACCAAGAAAATTCCGCAAATAATTTTGCAAAATAATTAAATAAACTCTCGCTTTGGCGGGAGTTTTTTATATAATAAATGTGTATGTATGATTTTATTATAATTGGTGCTGGAGTTGTCGGAGCTTTTATTGCTAGAAAACTTTCTCGTTATGAAACAAATGTTTTACTTATTGAAAAAGAAAATGATGTTGGCAACGTTACAAGTAACGCAAATAGCGCCATCATTCATAGTGGATATGACCCAGTTCCTGGAACATTAAAGGCAAAACTAAATGTTTTAGGTAATAAAATGTATGACCAAGTTTGTTCTGATTTAGACGTTAAAATGGAAAAGATTGGTTCTTTAACCGTTGCAACTAGTGAAGAACAAATGAAAATGTTTGATGAACTTCTAATTCGCTCTAAGGTAAATGGAGTTGAAGTGAGATTAGTTAATCAAGATGAATTAAGAAAAATGGAACCAAATATTTCACCAAATGCATTAGGTGCTCTTTTTGCTCCAAGTGCAGGAATTATTGATCCATTTAATTTAGTTATTCACTGTGTTGAGAACGCAGTAGATAATGGAGTTACTCTAAAGTTAAACGAAGAGGTTTCTTCCATAGAAGAAAAAGACGGAGTCTTCTTTGTTAAAACAAACAAAAACACCTATCAAGGAAAAATTGTAATTAACGCTGCTGGACTTGGAAGTGAAAAAGTGGCCAGAATGATTGAAGATGTTGATTGGAACCTCATTCCTAGAAAAGGTGAATATTTTGTTTTAGATCATTATAAAAAAGGATTTGTTAATCATACAATTTTCCCTCTTCCTTCAGCAAAAGGAAAAGGAGTACTTGTTTCTCCAACTTCTTCAGGAGACTATATTGTTGGTCCAAGTAGTGAACCAGTTGAAGATGCCTCAGATTTTTCAACCGACTTATTTACATTAAATAATGTTAAAGCACAAGCTCTAGATTTAGTGCCAAATATTCCTTTTGTACATCAAATTAGAGTATTTTCAGGAATTAGACCAACTACAACTAGACATGATTTTATTATTGAATCATCTGATAAATATAAAAACTTTATTAATGTTGCAGGAATTGAATCTCCTGGATTTGTTTCTTCACCAGCTATAGCTGAATATGTTTTTGATAACATTATTTCTAAGTTGGTAAGTTTAAAAGAAAAAGCAAATTATAATCCTAAAGTTAGACCTTATGTTTGCTTAAATGATTTAAGTAGTGAAGAAAGAAATTTCTATATTAATAAAAATAAGGACTATGGAACAATGATTTGTAGTTGTGAAAAAGTATCTTTAGGTGAAATTAAAGATTTATTTACAAGAAGTGTTCCTCCAAGAAGCATTAAAGGCGTAAAAAGAAGAGTTAGAGCAGGATATGGCAAGTGCCAAGGTGGATTCTGTTCACCAAAAGTGGCTTTAATTTTAGCTAAAAAGTTAAACTGCTCTCCGCTTGATATAAACTACGATAATATTGGAAGCAATGTATTGCTAGAAGAGGTTAAAAAATGAAAGAAGTCTCTTTAGTTATTATTGGTGGTGGATCAGCTGGAATGGCAGCTGCTATTGAAGCAAAGAAAAATGGCGTCGATGATATTTTAATTTTGGAAAAAGATAATGATTTAGGTGGAATCCTTAATCAGTGTATTCATAACGGTTTTGGACTAACTGAATTTAAAGAAGAATTATCAGGTCCTGAATATCTTTCTAGATTTGTTAAACAAGTAGAAGAACTTCATATACCTTATCGCTTAAATTCTTTAGTTTTAAACATTACAAAAGATAAAGTTGTCACATATTCAAACGATAAAGAAGGTGTGGTTTGCTTAAAAGCAAAAGCAATTATTTTTGCTACAGGATGCTATGAAAGAGGGGCTGGAGCAATTTCTCTTCCCGGAAGTAGATGTTCTGGTATTATTACCGCTGGAGTAGCTCAAAAATATTTAAATATTCATGGCTATTTAGCTGGGAAAAGAGTTGTTATTTTAGGTAGTGGAGACATTGGCTTAATTATGGCTAGAAGACTTACTCTTGAAGGAGCAAAAGTCTTATGTGTTTCTGAAATTATGCCTTATTCAAATGGATTAAATCGTAATATTGCTCAATGCTTAAACGATTTTAATATTCCTTTATATTTAAGCAGAAGTGTTAGTAAAGTAATTGGCAAAAATAGGGTAGAAAAAGTAATCCTTTCTCAAGTTGATGAAAAGATGCAATTTATTCCAGGAACTGAGATGGAATTTGAATGCGATACATTACTTCTTTCTATCGGCTTAATTCCTTATGTTTCTTTATTAAATAATATTGATTGTGAGATGTCTTCTACTAAAGGAGCAAAAGTTAATGATTATTTAGAAACTAACATTGATGGAATATTTGCTTGTGGAAACTGTTTGCATGTCCATGATGTCGTTGATTTTGTTACCGACGAAGGACGCGAAGCTGGAAGAAATGCTGCTTTATATATAAAAGGATTAATCAAAAATTCTAATGATCACATCACTGTGACTAACGGAAATGGAATTGGCTATGTGGTTCCTCAAAAAATTGAAAATCTTGATCATGAGAGTTTAACTTTCAAGTTTAGAGTCAGAAAACCAGTTAACAATGTTCGTGTTGTTTTTAAATCTAATGAAACAGAAGTTGCGTCATTTATTAGACCAGTTTTAATCCCTTCAGAAATGGTGATGCTAAAACTTAACAAAGAACAATTATCTAAGATTACATCAAAAGAATTAACTGTTAGTTTGGAGGAAAGATAAATGAAAGAATTTGTATGTATTGTCTGTCCTCGTGGATGTAGATTAAAGATTGATGATGAACTTAATGTTACTGGCAACAGTTGTCCTAGAGGAGCAAATTATGCTAAAGAAGAAGTAACTGCTCCAAAAAGAATTATTACTTCAACAGTTAGAGTTAATAATAGAGAAAATCTTCTCGTTTCAGTCAAAACTAGTATTGCTGTTCCTAAAGGAATGATGTTTGAAGTAATGAAAGAAATAAATAAAATTTCTGTTTCAGCTCCAACTCATATTGGTGACATTGCTTTAAGCAATGTACTTAATACTGGTGCTGATATCGTTATTACAAAAGAAATTAAATAATAAATCTTATATATTTTATCTTTTATAAAATAGTGTTATTATATTTTTAACCAAATTTTCATAGTCAATATATGGAGGGTTCGTATGGCGGATCGTGTTAAAATATTTGCTCTTGGCGGATTAGACGAAAAAGGTCGAGATTGTTACATTTGTGAAATAAATAATGATATTTTTGTTCTTGATGCAGGAATTTCAATTCCTGACAAGAATTTTCCTGGTGTCGATTGCCTCCTCCCTAATTTTGGTTACTTAATTAAAAATAAAGATAAAATCAAAGCATATATATTAACTCATGGACATGATGAAAATATGGGTGCACTTAAGTTTTTCTATAAATATGCACCTGCTCCAGTTTTTTGTACTGATACAACTAGAGTGGTTATGGAAAGCCAAATGTTAATTCATCATCAATATGCAAAAGTTGATTATCATATCGTAAAAGCTAGCGATGATGTAGTTGTTGCCGGAAGAAAAATTAGCTTTTTCCAAACTTGTCATAATGCTGCTAACTCCTTTGGAGTTGCAATATATACTGATCAAGGAAATATTGTTTATACTTCTGACTATATTATTAACTTCGCAACTGATGAAGATAACTTTAAATTTGATTTAGCAAAAGCAGCTAAACTTGCTGAACAAAACACCTTACTTTTACTTGCTGAAAGTACTTCTGGAGGTAAAAACGGATATTGTTCTCCAAAACATCGTTTGTCTCCATTAATTGAAAAATATTTCAAAATGGACAAGCGAATTTTGATTACTTGTTACTGGGAAAACATGTATCGACTAAGAGAAATTTCTCGTTTAATTAAGAAATATAATAAAAAGCTTTATTGTTATGATGAATATACTTCTGATGTACTTAAAAATGTTATTTTAGCAGGTACAAGTATTCAAATTTCACCTGACCAAATCGTTAAAAAAGAAGATTTATTAAGAATTAAGAAAAGTGAACTCGTTATTCTTCTTTTAGGTCATTCAGATGATATATATGATGAAATAAATGCACTTGGAAATACTACTAATTCAGATCAAAGAATTTTAATTGATAAGGATGATGTTTTTATCAACGCTGCTCTTCCTGCACAAATTTATGAAACTAAATGCACAAGAAGTATTGATAACTTATATCGTACAGGTTGTGAAGTAGTGTGGATTAAAAACAAAGATATTTCTCCAATGCACGCTAGAGAAGATGACTTACGATTCGTTATTAATTTATTTAAACCAAAATTTTTCTTCCCAGTTAGAGGACATTACACAGAAATTATGGCTAACGCTAAACATGCAGTCGCTCTTGGAGTTGGTCTTAACTATAACAACGTTTTCGTTTTAGATAACGGTATGGAACTTATTTTAGATGGGACAAATAGACCTCAAATTATCCCATATGATTCAGCAAGATATGACATTTCTCCAATCTTAGTTGATGGAAAAGGTATGGCTAAAATGAGTGATGATGTAATTAATGTTAGACAACGTTTAGGAGTTGATGGAACAGTCGTAATTGCATCTACTGTTTCACTAGCTGAAAAACGTATTATTGCTGGACCTGACTGCCAAATGAGAGGCTTTGTTTATGTAAAAGATGCCGAACCTTTGCTTAAATCAATTTCTCAAATTTATGTAGATGAGATCAATCTTGCTTTAAGTCAAAACGTAAAAGATTTTACTCAAACTAAAGAAATTATTAATGATCGAATCAAGAAATTTATTCGTCGTGAAAATGGCCGTGAACCATATATTGATTCAATCATTATTGCTAAATAATTTGATAATTCAAGAAATGAGTATTTAAAGCACAATTGTGCTTTTTTTACTTATTTATAGAAATATCTCTCGCGTATGCGTATAATATAAACATGAGCGAAGAAAAAACATCTAAAATATCACCAAAAGCTGCTAACAATGTTAAGGCTTTTTTTCTTATATTAGTATCATTTGTTTTAATCATTAATGTAGGTCCAATTGCTAGAACTTTTGCCTTTCCATTAATTTATTTCTTTGGTATTGGCTCATATTTATTACTTTTGCTTCCACTTGAAAGAGGAATTTACCGACTTTCAACTGGACATAAAAAAACACATGTTTCACCTTTTACTATTGTTGGTTTAGTTCTTGTATTTGTTTCAATTGAATTTTTTGTTACAAAGCAATTTGTTTTTAATCATGATTTAAATCAAGCTATCGATTTATATAATGGTCAACTCAGTCATTACTATAGTGACAAAATTATTAATATGTTTGATTCTTCATCATATTGGTCAAATGGATTAATATTTATCACAATTACTAATTCTTTAAAAACTTATGGATCAGTCATCGCAGTTGGAGTTGTTTCTTTAGTCTTTGGACTTATCTTAATTGCTTTCCCTTATTTTTCAAAAGCGATTAAAAATAGAAGAGAAACCAAGAAATCTTTAAAAGAAAATGAATCAAACATAGCTCAAGAGCGTTCACTTGAAAATGAAGTAATTAGTGAAGAAGAAAATCCTGCTTTAGAAGAAACATATGGTGAAAATGAAGTTGAACAAACTTTAAATATTGAAAAAGAACCTGCTATTGTGAACTATGGATTTGAACCAGAAAGTTTTGATACTACCTCAGATGATTATTTGAGAGAAAGCGTCTCTTTAGATGATCAATTTGAAGGAAATAAACTTGAAAACGAAGAATTTTCTGAATTTAAGAGATTGAAATTCCATCCAACACCTGTAACAGAAAACATTACTTCAAGCGCTCCAAGTTATACTGAGGAATATGAAGCGAATAAACCACAAAATAATTATGAAGAAGTTTCTGAGAATAACGACACTCAAGAAGATTCATTTAATAATGATTATGATGAAATTGAAAATAATGAGATACAAATAGAAGAAACTCCAACCGAAGAAATCACTAATAATGAAGAAAGCATTACTGAAGTTCCTTCTTTTGAAAATAAAGTTGAAGAACCTGTTATACCTATTCCAACTCCTGAAGTTAAAGTTAGAAAACCAATCGTTTGGGTTTCACCTTCAAGTGATTTATTAAATGTGTACGAAACTGAAGAGGCACAACAAGCAAATATCTCAATTGCAAATGAAAGAGTTGAAATAATTAATCAAGCATTTGTTGATCTTAAAGCTGGTGCTCACGTTGAGTCATTTACAATTGGCCCTAGTGTTACTAGATATAACATTGTTTACGATCCAAATTCAGTAAGTAGAAATATTGACCGTATTGTTGATGATGTCTCAATACGTTTAAGAGGTGTAACTGCAAGATTTGTTCCGATTGTTTCTGGAGAAACATATTCTGGTCTTGAAGTTCCAAATGCTCAAATTACAACCGTTGGATTTAAAGAAATTTATGATCAATTACCTGATGTAAAATCTCATCCTTTAGCTGTTGCTTTTGGTAAAGACATTTCAGGAAATGTTGTAAGCGCAGATTTTGATGAATTCCCACATTTACTTGTTGCTGGAACAACTGGTAGTGGTAAATCTATTTATATTCACTCTATTATTTGTACTCTCATTATGAGAATGTCTCCTGAAGAATTACGTATTGCTTTAGTTGACCCTAAAAAAGTTGAAATGACTAAATATAGAGAAATGCCTCATTTACTTTGCCCAATCATTTCTGAAGCTAGCAAAGCTAAAGTTATGCTTGATAAACTTGCGGTTGAAATGAATGATCGTTATAGCAAATTTGTTGAAGCAGATGATGCAAGTAATATTAAACAATATAACGAATGGGCAGTTGAAAATAAGAAACCAAAAATGCCTTATATTATTGTTGTACTTGATGAATATGCTGATTTAGTTGATAACTGCAAAGAAATTTCTTCTCCAGTTGTTCAAATTGCTCAAAAAGCTCGTGCTGCTGGTATTCATCTACTTATCTCAACACAACGTCCATCAACTAACGTTATTACCGGTGTTATTAAAGGTAATTTACCAACTCACGTTGCATTAATGACTTCGTCATATACTGACTCAATGACTATTTTAGGTGAAGGCGGAGCTGAAAAACTTTTAGGAAAAGGCGATATGCTTGTTCAATCACCTTTAGTATCTAGAGTAGGTGTTACTAGACTTCAAGGTTGCTTTATTCAAAACAAAGAAATTGTCAGAGTTGTTGGATATTTAAGAGAACATTACGAAACTATTTATGATGAAAATTATTTAGATTTAGAAGACCATAGTAAGATTGCTGCTGCTAATGCAATTAATAGTGGAGAAGTTATTAAAGAAGCTGATGCTGCTGAAGAAGAAAAATATCAGTCTATTAAAGAACTTGTCCAAACTCAGGAATTTATTTCAATTAGTAAAATACAAAGAGAATACGGAGTTGGTTTTAACCGCGCCGGAAGATTTTTCTTAAGATTACAAAGGGAAGGAATTGTCTCAACTGAACAAGATGGAACTACTAAAGGATGTAGGGTTCTCGTCAAAGATAAATTTAACGATTAATACAACATATGAAAAAGCACATTATTAACGCCATTTTAAAAGATTTTAACACAATTGAACTAACATATTATTTTGGTACTTCTTTAGAAGAAGTTAATTTTTTTCTTGGTGATGGGAAAGAAAAAACACCATTAGAAAAGAAACTTATTTCTTCTTCACAAGTTGGTGAATTCCTTTTAACTAGTAAAAAAGAAATACTTCTTGGAGTTAATAATAAAATTATTTGTTCAACTGGTGAAGAAGCATATTTGGACTATGAATGTGTTTTAGATACTCCAGCTTTTAATGAAAAATATACTTATTCAGGAAATGATTTAGGGGCAATTTATTCTCCTAAGAAAACAACATTTAAACTTTATTCTCCACTTTCTTATAAGGCTTGTTTAAAAGTCGAAAAAAGCGATGGAGTTTTTGCAATTTTTGAAATGAAACATGGAGAGCATGGTGTATTTGAAACTACTATAAATGGCGATTTACTTAATAAAAAGTATTGCTATGTTACATATTTTGCTGGACAAGAATCTACTTTTAACGATCCTTATGGAGTTGCAGTAAGTTTAAATTCTAAATATTCTGCAGTTGTGGATTTAGCGAAGATCCAAAATATGAAAAAAGTTAAACCTAATTATAAAATTAGAGGTTTACAAGATAAGATCATTTATGAAGTAGATATTCGTGATTTTACAGCTAAAGATTGTGTTAGACCAACTTATTCTGAATTTAAAAAGAAAATTCCTTATCTTAAAAAGCTTGGTGTAACTTACGTTCAACTTTTACCAGTACTCGATTTTGATAATGTTGATGATATTTTACTTGATACATATAACTGGGGTTATGATCCTTTAAGTTTCTTTGCTTTAGAAGGAAGTTATGCAACTTTCCCTGAAGATCCTCAATCTAGAATGATTGAATTTAGAGAACTTGTTGATGAACTTCATAGAAACGGAATTAGAGTTATTCTTGATGTTGTTTATAACCATGTTTATGAATATAAAACCAGTGTATTTGAGAAATCATTCCCCGGATATTACTTTAGAAAAGTAAACGATAAGATTTGTAATGGTTCAGGATGTGGAGACGATTTTGCAAGTGAAACCGTAATGGGAAGAAAAGCAATCGTCGATTCGATTAAACATTTACTTACAACTTATGATGTTGATGGATTTAGATTTGATCTTCTTGGTTTAATTGACTTAGAAACTTCCAAACAAGTAATTTCAGAAGCAAAAGCAATAAAACCAGATGTTACTTTATATGGTGAAGGATGGTTTATTCCTAGTAAATTAGATTTATCTAAACTTACAAACAAGGGAGCTGCTAAAGTTCTACCTGAAATGGGATTTTTCAATGATAACTTCCGCAACACAGTGAGAGGACCAAACGGTAAATTCTCATCTAATGGATTTATTGATGGAGATAGAAGTAACTTATCTAATGTTGAAAATGTCCTTTTAGGCAATTTCTTATCTAATGACTTTTTAACTCCTGAACAAAGCATCAACTATGTTGAATGTCACGATAATGAAACATTATTTGATAAATTAACTAATAAAATCGATAATCCAGAAGAAGTGCTTCATAAAATAAAATTTGCTAATGCATTAACAATTTTAGCTTTAGGAACCCCGTTACTTCATATGGGCCAAGAATTTGGACAAAGCAAATTTGGACTCGATAATACTTATAATATTTTAAATGTTAATGATTTTGATAATGAAACAGCTTCTTCTAGAGAAGAACTTGTTCAATATGTAAGTGATTTAATCGCTTTTAGAAAGAAATATGACGTTTTCTCAATTAACTCAATTGAAGAAATTAAAAATTCTATCGACTGTTTTGAACATCCTAATGGAGTGATGGAAATTTCAGTTAAAAATCCAAAATATTTGTATGGATATAAGAAAATTAGATTATTAATTAATCCTACCGATCAACCTCAAACTTTTGAGTTTGATGATTATTATGAAGTTAAATTAACTGCTCAAGGATTAAATAAAAACGGCCTTATCGTAAGAAATGCAATTGTTAATTACTGTTCGGTTTTAGTTTTGGTGGCAAAATAATGGGAAGATTGATTTTAGCTTGTATTTGTTTACTTCCATGTATTATTTGGGATTATTTTACCTGGATGATTCGTTATTCAAGACATCCAGAAAAGACTCCTTTAATGACCAGATACAAAAAATGTAAAAGAATTATATGCTATGTATATAAGAGATTAAAGATGGATCCAATTATTCTTGGAAAAGAAAACATGGTAAAAGGATCTGCTTGTTATATTGGAAATCACTTAAGTGCACTAGACTGTATGCCTTTATTCTTTGCTTTTAATGAAAGACCAATTAGTTTTGTTGCTAAAATTGAAATTGAAAAATATCCATTTGTTGCGCGTGTATTTAAAGCTGGTGACGGATTATTTTTAAACCGAGAAGATTTAAAACAAGGCTTACGAGTAATGATGAAAGTAGAGGAGAGACTTGCCAAAGGTGAAACAAGTTACTTCATTTTTGCTGAAGGAACTAGAAATGTTGACCAAATGAGAAGAGTTCTTCCTTTCCATCATGGTACATTCCGCGCTGCGATGAAAGCTCAAGTTCCAATTGTCCCAACTGTTAGTTATGGATCATTCTTAGTGTTAACTTTAAAACATCACTGGAGAAAATATCCTACAATTACTAAATTCTTAAAACCAATTATGCCTGAAGAATATGCTAATATGTCTACTCAAGAAG
Source organism: Bacilli bacterium (assembly GCA_024408075.1). Classification (GTDB taxonomy): domain Bacteria; phylum Bacillota_I; class Bacilli_A; order RFN20; family CAG-826; genus UBA2450. The sequence goes on along the minus strand of JAKSVK010000001.1, from coordinate 105,895 downwards.
TAGCAAATTTGGTATATTCTCGTATTGAAAAAGAATTATCTTTCTCAGTCAAAAAATATTATTACGATATATTAATTAAAAACAACTTAAGGAACTATTCACCTTATAGAATTTATTAATTATATTTTCTTCTTAATCCTTTCGGATAATAATTTTTAATTATTGTTTTATTAGACTTAGCAATATCAATTGGATTATTAAGATAAGTCAAAAGAACAAATCCGTCGTACGGATTGTTTTTATTTATAACCTCTCCATAGAGATATTTTTTACATTCTTCAAAAGTAAGTTCGATTCGAGGAAACTCCTTATTTTTTAGTGTTCTTGCATAATGAAGATCATAAGTAAAGATGTTTTTATTTTCTTCTCCTACTTTTGTACCATATCTTAATATAGAAAAGCCTTTAGTTTTTATATTAAAATATGATGAAAAATAGGTATTGTTGAATCTAATTATATTACAAGTTTTTAAATTATTAGGAAGAGACAATTTATAACCTGTATTTTTGTCAAAACTGTTCTCTTTGAGTTTTCCTGGCTTAATAATTTTGCAAATATATTGTCCTTCTCCAGGGAAAATTGAAGGCATTAGCCTTGTTCCAATTGTTTCGAAGCCAAAACCTAGTTTTACAATTTCAAAGTCAAATTTACTTTGTAAATAATTAATGACATCTTCGTTTTCTTCTTTTGAATATGAACATGTTGAATAAATTAATTCACCGCCTGGTTTTAACATCAAAAAAGCAATTTCAATTAAACGTTTCTGAATTTCTTGGAACTTATAAACTTTGTTAATGCTCCATTCGTTAATAAATTGTTCGTTTTTACGAAACATACCGCTTCCGGAGCAAGGAGCATCGAGCATGATTTTGTCAAAATAATTAAGATAACTATTATAAATTTTCTCAAAATCATTATTTATAATAATGATATTTTCTAGTCCCAGTCTTTCTGCGTTATTAGAAATAATTTCTGCACGAGACTTTGAAATATCGTTTGAAACGATAGACCCTTGACCATTTAAATTAAATGCCATTTGGACAGTTTTTCCACCTGGAGCAGCACATAAATCTAATACAACATCATTTTTAGAAAAATTAAAAAGTGATGCAGTAACCATAGCTGATGGTTCTTGCAAATAAAAATAGCCCAGTTCGTGATATATGCTTTTTCCAAGTTCGTATTTATCTTTATTATAAAGATAAGCATGCTTAACAAGTGGATGAGGTGTTACATTTGGGAAAAGCTTTTTGAACTCTTCATCACTAATAAATTTAGTATTTAATAAGACTGCGTGTTTAGAAGATTCCTCTAAAGTGTCTAGCAGTTCATTTGCTTGTTTTTCAGATAAAAATTCTTCCAAATTTTCTTTAAAATTCATGTTAATAGATTATCACGAATTATTAAAAAAATGTATAAAATACATTATTTATGATATTATATTCATGAGGTACTTTTTTATGAGAATGGTAGATTTAATTATTAAAAAACGTGATGGTCACGAATTAACTGACCAAGAAATTGCTTTCTGGATTAAAGGCTATACTGATGGAAGTATTCCTGATTATCAAAGTTCTGCAATGAATATGGCAATTTTTTATAAGGGAATGAATAACCGTGAAATTGCTACTTTAACTGATTGTATGGAACATAGTGGAGAAGTCATTGATTTATCTGCTATTAAAGGAATTAAAGTTGATAAACATTCTACTGGTGGTGTTGGAGATAAAACTTCTTTAGTTTTAGGACCTATGGTTGCAGCTTGTGGAGCAAAACTTGCTAAAATGAGCGGCCGTGGACTTGGACATACCGGGGGAACTCTTGATAAACTTGAATCTATTCCAAATCTTTGCGTTAGAAAAACTAAAGAAGAAATGATTGATCAAGTTAATAAAATTGGCATTGCTATTATTGGACAAACTCAATCATTAGTTCCTGCTGATAAAAAACTTTATGCTTTACGTGATGTTACAGGCACAGTTGAATCGATTCCATTAATCGCAGCAAGCGTTATGTCTAAAAAACTTGCTAGCGGTACTGATGCAATCATATTAGATGTTACTGTTGGTGAAGGTGCGTTCATGAAAAACATGGATAGTGCACGTACTTTAGCTCATACAATGGTTAACATTGGAAAATCATTAAAGCGTGATACAATCGCAGTTTTATCTGATATGAGTGAGCCACTTGGTAATGCTGTTGGTAATTCTCTTGAAGTTAAAGAAGTTATTGCTGCTTTACATGGACATGGACCAAAAGATTTGATGGAACTTTGTTATACTTCTGGAAGCATTATGCTTGTTCAAGCAAAAATCTGTAAGAGCAGAGAAGAAGCTAGAAATAAATTAGAAGAAGTTATCCAAAATGGTGCTGCATTTAACAAATTTGTTGAAATGGTTGAAGCACAAAACGGTGATATTTCATATATTTTAAATCCAGAAAAATTTGAAGTTAGTAAGAATGTTATTGAACTAAGAGCTGAAAAAGATGGCTATATTAAAGAAATTAATGCATTAGGCATTGGTGAAGCTGCTATGAAACTTGGTGCAGGACGTGAAACCTTAGAAGATATTATTGATATGTCTGCTGGTATTGTTCTTGCTCATAAAGTTGGAGATTTTGTCCAAAAAGGCGATTTATTATGCACCGCTTATACTAATAAGGAAGATGTTGATAATGTTCTTGAAGAAATTGTTAATGCATATGAATTTAGTGATGATCCTGTTTGGGCACTTCCTGTTATTAGAGAGATTATTTCATAGTAATGAAAATATTACTTCAAACAGTTAAAAATGCTGAAGTTACTATAAAAGGAAAAACCGTGGGAAAAATTTCTCGCGGTTATTTGCTTTTAGTTGGTTTTACAGGTGACGATAACACCGACATCGTAGATAGAATGATTGATAAACTCTTATCTTTGAGATGTTTTGCTGATGAACATGGATTAATTAATTTATCTCTTGATGATGTTCATGGAGATATTTTATCAGTTTCACAGTTTACACTTTATGCTGATGCTTCCAAAGGAAGAAGACCATCATTTATTAATGCAATGAGACCTCATGAAGCTGAAGAATTATATGATTATTTTAATAAACAATTAGAGAATAAATTTGGTAAAGCTATCTCCACTGGTGTATTTGGAGCAGATATGCTCGTCGACTCTGTAAATGATGGACCATTTACTTTAATTTTGGATAGCAAAGAACTTTTATGAAGATATTAGTTGGACTTTCTGGTGGTGTTGATAGTGCAGTTGCTGCATATTTGTTAAAAAAACAAGGCTATGATGTCACAGCTTGTTTTATGCGTAACTGGGACGCACTTGCAAATAACGACTATTTAGGAAATCCAACAATTAATAATTCACAATGTCCACAAGAAAAAGACTATGATGATGCGGTTGCTGTAGCAAAAAAACTTGGAATTGAATTACTTAGAATAGATTTTGTTAAAGAATATTGGGATGATGTATTTTCTTATTTAATAAGAGAATACGAAGCAGGAAGAACACCTAATCCAGATGTTTTTTGTAATAAATATATTAAATTTGACGCCTTTTTAAAGTTTGCTTTAGATCATGGTTTCGACATGATAGCAATGGGTCACTATGCAAAACGTGTTGATAAAGATGGAATTGCTTATTTGTGCAAGAGTTTTGACCAAAACAAAGATCAAACTTATTTCTTAAATCAACTTTCACAAGAACAATTAAAATACGCATTATTTCCATTAGGTGATATTGATAAACCAGAAGTTAGAAAAATCGCAAGAGATCTAAAACTTGATATTGCTGACAAGAAAGATTCAACAGGAATTTGCTTTATTGGTGAAAGAAATTTTAGAGAATTCTTAAAAAATTATATTCCTGCAAAGAAGGGTAAAATTATTGATATTGAAACAGGTAGAGAATTAGGCACTCATGATGGCGTGATGTACTACACAATTGGCCAGCGAAAAGGACTTGGAATTGGTGGCATATCTCATGAGGAAGCTAAGGGATGGTTTATCGCTAAAAAAGATGTTAAAAACAATATCCTTTATGTTGCCAGCGGAAGTGAGTCAGCTTACTTATTCTCCGACAAATGTTCAGTAAAAAATGTGAATTTTATCTCAATTAAGCCAAAAGATGGTGCTCATATTAACGCAAAATTTAGATATAGACAATGTGATAATCCGGTCACAATTAAGTTTATAAATGATGATGAAGTTGAGCTTATTTTTGATAAACCATATAAGAGTGTAACTCCAGGACAAGCAACTGTTTTTTATGATGGTGATGTATGTCTCGGAGGTGGGTTAATTGATAAAACTTTTTATAAAGGTAAAATATTATAACTACTGGTATTAACAAAAATTAATTTTTGTAATTAGATAGTATTATTGATATTATTTATAACGAAGGAAAGATATTTATATTTGATTTTCTAGAGAGCGTCAGATGGTGGAAGGACGTAAATCAAAATAAATTAGCCACTCCTTGTCACGTGGGTAATGCCACCGTTGGTTAGCGTAATAACTTAAATTAAGAGTCATTCCAATCTGGAAATGGAAATAGGATGGTATCGCGGCAAAGTCGTTCCTAGTGGAACGTTTTTTTGTGAGGAAATGTTTATGAGAAAAATGACAGGACACGAAATTAGAGAAACATGGTTAAAGTTCTTTGAATCAAAAGGACACCATATTGAACCAGGAAGTTCATTAATTCCTAAAAATGATCCTACTTTACTATGGATCAATGCTGGTGTTGCAGCTTTAAAGAAATATTTTGATGGTAGTGAAATACCACCAAGTAAACGTATTACTAATGCTCAAAAGAGTATTCGTACTAACGATATTGATAATGTTGGAAGAACTGATAGACACCATACATTCTTTGAAATGTTAGGTAACTTCTCCATAGGAGATTATTTTAGAGAAGAAGTAATTCCTTGGGCTGTTGAGCTTTTAACATCTGATAAATATTTTGCTTTCGATAAAAACAAACTATATATCACATATTTCCCTCAAGATTTAGATACAAAAAGATGCTGGATGAATGCTGGAATAGAAGAAGATCATCTTATTCCTTTAGAAGGTAATTTCTGGGAAATTGGTGATGGACCTTGTGGACCAGATACAGAAATTTATTTCGATCGTGGCGATAAATATGATCCTAAACATATTGGTATTGATTTACTTAAAAATGATATGGAAAACGATCGTTATATTGAAATTTGGAATATTGTTTTCTCACAATTTAATGCTGTTAGTGGCAAAAAACGTAGTGAATATAAAGAATTACCAAGCAAAAATATTGATACAGGTGCTGGACTTGAAAGATTTGCTTGTGTTATGCAAGGAACTGAATCTAACTTTGAAACAGACTTATTCTGGCCAATTATTGAAGAAGTTCAAAAAATGTCTGGCAAAAAATACGAAACTAATAAAATGGCATTTAGAGTTATTGCTGACCACATTAGAGCAGTTACTTTTGCAATTGCAGACGGTGAAGTATTCTCAAATGAAGGTAGAGGTTACGTATTAAGAAGATTAGTTAGACGTGCTGAAAGATTTGGTAAAGTCTTAGGCATTGAAAAACCATTCTTATATTTATTAGTAGATAAAGTCGTAGAAATCATGAAAGGTTTCTATCCTTATTTAATTGAAAAAGCAGATTTTGTTAAAAAATTAGTTATTTCAGAAGAAGAAAAATTTAATAAAACCTTAACTAAAGGTGGAATACTTTTAAATGATTTAATCGAGAAAAACAAAGAATTAAGTGGTAAAGATGTCTTTACTCTTTATGATACTTTTGGCTTCCCAAAAGAATTAACAGAAGAAATTTGCTTAGAAAAAGGAATCAAAGTTGATATGAAAGGCTTTGAAGAAGAAATGAATAAGCAAAAAGAAAGAGCTAGAGCTGCAAGAAGTGATGCTCAATCCATGAGTAAACAATCAATTGATTTAATGAAATTCACTAATGAAAGTTCGTTTAATTATGAAAAAGTTGAACTTGAAAGTGAAATTATTGGTTTGTTTGTTGATGGAGTTAAAGTTGATTCTCTTTCTGGAGAAGGACAAATTATTGTTAAAGAAACTCCATTCTACGCTGAAAGCGGTGGACAAATTGCTGATCGTGGAATTATTAAAAATAAAGATTTTGAAGCAAGAGTTACTATTGTAACTAAAGCTCCTAACAAACAACATTTGCATCATGTTAATGTTTTGTTTGGTGAAGTAAAAGTTGGTGATAAAGTTAAACTCGAAATTGATACTTATGCTCGTGAATTAACTGCAAGAAACCACTCGTCTGTGCACTTACTACAAAGTGCTTTAACTGAAGTCTTAGGACCACATGTTGCTCAAAAAGGTAGTTATGTCTGTCCTGAATATATTCACTTTGACTTCTCACATTTTGAAAAAATGACCGAAGAACAAATCGCTGAAGTTGAGAAAAAGGTTAATCAATGGATAAGTGAAGCTATTAAAGAAGAAACTAAAGTTTTATCTATTGATGAAGCTAAAAAACTCGGAGCAAAAGCTTTATTTGATGAGAAATATGGAGCTGTCGTTAGAGTTGTTTGCTTTGGCGAAGTAAGTAAGGAATTCTGTGGCGGAACTCACGTTAGCAATTCACGTGATATTGGTGTATTTGTTATTGAAAGTGAAGAAAGCGTTGCAAGCGGTATTAGAAGAATTGTTTCTCGTACCTCAATTGGCGCTTATCAATTACTAAAAGCACGTGAAAATATGTTGATTCAAGCAAGAAATTCATTAAGTGCATTTTCAATTTCTGAAGTAGGTGTTAGACTTAACACTTTAATTAATGAAAGAAATGAATTAAAAGCTGCAAACCAAGTTTTACAAGGCAAATTATCTAAACTTGAAGCCGGATCAATTGCTAATGAAATTAATTCTGTCAATGGCGTTGATATTTTAATTAAATCAGTTAAAGACGCAAACCGTGATTCAATAGTTTCAATTGTTGATAAATTAAAAGCATCTCATCCTGATTCATTGCTCTTATTAGTTGGTGAAGATGGTAACAATTTACCAGTTATTTGTAGTGTAAATGGTACTGCTAAAGAAAAATATAATGCTGGATTAATTGTTAGACAAATTTGTACTTTATTAGAAGGTTCTGGCGGTGGAAGAAATGACTTCGCTTCTGGATCTGGAAGAAATAAAGACAAAGTTGCTAGTGCAATTGAAACCATGAAGAAAGAAATTAAATAATGGATAAATATTTAGGTTTAGATTTAGGTACACGAACACTTGGTATCGCGCAAAGCGATACTCTTGGTTTTGTTCATGGAGTAGAAACTTTCAGATTTGAAGAAAGCGCCTTTTCTAAAGCTAGAAATAGAGTTCACGAACTTGTTAAACAAACAGGAATTCATAATATAGTAATTGGTTTACCAATTAATATGGATGGAACTGAAGGAGAAAGAGCTAAATCTTCAAGACGATTTCAAGAAGACTTATTAAAAGAAGATTCTTCTTTAAACATTTATCTTCAAGATGAAAGAATGACGACAATTTCTGCTCATAAAACTTTAAGTGAAATGAATATTTCCTCTAGAGATCACAAACAATCAGTTGATCGTTTAGCTGCTTGTGAAATATTAAATTTTTATCTTCAAATGAAAGGAAAATAGATTTATGGATATTAATGATGAAAAAGAAATCGTGATTACTGATGAAAACGGTAAACAACGTGTGATGGAAATTTTGTTTACTTACGAACATGAAGCGCGTAAGAAAAAATATGTTTTCCTTTATGAAAAAAATCTCCCTGAAGAAGTCATTGCTATGGAATACACTGACGAAGGAGAACTTAAAGAGATTGAAAGTGATGAAGAATATGAGGAAGTTGAAGAAGTTTTTAACGCTTTCTCAGAAGACTTCCCTGAAAAATAATTATATAAATATAATTATACCAAGTAATCCGCAAATGCCTAAGATCTTTAATGGACTTAGGCTTTTCTTTTTAACTTGTTTATAAATAAGCATAAATCCAATCATCATAACTAATAAAATTATGCTCTTTTTATCTATATTAATTGAGGATTGTAATGACCCGTTTTGGAACATTGTTACTTTTAAACAAATTGTAATCGCGGTTGAAAGAATAAGACCTAAAACAACTGGTTTAACATATTTTAATGCGCCTTGAACGAATCTATTTTTAATAAATCTTTTTAAGATAGCAGCAATAATAATAATGATAATAAGCGAAGGAAGAATTACACCTAAAGTGGCTAATAATGCTCCTCCGACATTACCAACAGAATTTCCAACAAAAGTAGCAATATTAATAGCGAAAGGACCAGGTGTAGCTTCGCTAATAGCAATAAAGTCTGTTAAAGCAGTTTCACTAATCCAGCCTTTATTTACAACTTGTTCTTGGATCATAGGGATCATCGCATAACCGCCGCCAAAGGTGAATAATCCTATCAAAAAGAATGTATAAAATAATTCAAATAGAATCATTTATTTTCCCTCCTTTTTGATAATGCAGTTATAAGTAAACCTGTAAAAATTCCAGCAAGAATCAAACCAAGTGAAAGATAGTTAAAAGTGATGTTGATAAATGAAAATACGATCGAAACCACTAACACAATTGCAAAAATTATTATTCCTAATAAGTTTATTTTGAATGACTTAAATAATCTGATTACAGCAGAGAAAAGTAATAATATGACTCCAATTTTTAAGCCTTTAAATAATGCATCAAAGAATTTGATTTTAATAAAATCTTTATAGAAAAATGAAATAACAAAAATAATTACAAATGAAGGTATGGCTAGTCCAATAGTGGCGAAGATTGCTCCTAAAACGCCTGCTACTCTATAGCCAACAAAAGTTGCAGCATTTACTGCAATTGGACCAGGAGTAGTTTCACTAATAGCTATAATATCTAATATTTCTTCTTCAGAAATCCATTTGTGTTTATTACAAATTTCATCTTGAATAAGAGGAATCATCGCGTATCCTCCACCAAAAGTAAATAAACCTATCTTGAAAAAGGTGAACATTAAGATTAAATATTGCTTAATTGAACTTTCTTTCTTCATTTTTAGTGTTTTGTTTTTCTAAAGAATAACAACCTAGCAATAGTTTAGTATATAGAATAGTCAAATTAAAGTTAAAAATAGTTATGGAATATATAAATCGTTATTGTTATAATAACGCATAGAATATCGAGGTCATAGACATGGAAGAAAGACAACAATTAACAAAAGCTGGTTATAAAAAGTTACAAGATGAACTTCGTGATTTGATTGAAAACGTCAGAGATGAAGTTAAAAAGCAATTAGCAGAAGCTCGTGCTCAAGGTGACTTAAGCGAAAACGCTGATTATGATGCAGCAAGAAATAGACAAGCCGAAGTTGAAGGCAGAATTAAAGAAATTGAAGATATTCTTTCTAACGCAGTTATCATTGATGAAGATAAGAAAAAAGGCAATAGAGTTGCCCTTGGTAATCAAGTTACTATCAAATTTGTTGAAACAGGAAAACAAGAACAATATCTCATTGTTGGTACAGTTGAAAGCGATCCATTCGCTCATAAAATTTCAAATGCTTGTCCATTAGGTGAAGCACTTGTTGGAGCTTCTGTAGGAGATATCGTTGAAGTTAAAAGCAAAATCCCTTACAAAGTTGAAATTGTTAAGATTGGTGCTTAATTAAGAAAAAATAAGACCCTTTAGGGTCTTTTTTCTTGCCTAAAAATAATTTAATCAAAATTGATATTTTGCCCCCTCTATATAAGTGAGGAGGTTTTATTATGATAAAACTAATTATTGGTGTTGTAATTGCTGCCGTTGCCGCGATTACTGTGTTCATGGTTTTAGACCCAAATATCTCAATTACATCAAATGGTACAACAGATACTGCAGAAGTAAGTTCTCATACTTTTTCTACAACGATTGAGGGAGCAGTTTATAAACCTGGTAGTTATACGATGAAAGAAAATTCTACTATGGCAGATTTAATTGAAAGCGCAGGAGGAATTTCATCAAACGCTGATTCAAGAGCATATTATGAAGATGCTTTAATTACAAACGGAGTTACTTACTATATTGCGAGTAAATTTGATGCATCAGATATATGTGGATCTAATGAAGTTACTAAAGTAAATATTAATAGTGATACAGCGGAAGTTTTAGCAAGTATAGATGGAATTTCAACGACAATTGCTAATTCAATTGTTAATCATCGAAATAGTAATGGCTTATTTTCTACTTTGGAACAACTTCAAGATGTTTATGGAGTAGGAAATGCCACTTATAAAAAGATTAGAAATTATGTAATTCTTCACGTGTGACATTACTAGTATTATTTATATCCTTATTAATAGGATTGAATTTAAGGTATGCATTAATACTTGGAATCATTGAAACTATTTTAATATTGCTATTTACTTGGAAGAGATTTTCTAAAAAGCATGTAGCAGTGGCTTTAGGAGTATTTTTAATAGGTCTTGGATTATCCTTTATTAGGCCTAATTTTCAAAAAAGTGAGTACAAATGTTTAGTTATTGAGGTAAAAGAGAATTATTTTATAGCTTCTAGTTCATTTGAAAAACTTTATATTTATGAAAAAAATAACTCTCGAGAAATAGGGGATATTTTAACTATTAAAGGAGATAAGAAAAAATTAAGCTTTCAAACGATTGAATCTCAATTTGATTTTAAAGATTATTTAAATAAAAAAGGCGTTTATTCAGAAATTGTTAATCCAAAAATTAATGTAGTATTTTCTAATCCAATTAAAATTCAGCAATTAAAGAAGCGATTTTTATCTCAATTTGATGAGAACACGAGCGGATTAATCGGCTCTTTACTTTTTGGATCAACAAAAACTGGTGAAACAGCTAGTTTATTTTCTGAATTACATTTGATTAGACTAATTTCTAATAGTGGAATTTTCTTATATCTATTTTATAAGTTAATATCTTTTCTTGTTGGCTACTTATGCAAAGAAAAATATGCAATTTTAATATCAAATATATTGTTAACAATATATGGGATATTTACTTTTCCGCGATTTGTGGTGATAAAATTTGTTACATTACTTCACTTAAAATGGATTAACAAATACCTTTTAAAAGACAAATTTTCGTATCTAAATTTACTATGTGGATCTGGAATAGTTTTCATGCTGATAGATTTTAATTTAGCACGCCAAGATACGTTCTTATTTGCATATTTAATTCCAATTGTTTGCCTTTTTGTAAATGGCTCGTTTAGAAAATTAAAAGGTATTAAAAAGAAGCTATTATTAACTGGTGTTATTTCACTGTTTTTCTTACCTTTTACAATAAAGTACTATAACGAAATATCGCCTTTATCAGTTCCGTTTCAGCTCTTATTAACTCCATTAATGATGATTTATTCTTTTTTTGGAATAGTTGGATTAGTCGGCATACCAATAGGCAAGCCTTTAAATGGTTTCACTAATTTTATAGGTAATATTTGCAAAGGGTTGAAACCCATATTTTTGAAAATATATATTCCACCTTTTGATCCGTCAATCGTTCTTTTATATGAATTAATGCTTTTATTTATAATTTATATATTTTCTATAAGTTTAAAAGAACTATACAGAGTATCTGTGGTAGTTTTTACATCATTTATTTGTATTAACTGTGTACCTTTTAAACACTTATCAAACATAAATGTATATTTTATAAATGTTGGACAAGGTGATGCCTGCTTAATTTCTTATAAGAACAGCACTGTACTTATCGATACAGGGGGTAATATATATAAGGATATAGCAAAAGATTGTTTGATTCCGTTTTTCAAAAAACTACAAATATATAAGATTGATGCACTTATTACGACTCATAATGATTTTGATCATAATGGTGCAGCTAGTTCACTTATGATTAATTTTAATGTTGATAATTACTTTACAAGTTATACATCTTTTCCATTAAAAATAGGTGACTTATATATTAAAAATTTAAATACATATTCATCGATATGGAATGAAGATAATGATAGGTCATTAGTCTTATACTTTAATATAAATAATACAAAATTTTTAATAATGGGTGATGCACCTAAAAATATTGAAAACAAAATTGTAGAAGAATACAAAAGTCTTGATTGTGACATACTAAAAGTTGGACATCATGGCTCATCTACTTCTACAAGCGAACCGTTTTTAAACCTAATAAATGCTAAGGAAGCGGTCATATCTGTTGGAAAGAATTCATATGGTCACCCTGAGCAAAGTGTAATTGGTTTATTACTTAAGCATCACATTAAAATAAGAAGAACAGATTTAGAAGGAACTATTTGTTATTCTTTGTAAACTTATGACATTGTTATAATATAATTATACCGATGATTTATTTTATTTACGGAAACCAATATCCAACCATTAAGTCGCAGATTAAAAAGATTACTGCATCTTTTCTTGGCGAAAATGAAACATTAGATGAATTTAATTTTGTTAAAATCGATGGGTTTAATGTTTTAGTTCAAGAAGCGGTGGATGAATGTCGATATGTTTCTCTTGGATATGATAAAAAGGTTGTTTCTTTAGAAAATTGTTATTTTTTCTGTAAACCAAAACCTAAAAACAAAATAGAAACTGACCAACAATATGATGTTTTAGAAGAATATGTAAATTCTGATAATGATGAGCAATCCGTATTAATTATGTCTGTGGTTTCTTCTGAGATTGATTTAAAAAATTCGATTCTAGAATCACTTAAAGACAAAGGAAAAATCATTCAAATTGTTGATCCAGATGAAAAAAACTTTACTGAATACATCAAAACTTATTGTGCAAAAAACAATATTATTATAGATAAAGATGCACTTTTTGAATTAGCTGCTCGATGTGATTCTGATGTTGCTTTACTTAAAAACAATATCGAAAAATTATCTTTATATACCGATCACATTAAATATCAAGACGTAACTAAAATGGTGACCAGAAAACTTGAAGATAATGCTTTTATGCTTTCAAATTTATTAATTGAAGGCAAAAATGTTGAAGCTGTTAATTTATTTAAAGACTTAAAAGTTGATAATATCGAACCTGTTGTTCTTATTTCTCAACTTGCATCACAATTTCGTTTATTAAATCAAATTAGATATTTATCAAGAAAAGAACATCTTCCACAAGAGGAAGTTGCTAAACAATTAAAAATTAAACCTGGACGTGTATTTGTTATGTCTAAGTCTTTGTCACTTATAAGTGAGCAAGGAATTTTGAATGCTTTAGAAGAACTTTATAACTTAGATAGCGAAATAAAAAGCGGTCTGGTTGACCGCTATTATGCTTTTGAGCTATTTTTATTAAAATTCAAACGCAATTAATTATAAAGAGTTAACTAATTTTTGAATTTCACTCTTTTGTCTATTGGCAGTATTTCTATGTTGAATACCATCAGAGACAGTCTTATCGATTAAACGAATTGCTGCAACTAATGCTTCATTAGCTGCTTTTTTATCTTTAGCTTCAACTGCTAATTTAACTTTCTTAACTGCAGTTCTAACAGCAGCTTTAGCAGACTTGTTTCTTTGATTTGCTAATTCGTTTGTACGATTACGTTTAATTTGTGATTTAATGTTTGCCATGTTTTTTCCTCTTTTATTGCGTCGCCTAAAATCTTACTAAATGTATAGAAATTTTGCAATTATAATTTTTAATTATTTTTTCTTCTTAAGTAAAGCAACTTGTTCGACAAAATCGTTAATAGTTGCAAGTTGACCATAGAGATTTTCAGGAATAGTAACTTTAAATTCTTCTTGAATAGAAGTTAATAGTTCAACATAACTCATGGAATCTCCACCTAAATCATTGACCCAGTGAGCATCATCATCAATCTTGAATAATGGAAGAATTAAGATTTTACTAAAAATCTTTCTCATTTTTTCTACTAATTCTTTTGCGACATTTGGATCGATACCAGCAATCTTTTTTGGCTCTTTCTTTAAGTCAAATGGAATGTATTCTTTTGAACGTGATTCAATTGCTTCTTTAATAACGAAACGTTTTACTTTCATATTATTAGCAGTTGGAAGTTTTCCTCTACTGAAATAGAAGTCAGAAATCTTAACTCCTTTAGGAAGTCCGGTAGTGCCAATTTCTTTAATCTTGACTTTAATACCTTCTAATTCTTCTTGATTAGTTTTATTATCGATTTCAAAAACACCAACGATCTTTTGATTTAATTTTCCTTTTTCGTTAATGCCGAGAACACATAACTGTTGAACTTTTTCAACGTCTTTAAAATAGAATTCTAATTCATCAGGGAAAATATTTTCACCATCAGAATTGATAATTACATCTTTAATTCTACCTTTTAGATAATATCTATTAGTTGCGTCTTTTTCAGCAATATCACCAGTATGGAAATATCCATCTTTATCCACGTTTGCTTCTTTTTCAACTCCACCAATAATTTCACGAATATGAGTAATAGGTGATTTAACTAATAATTCACCAACGTTTTGATCATTTCCTTGAGGAAGAATTTTATATGAAACTCCATGGAGAGGAATTCCAATACTGCCTCTAAGTCTAAGAACAACATCTGGAGTTAATTCAACAGATGTAACTCCGATTTCGGTCATACCATATCCATTATATAATGGATAACCAACACCGTTGATGATTGTTTGAGTTTTTCCATCAAGGTATCCTCCGCCAGAAATACAGAATCTAATATTACGTCCAAGTAAGCTCTTTTGAACTCTCTTTTGTGTGACTTTATAAGGTCCAGCCATATCAGAATCTACTTTACCAGTGTTATAACCAATTAATTTATCAATATTTTCTTGTTTTGATTCAGATAACAAAGCTTTCTTTCTTTGAATAGTTTGAGCTAATGAATCCCAGAAAAGTGGAACACAGTAAACGTGTGTAACTTTTGAATTTTGGCAAGCTTTTTGAATTTCTGTTGGAGCATTATTTTTAGGGAAGATAAAGCTTGCTCCGAAATAGAAATACCAAAGGAATGTAGCGGCAAATCCAAAGATGTGGTGCAAAGGTAACATTGAAAGCATTTTCATTTGTCCATAACGTTTTGGATAGAAAATGTCTTTTGTTGTTTCGCACATATCATATGCAGCAACAATTTGATTTATCAAATTTTCACCATTATAAACCATGAGTTTAACATCCCCAGTAGTTCCGCTAGAACAGAAAATAACTTCGTTTTCCCATTTAGCACTAAATCCATAAGTTGAATATTTTTTATCAGCCAAAATGTCATTTAGTGAGAACTTTGGAATGTTATATGAGTAGTTATCATCAGTAATAATAGCAGCTGCTTTAGCTTGTTTAATTAAGTTTTCTGTGCCTTCTTTAGTTGCTTTTGCATCAACAAGTAGTGGTTTATAGCCACACATTAAGATAGCCCAGAAAATTTCACACCAGTGTGGTCCGTTAGCAGCTTTAAGAACTATTGGCTTATTTTTAGGCCTTTGGATCATTAAATTATCTAAAATTGAAGCGATAACATAAGTGTGTGCTCTAGCTCTAGAATAAGTATAAAATCTCTTTTTGCCTTTAGCATTTCTATATACAACTGCAATCTTTTTTGCATTCTTTTTAGTTGAAACATCAAAAATGTCCTGCATTCTTCTAGATGTTTCTAGTAATGAAGCTGTAGAATGCGCCATTTCTTTTATATGATTATATTCAGGATACATAATAATACTTCCTTTGTGCGTTGTAATTTTACAATAATTAGTATAAAGATAAAATAAATTTTATTTTGTGGATTTATCGCTTTTAATAAAATCTAAGAAAAGTTATAATGTATTAGGTTATACCTAATGACAAACAATAATCAGAAAAGAATTATATTTATGGGAACTCCATCCATTAGTGCCTTTGTGCTTAATGGACTTATTGAAAATGGTTTTAACATTGTTGGAGTTATTGCTCAACCTGATCGACCAGTTGGAAGAAAAAAGATATTAGAACCTGTGCCAACTAAGGTAGTGGCAAGCATGCATAACATCCCCGTTTTTCAACCTATAAAAATCAGAAAGGAATATGAATTTGTTAGAGAACTAAATCCTGACATCATCGTTACTCTAGCTTATGGACAAATTGTTCCTCAAGAATTATTAGATATCCCACCTTTAGGTGCGGTTAATTTACATGGCTCTCTTTTACCAAAATATAGAGGCGCAGCTCCAATTCAATATGCATTATTAAATAATGAAACTGAAACAGGAATGACCTTAATGAGAATGGTAAAAGAAATGGATGCTGGTGAGATGTTTGACACTGAAAAAGTTAGCATTTCTATCGATGATAATTCAACTTCACTTTTTGCTAAAATGGGCGAGGCAGCTTTAAGATTAATTTTAAGAGATTTACCTTTACTTTTAGATGGTAAACTAAAAGGGACAAATCAAGATGAAAGCAAAGTAACTTTTGCTCCTTCAATTAAACCAGAAGAAGAGAAAATTAACTTGGCTGAATCAAAAGAAAAAGTATTTGGCTTAATACGTGCACTAAGTGATGTACCTGGCGCATATTTGCTTCTTGAAGGGCAGAAAGTTAAGATCTTTAAAGCGTCAATTATTTCTGAATCAGTTACAGATGAAGTAGGCAAAATTATTAAAGCAGATAAACAAGGACTTGAAGTCCAACTTTCTAACGGAACTTTACGAATTTTAGATTTACAAAAAGAAGGAAGAAATAGAACGGACTATAAATCCTTCTTAAATGGCAATCCAAATTTGCTTGGTAAAAAATTTGAATAAATGAAAAAGAATCAATTAAATCTTTCCATCCACCAATTAGTGGATTTTCTTTTAAGAACAGGTGATATCGATAACCGTGTTTTTAATAACGGAACAATTCAAGAAGGTACTTTAATTCATGCTTTATATCAAAGTAAGCAAGGCCCTGATTATTTATCTGAAGTGTTCTTGAAAGAAAAGTTTGTGATTGATGAAACTGAGGTAGTATTAAGTGGAAAAGCCGATGGAATTATCGAACGAAGCAAAGACAATTATGTGATTGATGAAATAAAAACAACAATCGCTGATTTAGAAGTTTTTAGAGATAAAAATATTGATTGGCATTTGGGACAAGCTAAGTGTTATGCATATATTTTTGCTAAGCAAAATCATTTATCAAACATCGGTATTCAATTAACTTATATTAAACAAGGAAATCTTAAAGAAAACTTAATAGAAAGATATAATTTTTCATTTGAAGTCTTAGAAAAAGACATCTATTCATTATTGGAAGAATATATCTCTTTCCAAAATACTGTTTTTAGATTAACTGAAAAACGAAATGAATCTATCAAAAATATGTCTTTTCCGTTTCCTAAATACAGAGATGGTCAAAAAGACTTCGCTAAATATTGTTATTCAATTGCTAAAAATGGTGGAAAGTTGTTTGTTGAAGCACCTACTGGAATAGGAAAAACAATTTCTACTTTATATCCTTTTTTAAAATCTGTTTCGGATGATCCACAAAGCAAAATATTTTATTTAACAGCTAAAAATAGTGGAAAAATTGCTGCAATGGATACGGTGCGATTATTAAAAAATAATGGTTTATTCGCATTAAATATTGATATTACTGCAAAAGATAAAATTTGTTTTTGCAAAGGAGCAGCTTGTAATCCAAGTGAATGCCAATATTCAATAGGATATTTTGATAAAATCAAAACAATTTTGACTCAATCAATAAATTCATATGATACATTTGACTATGAAACAATCGTTGCAATTGCAAAAACTTTTAGCGTGTGTCCATTTGAACTTGAACTAGATTTATCGCTTTTTTGCGACATTATTGTTTGTGATTATAACTATTTATTCGATCCAATTAGTTATATGAAAAGATATTTTGATGAAGACTCTTCACATTATTTAGCTTTAGTAGATGAGGCGCATAACTTAATTGATAGATCACGTAAAATGTATTCTGCCTCAATTATTGAAACTACCTTTGAACAAGCAAGAAAATCACTTAGACATATTAAAAATAAATCCATTAAAACAAGAATGGCTAAATTGAAAAAGATTTTTGACGAATATAATTCTTTAGAATTAGGCCAACATGAATATATGGATATAAATTATAAAGATTTTAAAGAATTCGAAGGATTTATTTTAACTTATACAAACGCTTGCAAAAACAATTACGAAGACATTACAAAAGAACTGACCGAATTGTATCTAGAAATAAATAGATTTGTTAAAATATCTGAATTTTATTCAGACAATTATGTTTATTATATTCAAAAAGATATTGATAAGGTCTCGCTAAATTTACTTTGTTTAAATGCTTCAGAATATATTGCATCGAACATTACAAAAATGAAAGCAGCATGTTTCTTTTCTGCAACTTTGTCACCAATAAATTACTACATTCAATTATTAGGTGGAGACGTTTCTAGTGATCCATATTTACAGTTAAAGTCACCTTTTCCTAAAGATAATTTAAAGTTATTTATTGCTCCTAAAGTTTCGATTCAATATAAAAATCGTGATTTATCATATGATGAAGTAGCTAGATATATTGAAGTATTTATAAATCAAAAAATAGGTAATTATTTTGTCTATTTACCAAGCTATGAATATTTGGATAAGATTCTAACAAAAGTTAAAATTCCATCAAAAATTGCTATTCATGTACAACAAAAAGATATGACTGAATCAGAAAAAGATCTTTTCTTATCGTGCTTTAGGAACAATCCAACCGAAACGCATGTAGCCTTTACAATTACCGGAGGTACGTTTGGAGAAGGAATTGATTTAGTAGATGATAGAATATCAGGAATTTTAATTGTCGGGATAGGTTTATCTAAGATAAATTATGAAAGCAATAAAATATCCGAACTATATACCTCAAAAGGCTTAAAAGGCTTTAATTATGCTTATTTATATCCAGGAATGAATAAAGTTACGCAAGCAATTGGTAGACTAATTCGTAGTGAAAAAGATAAAGGAAATGTCCTTTTGATTGATGAAAGATATATGAGAAAAGACTATCAAGACCTGTATCATACTCGTTATAACAAATACGAACTAGTATTTACTCCTGAAGAATATAAAGATTATTTATCGAAAATATAACTTATGTTATAATTCTTAACTGAAATATGGAATTTGATCAAAAGAAAACACGTAATTTCTCAATAATTGCTCACATAGATCACGGAAAGAGTACATTGGCTGATCGTATTTTAGAGTCGACTGGTGCTATATCTTCACGTGAAATGAAAGAACAAATTCTAGATTCAATGGACTTAGAAAGAGAACGTGGAATCACAATAAAATTAAACGCTGTTACATTATCCTACAAAGCAGATGATGGCGAAACGTATATTTTTAACTTAATAGACACTCCTGGGCATGTCGATTTTACTTACGAAGTGTCAAGATCATTGGCTGCTTGTGAAGGTGCGCTTTTAGTAGTGGATGCTACTCAAGGAGTTGAGGCTCAAACACTCGCAAATGCTTACCTTGCAGTTGATAATAATTTGGAAATTTTACCTGTTATCAACAAAGTTGACTTGCCAAGCGCAATGCCTGAAATGGCAAAACAAGAAATAAAACAAAAGATTGGTATTGATGGAGAATTAGCGGTAGAAGTTTCTGCTAAAAACGGTTATCACATTCACGAACTTCTAGAAGCTATTGTTAAAAATGTTCCTGCTCCATCAGGAAACGATAATAATCCACTTCAAGCACTTATTTTTGATAGTTATTATGACCCTTTTAGAGGTGTTGTAATTCTTGTGCGAATTAAAGAAGGAACAATTAAAGTTGGTGACCATATTAAGTTGATGCAATCAGGAAAAGATTACTTAGTAACCGAAGTAGGAATCAGAACTCCTGACGAATTAAAATTGAAACAATTGAGTTGTGGCCAAGTCGGTTATGTTTGTGCACAAATTAAGGATATTAAAGATGTCAAACCTGGTGATACAGTTACCAATTTTGATGTACCTGCTAAAGAAGCTTTACCAGGTTATAGAGATATTAATCCAATGGTGTTTTGTGGATTATATCCAGTTGATAGCGACGATTATCAAGATTTAAAAGACGCTTTAGAAAAGTTATCTCTTAATGATTCATCATTACAATATGTTCCAGAAACCTCACAAGCATTAGGATTTGGCTTTAGATGTGGATTCTTGGGTTTACTACATATGGATGTTGTTCAAGAAAGACTTGAAAGAGAATATAAACTAGACCTTATTTTGACTGCTCCAAGCGTTATCTATCGCGTATATATGAGTGACGGAAGCTGCATAAACATTGATAACCCATCAAAGCTTCCAGATTTATCTTGTGTAAATAGAATTGAAGAGCCTTATGTGCTTGCACATATTATGACTCCTAAAGAATATGTTGGCTCGATCATGGAATTATGCCAAGAAAAACGTGGAATGTATAAAGATTTGCAATATTTTGATGATACTAGAATGACATTAACATATGATCTTCCATTATCTGAAATTGTTTATAATTTCTTTGATAAACTTAAAAGTTATACTAAAGGTTATGCATCGTTTGACTATGAATTCTCAGATTATAAACAAGGAGAACTAGTTAAAATGGATGTCTTGTTAAATGGACAAGTTGTTGATGCTTTAAGTAGCATCGTTTATAGACCTAATGCTTATCAAAGAGGACTTGGAATTATTCAAAGAATAAAAACAGTTATTCCAAGACAACAATTTGAAATTCCAATTCAAGCAGCTATTGGTGGAAAGATTATCGCTAGAGTTGATGTAAAAGCTGTTAGAAAAGATGTTTTAGCAAAATGCTATGGTGGAGATATATCTCGTAAAAAGAAACTTCTCGAAAAACAAAAAGAAGGAAAAAAGAGAATGAAAATGGTTGGATCTGTAGAAGTTCCACAAGAAGCATTTATGTCAATCTTAGCAATCGACGATGATGAATAAAGACTACTAGTTAGTGATTAATTAGTAGTTTTTTAGTTAATATCTTGTTTTACAAGAAATACTATTATATAATTTTGATGAGGTGATAAAAATGGCTAATAAAGATATTGCTATTGAATATACTGAAGAAAAATATTTTTCTCGTAACGAAATGAGCAAAAATATTGGTTTTCCAGTCTCTGATTTAATGTGGAAGAAAGTTACAGATTACCGTGAGACTTTTACTTTTCCATTGTCATTAAAATGGCTCGGAACAAAAAAGTTAAACATTTGTTTATATCCGACTCTATCAAGCAAATCTAAGAAAATTGAGAATATAATCGATTTGTTTATAGAAGAATCAAATCAACTTGATAAAACAAATGGAAGCTTTCAACATTTTAAATTATCAAACCTCAAAAAGTCATTATTAGAAATAATTAGAAAAGATCATGCTGATATAGATGAAGCTAGATTAACAAAGTTAATCGCATCTGAAAATCCATTTGATCAACAAGAAGATAAATTAGTTAATTACATTAACGCTCTTAAATACATTGAAGAAAATTATAAAAACGATATTGATGAAAACTTTATTGGTGAACTTTATACACGAATTACAGGTGTAAGTGAATTAACCTATTTTTATCGTGATAGAGACATAACAAATTCTAACTCAATGTCACTTATTTCACGTGTGTATGATTCTGCTCCTTTTGAATATATAGAAGAGATGATGAATTCATTATTCGATTTCGTCAAAAATGGATCTATATCAGTTATTGAAAAAGCATTGATTGCTTATAAGTATTTCTTAATGGTCAAACCATTTAGAGATTTTAACGAAGAAATGTCTATATTAATTGCTAAAGCAATAATCTGTCATTTTGGTCATGGAGAACTTGCTGCTTATTTAAATGTTGAAAGTTTCCTTAATCAAAAAGAAGACTTTGATAAGAAAATATCAAATGAAGTCCAAGCAAATTGTGATTTAACATATTTTGTCGCTCCTTATATAGACATTTTGTTAAATTCGATTGATGAAAATATTGATTTAGCAAAAGAATATAATTATCAAGAATTTAAAAAAGACTTTTATCAAATAGATGAAACTTCTCATAAAGAGATAAATGCTGAACCTATGAACGAAGAAATTAAAGAAGAAAAAGTTCAACCTGTAGAAGAAACAAAACCAGAAGAAGTTAAAAACACCGAAGAAGTAACACAAAGTGTTAAAGTGGTCAATTCTACCGAAGGATTAGCGATTAATTTTATTCCACCTGTCCTTGATGAAAAGGTTGCTCAACGTCTTGAACAAAACCTCCTAGAAATGGATGTTTTAATTAAAAAAGGCGAAGCAAAATTCTATGCTCGTCACTGTACTTTAGGAATGTATTATACAATTGATCAATATAAGAAATGTATTAGATGTGTATACGAAACTGCACGTACATCTATGGAACATTTAGTTCAATTGGGGTATTATAGTAAAAAGCAAGTTGGTAAGAAATTTGTTTACACCCCTGTGGAAAGGAAATAAATTATGATATTAGAAATTAGCCAAGGTGCAATATTTGGAATCGTTGTAGGCATAGCCGTTGTTATTGCTTTGATTGCTTTTACCATTAATAGAATATTAAAACTTAAGATTAAGAAGAACGATAAACCTACTGAAGAAGAAATAGTAGCCGAAGAGATAAATCGTGTCTTAAAACCAATCGATGACGATCAAACTGCTAAAGCAGTTAACGAATACAAGGAAGAAGACGAATAGTGGTCAAATCACTATACATTCATATTCCTTTTTGCCAAAAAATATGTGATTACTGTGACTTTACGAAGTTGCAGTATTTTCATAATTTCGCAGTTTCTTATTTAAATTCATTAGAAAAAGACTTAAAAGATAATGTTCCAATATTAGAATTTGAAACAATCTATGTTGGTGGAGGAACTCCAACAGTTTTAGAAGATGAATTATTAGAGAAACTTTTAATTTTATTAAAACCATATGCAAAAAACGTGAAAGAGTATACTTTTGAAACAAACCCAGAAACGTTAACAAAACATAAAGTTGAGCTATTATCTAGGTATGGAGTAAATCGTGTCTCTATAGGCGTAGAAAGTACCAATGATGAGATATTAAAAGCAATTAACCGTGGACACACTTTCGCCGATGTAGTCAATTCAGTTTCTCTTTTAAGAGAAAATAATATAAATAACATCAATTTAGATTTGATTTTAGGATTACCTAATGTAAGCGAAAAAATGCTCAAAAAAGATTTAGAAAATATCCTTTCTCTTAATCCTGATCATATTTCCACTTATTCATTAACTGTTCACGAACATACAGTGTTTTATTTAAATAGAATTGAAGAACCTGATAACGATTATTCAAGACATTTATATGATTTAGTCCACGAAACATTAATAAATCATGACTACGAACATTACGAAGTGAGCAATTTTGCAAAACCAGGTAAAAAAAGCGAACATAATTTAACTTATTGGAGAAATGAAGAATATTACGCTGCGGGGCTTGGAGCTTCTGGATATGTTGATGATATTCGCTATAAAAATACGACAAATTTCTCCAAATATATCGAAAATAATTTCGAAAAAGAGATAGAAAAAGTAACTTTAAAAGATAAATTTGAATATCAAATCATGCTAAATCTAAGAACCTTTGAAGGTCTTGATCTATCACGCGTACGTAATATATATAATAAGGATATATATAAAGAAAAACAGTCAACTATTGATAAGTATATCAATAATGGATACTTAATTAAACAAGGCAATATACTAAAGGCGACATATGAAGGAATGATGATTTTAGATCAAATCATTGTCGACCTAATATAATTAAAATTAAAAATTTATTAAAAAATAGCACTTGAGTGTTGACAGTGCTAACATTTTCATTATAATAGAATTAGCAAACTCAAACGAAGAGTGCTAAAAGGAGGTAACAAAATGTCATTAACTAGAAGCGATACAATCTTAAAAATGATAGTTGAATATTTTATTAAAAACGCTCAACCAGTTGGAAGTCAGACATTAATTGAAGAATTTCACCTCCCATATAGTAGCGCCACAATTAGAAATGAGATGTTTGCTTTAGAAAAGATGGGGTTAATTGAAAAACCTCACACTTCAGCAGGAAGAATTCCTTCTTCAAAAGGGTATAAGTATTATTGTGAACACTTAAGAGACAATAACGTTGATGAAGATATCAAAAACTCCCTTCAAACTGTATTAAATAAGAAAGTGCAGAGCATCGAAGAAGTAATTAAAGAAAGCTGCGAAATTATCTCTCATATGACAAATTTGGTCTCCGTGGTTATGGGCCCGGATGAGAGCAAGGAAAACTTGGCAAAGATCACGCTCATACCAATTAGCGACAACACAATCACTGCAATCTTTGTTACAGATAAGGGATATGTTGAAAATAAAACATTTATCATCCCAGATACAGTTGATAGTCAAGAAATCATTCAATGTGTTGAACTCCTCAATCAAAGATTGGTTGGAACTCCAATTGCTCAATTGGTTGAAAAAATGCAAGCGATTAGGCCATTACTTCAAGATTACGTAGTAAGCCATGATCTAGTCTACCAAGCAATATTAGAATCATTAGTAAAATTCGCAAGCGATCGACTCTCACTTTACGGAAAAGAAGAATTATTCGAACATCCTGAATTCAAAAATGATGCTAAAGCATTAGCAAGAGTAATGAAACTACTTGATAACGCATCATTATTCAAAAGCGTTGATTCAGAAATCAACAAAGAAAAAGAAAATCTACTCGTTAAAATTGGCGAGATAGAAGAAAATCCAGACATTTCGGTCGTTACCGCGAAAGTCAAGCTAGGTGAAGGTGGAGAAAATACCATTTCCCTAATTGGACCAAAACGTATGGATTACGACAAAGCTATAAACGCGATTGAATATCTCGTTAATGAGCTTGAAAAACATTTCAATGATCAAGGAGGTAATAATAGTGGAGAAGCCTAATAAAGAAGAAAAAGTTGAACTTTCAAAGAAGGAAAGTAAAAAGTTGGACAAACTTCTTGAAGAAAACGCAAAACTAAAGGCCGATATGGAGCATTGGAAAAATGAATATTATCGTGCCTATGCGGACACTAAAAACTTAAGAAATAACTTAGAAAAAGACCATCTAGAAGCTCTTAAGTATCGAAGCGAAGGATTTATTGAAGCTTTGCTTCCAGTACTAGATAGCTTCCATATGGCACTAGCTAAAGAGCCTAGTGATCCTGCTCTTAAAAATTACTTAATCGGATTCCAATACATCTATAAAAACTTAGTCAGTGCATTAGAAGCTGAAGGAGTAAGTGAGATCTCTCCAGAAGTAGGAAAACTCTTCGATCCTACAACAATGAGTGCTGTTGATACAGTGGAGGGTGAAAAAGAAAACCTCATTACAGAAGTATACGCGAAAGGATATAAGCTCCATAACAGAATTGTTAGACCAGCAAATGTTCAAGTCAGTGTACTTAAAAAAGAAGAAGAAAATAACAAAGAAAATGCTTAGGAGGATAAAATCATATGGCAAAAGAAATTATATTAGGTATTGACCTTGGAACAACTAACTCAGTTGTTTCATATTTACAAGCTGATGGAACTGTTAAAGTTATCCCTTCACCAGAAGGAACAATGACTACTCCATCTGTTGTTTCCTTTAAAGGAAATGGAGAAGAAATCGTTGGTAATGCTGCAAAACGTCAAGCAGTTACTAACCCAGATACTGTTTCTTCTATTAAAAGAAAAATGGGTAGTGCAGAGAAAGTTCATATTAACTGTGTTAACAAGGACTTTACTCCACAAGAAATTTCTGCAAAAATTCTTGCTTACATGAAGAAATATGCAGAAGCAAATATTGGACACAAAATTGAAAAAGCAGTTATTACTGTTCCAGCTTACTTTAACGATGCTCAAAGACAAGCAACTAAAGATGCTGGTCAAATTGCTGGACTTGATGTTGTTAGAATTATTAACGAACCTACCGCAGCTGCTTTAGCTTATGGCTTACAAACTGAAAAATCAGAGAAAATCTTAGTTTTCGATCTTGGTGGTGGAACATTCGATGTTTCTATCCTTGATATCGGAGATGGTACATTCGAAGTTATTTCTACTGCTGGAGATAATAAACTCGGTGGTGATGACTGGGATAATGTTGTTGCTGATTATATCAAAGCTCAAATTAAGACTGAAAGTAACGTTGATATTACTGATAAAGGTAGCTTACAAAGAATTAAAGAAGCTGCAGAAAAAGCTAAAATTGAACTCTCAAGTTCGCTTGAAACAGTTGTTTCTCTTCCATTTATTTCAATGACAAGTGCTGGACCAGTTAACTTTGAAATGACTCTTACAAGAGCTAAATTCCAAGATATTACACGTCACTTATTAAAAAGATGTGAAGAACCTGTTAGACGCGCTTTAGCTGATGCTAAACTTTCTGCAAGTAATCTTGATCAAGTCTTATTAATTGGTGGTTCTATCCGTATGCCAGCTGTTCAAGAATTAGTTAAACAAATGACAGGTAAAACCCCTAACTTATCAGTTAACCCAGATGAAGCTGTTTCTATTGGTGCAGCTTATCAAGGTGGTGTTGTTTCTGGAGACGTAAAAGATGTTGTTCTTCTCGATGTTACTCCATTAACTCTTGGTATTGAAACTTTAGGTGGCGTTTTAACTCCTCTTATTAAGAGAAATACTACAATTCCAACTACTCAATCACAAATCTTCTCAACTGCTGCTGATAATCAACCAGCTGTTGATATCATGGTTTACCAAGGTGAAAGACCAATGGCTCATGATAATAAATTATTAGGTCACTTCCAATTAACTGGAATTAAACCAGCTAGACGTGGTGAACCAAGAATTGAAGTTACTTTCTCAATCGATGTTAACGGTATCGTTAAAGTTAGTGCAAAAGACTTAGATACTCAAAAAGAACAAGAAATTACTATTACTGGTAGTAACGGACTTTCTAAAGAAGATATCGATAGAATGGTTAGAGAAGCTGAAGAAAACGCTGAAGCTGATGCTAAACGTAAAGAAGAAACAGAAGTTAAGAATAAAGCTGAAAGCTTAATTAACGATATTGATATTTCTTTACAAGAAAAAGGCGATAAGATTGATCCTAGCCAAAAAGAACAAACTCAAAAGCTTAGAGATGAACTAAAGGCTGCTCTTGATTCAAATGATATTGAAACTCTTAAAACAAGAATTAATGAACTTGAACAAGCTGCTGCAATGATGAACAGTGCTCAAGCTAATGCAGGAAATGCTAGTGGCGAAGCTGCTCAAGAGACTCCTGGAACTAACCCAGATGATGTCGTTGATGCAGAATATTCTGAAAAGAATAAAGCTTAATTAAATATTAATTGTTTATCCGAATGGGGCTATTTGCCCCTTTCGGCATATAAGAAAGGGAAATTATGGCAAAAAGAGATTACTATGAAGTTTTGGGTGTTAATAAAAGTGCATCTAAAGATGATATTAAATCAAGTTATCGTAAATTAGCCAAAAAATACCATCCTGATAATAAAGAAACTGGTGACGAAACAAAGTTTAAAGAAGTTCAAGAAGCATATGATGTGCTTTACGACGATAATAAACGTAGTACTTATGATCAATTTGGTCATGCAGCCTTCGAACAAACTGGTGGTGGAGCTGGTGGAGGTAATCCATTCCAAGGCGGAGGATTTGGTGGATTTGGTGACGATATCAATTTAGGCGATATTTTCTCTTCCTTCTTTGGTGGAGGTCAACGTAGAAGTAGAAATACTGGCGGACCTCAAAGAGGAGACGATCGCTTAATGCGACTTAAAGTCGATTTCATGGATGTAGTCCTTGGAAAAGACACTGAAATCTCCTTTGACTATCAAGGTGAATGCCCACACTGTCATGGCAGCGGTGCTGATTCACCAAGCGATATTAGAGTTTGTCCAACTTGTGGAGGAAGAGGAACCGTTAGAAGACAACAAAGAACCCTTTTTGGTGTCATGGAAAACGAAGCTGTCTGTCCTGAATGTGGTGGAAAAGGTAAGATTATATCTAAAAAATGTTCATCATGTAATGGTTCAGGACATATCAATAGCAAAAAGACAATGAAAATTCATATTCCTGCTGGAATTAATGAAGGACAACAAATTCGTCTTCAAGGAATGGGCGAACCTGGACTTAATGGAGGTCCGTATGGCGATTTATATGTTGAAATCGCAGTTAAACCACATCCATATTTCAAAAGAGAGCATAATGATATCCATTTAGAAGTTCCAATTGATTTTATCGATGCAGCACTTGGAAATAAAATTGAAGTTCCTACTCCTTATGGAGATGTGCTTGTCACAATTCCTGCCGGAACACAAAGTGGACAAGTACTTAGAATGAAAGGCAAAGGAATTAATGATCTCAGAACTCAAAAGCCTGGCGATCAATATATTCACCTAAATGTTAGAATTCCTACTTCGCTAAATAGGAAACAAAGAGAAGCTCTTGAATCTTACAAAAATGCACTGGATGAAAAAGACACAGCATTTGCAAAGTTTAAAAAAGTTTTCAAAAAATAAGACCCTTAAGGGTCTTTTCTTTTACTAAAAAATAATTTACACATTTTCCGACTTTTTACCCCTATTAATAAGTGTAGGGGATCTACAGAAAAGGAGGTCTATGTATCTTATATCTCAATATGGCAAGAATGATTGTGCTTTTACATGTTTATCCATGATGCTTGCCAATTATCACAAAGACAAAAATTACCTTTATCTTAAACATGAAGATCGTCCATATAATTTTAAGGAACTTATTGCTTACGCGAAGAAGGAAAATATGGAACTAGTTGGTGTTAGGATAACTGACACTAATGAATTACTTAAAAACCATAAATGGCCGATTGTTGTTCTTTTAAAAGGAGAAAAACGGGTTAATCACGCGGCACTTCTTTTAAAAGTGAACAAAAAATATGTATATTACTTTGATCCTTGTTTTGGCAAAAGAAAAGTGCCAATATCTGATTTTGTTTTAAGATGGACAAGACTAGCCTTAATTACAACAGATAATCTAATGAAAAAGAGATGCAAACAAACCATGATTATTGAACCGATTAAAAAGGATAAGCGAATTTTGCTGTTTTTTCAGGTTGTATCAGGATTATCTTTACTTATTGGTACTTACTTTTTAGATGGTAAAAAGCCGTTATATGTATCTTTAATTTGTTTTGGATTATTCGCTATTTTTGAGCTTATTTTTCGTCGTTATTTAATAACAGCTTTAAATCATATTGATGATGAAATTTATAAGATGAAAATAGTTAAACCAACAGAAGGATATGCACCTGTATACGAAACAATTCAAAAATATCGTTACAATGTTTTAACAACCCTTCCAAATTTAGCTTACGGATTAATGATTTCTGTTTTTATTATCGTAGTTTTAGGGTTAAACAATTTCTGGAATTTAACTTTTATAGTAGCTTCATTTGCATTGTCATTAATTGAATCTTTTGTTATCAAGCCAACTTTCAAAGATAAGGCAAGTGAGATTATGGAAGACGAGAGTAAAATTTACGCTTCAGAAAATGATTACCAATTCCAATTTTTTGCTAGAAAAACAAGCGAAAAAGCAAATAAAGTAGCGCTGAATCGAGTTTTATTTAAATATTGTGAAATTGGAATTTTAATCGTTTTTTCCTATTTAATGATGAAATTTACAGGCATACAAAATATTACTTATGTTTTATTTAATTTATGCATTTCCCTCTTCTTAATTAACATATTTAATGGGGTGTTTGACTACGCGACTCAAAAGGATGAATTTGATTTTATCAAATTAAAACTAAATAATTATCTTGAAACTCCTGATGCAAATAAAATCTATATGTGATAACATATTTCTATGGAAATTGACTTCACTAGCATCGACACTAATTTTAGTGACTATGAAGAAAAGTTTATTAAGCTTACTGAAATTGCTTTAAATCATTTAAAACTAACATTTAATCCAATTATTTCAGTGTCCTTAATAAACAATAAACAAATCCATAAAATAAATAAAAAATATCGCCAAATTGATCGACCAACTGATGTAATTAGTTTTGCTTTCATGGATGGCGATGATTCAAAAGAAAAAGTATTTCATTCTACTCAAACAGTATGTCTTGGAGATATTTATATCTCTATTGAAAAAGCTGATGAGCAAGCTAAGGAATATGGACATTCTATTGAAAGAGAGCTTTCATTCCTTTATGTTCATGGATTATTACATTTATTAGGATATGATCACATGAAAAAAGAAGATGAAGAAATAATGTTTCCATTACAAGAAGAGATTTTATCGGTTAGATAGGAGCAAATTATGAACAAAGAAGAACTTATTGAAAAAGCTAAAGAAGCAAGAGAATTATCTTATTCTCCTTATTCACATTTTAAAGTAGGAGCAGCAATATTAACTAAAGACGGACAAGTTTTCGTTGGTGCTAATATTGAAAATTCTTCCTATCCTTTATGTATGTGTGCTGAAAGAAATGCTCTTTATAATGCGATGCTTCATGGTGTTAAAAAACAAGATATGGTAGCAATGGCACTTTCTGCAAATACTGATGAACCATGTTCACCTTGTGGTGCTTGCAGACAAGTTATTAGCGAACTTTTCCCTAAAAAAGCACCTATTTATATGAGTAATTTAAAAGGCGATGTTAAAGAAACTAATATCGACGAATTACTTCCATTCGCTTTTAGCGAAGATGACTTAAAATAATGAAATCTGGCTTTGTATCTATATTAGGTAGGCCTAATGTGGGCAAATCTACATTACTTAATGGCTTAATCAATCACAAAATATCAATTGTTAGCGATAAGGCACAAACAACAAGAAACGCTATTAAAGGAATTTATAATAGTGAAAATGTGCAAATTGTTTTTGTTGATACTCCAGGAGTTCATCGCCCAATTTATAAATTAGGTGAAGAAATGAACAAAATGGCTTATTCAACTGCTCATGATGTTGATGTAAATATTCTTGTTATTGATGCATCCAAACCTTTCGGAGAAGGTGATCAATTTGTACTCGATCATGTTGATATTAAAACTAAACCATTAATTATTGTCTTAAATAAGATTGACGAGTGTAGAATTACTGAAGTTGAAAAACTTAAAAGTAAATATAGCAAAGCTTTGCCTAGCGCAATCTTTATTGAAACTGTGGCGACTGAAAAATTCAATGTTGATGAGCTAAGAAACAAGGTCATTGAACTATTACCTGAAGGCCCAGCATATTATGATACGAATTCATATATGGACGAAGACGAAACATTCTTAATTAAAGAAATTATTCGTGAGAAAATTCTTAAGTTGCTTAAGCAAGAAGTTCCACATGCTTGTGCAATTAAAGTTAATGAATTTATTGATTTAGACAAGAAAATTAAAGCATCTGCTGATATTATTGTTGAACGTGAATCACACGTTGGAATCGTAGTTGGAGCAGGTGGAAAAAGGATCAAAACTATTCGTGAACAATCAGAAAATCAAATTAAAAAAGTCTTGAAAAAAGACATTGATCTAGAACTTTTTGTCAAAGTCATGCAATCATGGAGAGACAATGACGAAGTTCTCTCAAAACTTGGATATAAGAACAAAAAATCTTAATGAAAATCATTGTCATATCAAAAACAGATTATCGTGAAAACGATGTCATTATAAATGCAATCAGTGAAAACGAAGAATTGTCTTTTTTAGTACGCGGACTAAGAAATCCAAAGTCACCATTTAAATGGTTAAATACTCCATTAACTTGTGCTGACGTTGAATTCGTAGAGCCAAATACTTATAAACATCCTGTGTTAAAAAGAGCGTCATTAATTTCTTCGCCATTATCAAAGGACTTATCTTTAGATAAAATGCTTTGTTTATCACTTGTTAGTGAAGCTAGTATAAAGATGCTTGATGAAGATGAAAGACCAGAACTTTATCCTAGTTTAATTAGCTTCGCGAATATGCTACTGACAGTTGATGCAAATCCTCATTTATTAGCTTTAGTTTTTCTTGCTAAAACGATGAAAATAGCAGGATTTTTACCAGAAATTAATGAATGCGTTAAATGTGGTGCAAAAGAAGATATTATTGCTTTCTCATTTAATGAAGGTGGTTTAGTTTGTAGAAAATGTGCTGATGAAAACACCAAAAAAGATTTAACTCCTAATCAAATGAAATTATTAAGAGTAGTATTTTTGGCTCCAAACTTTGCTTTTACTGTCAATGACGCTTTGTCAAAAGATGACATGGTGGTCTTATTACTTAAATTTAAAGAATTTATTAACGATACAATAGGTGTCGAATTAGAGAATATCTCTTTACTTTGTAATTTATAAAAAAATACACTGATAATGGGTTGACAACAACACTGTTTCATTATATTCTTTTCATTGCTCGCTGGAGGTTATATTTATTATGAGTAAATATACATTTGATAAATTATGTAGTCATTTTATTGCTTCTGGATACTATTTCCAAGGCAGTGAAATTTATGGTGGATTATCCAATACTTGGGATTATGGACCACTTGGTAGCGAAATTAAAAACAACATTAGAAAAATGTGGTGGAAGAAATTCGTTCAAGAAAGTCCAACTAATGTTGGTATTGATGCCGCAATTTTAATGAACCCACGTGTTTGGGAAGCTACTGGACACGTTCAAACTTTTAATGATCCTTTAATTGATTGCAAAAAATGTAAGCAACGTTTTAGAGCTGATCAATTAATTGAACAAGCTAAACCAGATGCTCCAGTTACATCAATGACTAATGAACAGATGGTTGATTACATCAAAGAAAATCATATTTGCTGCCCTAATTGTGGAAGTGAGAATTTTACTGACATTAGACAATTTAATATGATGTTTAAGACTCATGTTGGTGTAACAGAAGATAGCAAATCTACAGTTTATCTAAGACCTGAAACAGCACAAGGCGTATTTGTTAACTTTAAAAATGTCGTAAGAACAACAAGAAGAAAATTACCTATTGGTATTTGTAATACAGGTAAAGCTTTTAGAAATGAAATTACTCCTGGTCAAATGACATTTCGGACTAGAGAATTTGATCAAATGGAAATGGAATTCTTCTGCAAACCAGGAGAAGACCTTAAATGGTTCGCTTATTGGAAAGATGAATGCTTAAAATTCGTCAATTCCTTAGGAATTAATCAAGAAAATTTAAGATATCGTGATCACGATCCAGAAGAATTAGCATTTTATTCTAAAGCTACAACCGATATTGAATTCTTATTCCCATTTGGATGGGGCGAAGTTTGGGGAATTGCTGATCGTACAGATTACGATTTAAAACGCCATATGCAATATAGTGGTGAATCTCTTGAATATCTTGATCCAGAAACTAATGAAAAATATGTTCCTTACTGTATAGAACCTTCAGTTGGACTTGATAGATTAGTTTTAATGACATTATGTAATGCTTATGACGAGGAAGAACTTGGAGAAAACGATATTCGTATCGTTATGCACTTAACTCCAGCTGTTGCTCCAATAAAAGCAGCTATATTCCCATTAAGCAAAAAACTAGAAGAAAAAGCTACTGAAGTAGTTAATTTATTAAATAAATATATGCCAGTTCAATACGATGATACTGGTAGTATTGGAAAACGTTATAGAAGAGCAGATCAAATTGGTACACCTTATTGTATTACAATCGACTTTGACACTCTTGATGACAATCAAGTTACTGTTAGAGATAGAGATACAATGCAACAAGTAAGAATGCCAATTAGTGATTTGGTGAAATACTTATCAGAGAAAATATTTTATTAAAATATGGTAGATACAAATCAGTTAGTAAATGAAGTAATTAAGCATGCTGATATAGTAAAAGTTGTTCAAAACTACCTTACTTTGACAAAAAAAGGCAAAAACTATGTCGCAATATGTCCTTTTCATGATGACACAAACCCATCAATGGTTGTCTCACCAGAAAAGCAGCTTTTCAAATGCTTTGTTTGCGGAACTGGTGGTAATGCAATCTCATTTGTTAAACAATATGAACACGTTTCCTTTATGGAAGCTGTTAAAAAAGTAGCAGAAATTTCTGGATATCATCCTGAAGGCTTAGATTCTGTTGTTAAAAGTAAACCGGTTGATGAAAAGCAAAACGCAATTATTAAGTGTTTACATGATTTATCTCTTTATTATCAATTCGCATTAAATACTCCTGAAGGAAAAGAAGGCTTAGAATATTTTGAATCACGTCATCTTGATAGTGATATTAGAAGTAAATATAAGCTCGGATATGCTTTTAAAGATGGAAAAGCAACAATTGATTTCTTACTTAAAAAGGGACATTCAATCAAAACTATCGAAGATAGCGGTATCGCAAAAATGATTTCTGTTGGCAATTATGCTGATATGAATGAAGGAAGAGTTGTATTCCCAATTTGTGATCCTGAAGGTAATGTTATCGGCTTTTCTGCCCGTATTTTACAAGCTAAAAGTGAAAACGGAATGAAATATGTTAATACTCCAGAAACTTACTTATTCCATAAAACTAATAATCTTTATAATTTCCATATTGCAAAAGATGCAGCAAAACTAAAAGGCTATATTTATGTTTGTGAAGGATTCATGGACATTTTTGCTCTTTCTAAAATAGGAATTGATGCAGCTGTCGCAATTATGGGTACTGCACTTACAAAAGAGCATATTCAACTACTTAGATCTCTTAACGTTGAAGTTAGACTTTGTCTAGATGGTGATTTACCAGGACAAAGTGCGATGATGAAAATTTCTAATGAACTTGCTAAAGCTGGATTAAAATTTGTTGTTATTGATAACCAAAATAGCACCAGAGATCCTGATGAAATTTTAAGCGAAAGTGGAGAAGAAGCTTTAAAAGAATATCTTTCAAAGTTTTTAAATCGATTTGATTTTGCTTTAAATTACTACACTCAATCAAATCCGCTTAAAACCATTGAGCAAAAAAAGAATTTGCTTAAAGAATTCTTACCTATACTTTCAAAAATTAATTCTCAAATTGAATTAGACAATTATTTATTAAAATTAGAAAAAATAACTGGATTTGATCGTGAAACAATACGTACATACGTAAATAAAAATAGATTAGTGCAAAACGATGCTGCTAATGTTGCTAAAGCATTAAGAGACTTCCATCCAGAAAGAAAATTAATGCAAAAACTATGCCTTGCTGAAAGAGAAATGTTATATCAAATGCTTGGAAATGATGCAGCTCTTTCTTTCTTTGAAAGAAACGTTGGAAGCTTCTATGATGATATGTATCGTCAAATTGCTAATTATTTAATTGAATATCATAAACAATATAATTCGATTGAACTTAATGGACTTATCTCATTTATTGAACAAAGCGATGTGAAAGATAAAGATGCAATAATTGAAGATTTGACTCGAATAGTTGATGAGAATTATCACTGCAAAAAATGTAATGATGAACTGTTAAATAACTTACTTGAAACAATGCAGGATGAAAAATCGAGGATTAGTGAAGAAGATATGCTTCATGAATCTCTGGAAAACAAAGATGAATTAGAACAGGCACGAATAATTGCCGAGTTTAATAAAATGAAAACTCTTAAAAAATAATCGGAGGGATACGATATGGGAAAAGAGAAGAAACAAAATAGTGCTAAAGCACCAAAAGAAACTAAAACTAAAGTTAAAAAAGCGGCTCCTAAAAAACAAAAGAAAAGAGACAATGAAACTTTAGCTACTTTAGCTGAAATTGAAGCAAAACTTCTTAAAAAAGCTAAAGCAAATAGTGATTCACTTGATCAAAGCGACATCTATGATGCTTTAAATCAATATGAAATCGAAGATGATGTTATCGATGATTTAATTGAATATTTCAAAAATCAAAATATCGAAGTCTTAACCGAAGATGGTGAAGAGGAAGAAGACGAAATCGACGATGCTGATTTTGATGAAAGCAAGATGATGGAAGAGCCTGATGACGATGACTTCTATGAAGAAAATAGTGAGGGTGAATCAGAAGAATTAGACTTTGATATCGAACACTTTGATGCAGCTATTACTGGTGAAGTTAAAGTTAATGACTCAGTTAAGATGTATCTTAAAGAAATTGGTAAATTTGACTTATTAAAGCCTGAAGATGAACCAATTCTTGCTGAAAAAATTAAAAATGGCGATGATGAGGCTAAACAAAGACTTATTAATGCAAACCTCAGACTTGTTGTTAATATTGCAAAACACTATGTTGGAAGAGGAATGGCTTTCCTTGACTTAATCCAAGAAGGAAACCTTGGTTTAATGAAAGCTGTTGAAAAATTCGATTACAAAAAAGGATTTAAATTTTCTACATATGCAACCTGGTGGATTAGACAAGCTATTACAAGAGCTATCGCTGATCAAGCCAGAACAATTCGTATTCCGGTTCATATGGTTGAAACCATTAACAAAATGACAAGAGCTCAACGTAAACTTGTCCAAGAACTTGGAAGAGACCCAACTGCAGAAGAAATTTCTCAAGAAATGAATGGTGATTTAACACCAAAAAGAATTAGAGAAATTCAACGTATTGCTCTTGAACCAGTTTCTTTAGAAACTCCAATCGGTGAAGAAGATGATTCACATTTAGGAGATTTCTTAGAAGATAAAGAAAATGAATCACCTGTTGATTTCACTACAAAAGAACTTCTTAAAGAAGAATTAGATAATGTCTTAAAAGACTTAACTGATCGTGAAGAAAGAGTACTTAGACTTAGATATGGATTAGATGATAATCGTCCAAGAACTCTTGAAGAAGTTGGAAAAGAATTTGGAGTTACAAGAGAAAGAATTCGTCAAATTGAAGCTAAAGCAATCAAAAAATTAAAGCATCCAACAAGACGTAAAAAACTCGGAGATTACCGTACATTAGACTAATGAAATTATCAAAACGTTTACAAGCAATTTTGGATATGACTCCTAAAGGAGTAGTAGCAGACGTTGGTAGTGACCACGGAAAGCTTATTATTTCTCTTTTTGAAGATGGCATCATAACAAAAGGTTATGCTATTGAAAATAAAAAAGGACCATTTTCACGTTTAGAAAAAGAAATTAAAAACCATAATTTACAAGACAAAATAACATGTATGTTTTCCGATGGAATAAGCGAGCTACCAAGCGATGTAGATGTTTTAGTTATTGCCGGAATGGGTGGAAATAATGTAGTGGATATTCTTAAATCTCATAGAGCTAAATTAAAGAACATTAAAAGCATCATCGTTGATGCTCATAACGCAATTCCATATCTTAGAAAAGAGATTTGCCAATTAGGGTTTGTTATCGCTGATGAAGATATGGTTTATGAAGATGAGATTTATTATGAAATTATTAAATTTAACGCAGGAAACACTGCATATTTAGATGAACCAGATCTTGAATTTGGCCCATTTTTAAGAAAAGAGAAATCTTGCGAATTTACTAAAAAATATCAAAGTAGGATTAATCAAATTGATAATTTACTATCAAACTCAAATATTCCTAATGCTAAAAAGCATCAATTAAACGATGAAAAAGAAAGGATTAGACAAGTATTATGAACACAAAATTAATGGTTACAAAATTTGGGAAAATGTTTCCTAAAAAATATGCAAAAATGAATCATGATTATGTTGGTTTAATGACTGGAAAACTTCCTAATGAAATTCATAAAGTATTACTTTGTCTTGATTGCGACGAAATTTTATTTCCAACAATCGAAAAAGAAAAGCCTGACATTGTTATCTCACATCACCCATTCATATATGGGACAAAAGGATATGTTTTAAAACATGATCCATATAGAAGAGCACTTGTTGAAAAATTAGCAAAAATTAATGTTCCTGTTTATTCACTTCACACCAATTTTGATACTGGAAAAGGTGGAATGAATGATGCTTTAGCTAATGCTCTTGGTCTTAAAAACATCACAATTCCTGAAAACATTATCATGATGAGGGTTGGTGAACTTGAAAAACCAATGGATATCAATGAAGTAGCTAAATTAGCAGTTAAATCATTTAACGTCGATTATTCATTGCTTGTAAATGGTGGACCAAAAATGATTAAAAAAATCGGTATTATTGGTGGTGGAGGTTCTAGACAATGGACCATGGCTCAAGATTTAGGCTGTGATTTATACATTTCTGGAGATGCTCCACATTACGTAAGAAGAGATATCATGAACCGCAAATTTAATTATTTAGATATGCCTCATGAAATAGAAAAAATCTTTATTCCAACAATGAAAAAGATCCTTCTTGAGTTGGATCCTTCATTAGATATTGTTTGTATAGATCACGAAAAATTACCTTTGGTAATTCAGTAAATAATAATATATTTCGTTTACAATAGAAATTGGAGTAGAAGCCCCGCTAGATACGGCGGCTTTTTTCTTATTTGTTAAATCAATTTGTTTTAATTCGTCAATATTTCCAATTAAATAAACAGAAGCATTTAAAAATTTTGTTTTAGCAATATCATATAGTTTATTGCAATTTGAACTCTTTTTATCACCAACAACAATGATTAAATCAGTATCATTTTCAATTTTTAAAATTGCTTCTTGTCTTTGTCTTGTGGCATTACATATTTCATCTTCAATTCTTGATTGAGGAAGAACTTGTTTAATTTCTTGATGAATTTCTTTCAAAGAAATAAAGTTCAATGTTGTTTGATTAATAACTAGTGGAGAGGCATCTTTTATTAAAGAAAAATCTAGCCCTGAATTTATGTCATATAGTGCAATATTTTTTGATAATGAAAGTGCTGCTTCTGTTTCTCTATGTCCCTTTTGTCCTATATAAATTATTTGATGATTACGTTTTACTTCATCATTGATTTTTTGTAGATTCAATCGAACAATAGGACAAGTACAATCATAAATGATTAACGACTTATTTTTAGCTTGTTCATCTAGTTTTTCATCATGTCCATGAGCGCTAAAAATAACTACATCTCCTTTTTTAAGAGTGCTAGAAAGATTGCCGTCTTTATCAAGATTAATTGTTTTAATACCTTGTTCATCTAATTCTTTAACAACTTGTTCATTATGGACAAGCATGCCAATAACAAAGATGTCCTTATTAGGATGTTCTTTCTTAGCTTGACCTGCTATTTTTATAGCATTCATTACTCCAGCACAATAACCTTGTGGTTTAATCAATTCGACTTTCATATAAAATATGGTAGCATATTAAAGAGGCATTAAAAAATGGAAAACGAAGAATTATATATTGGCAGTCATGTTGGAATGTCTGGTCCAGACTTTTATTTAGGCAGTGTAAAAGAAGCATTAAGCTATGGTGCAAATACATTTATGTTTTATACTGGTGCTCCTCAAAATTCATTTAGAAAGCCATTAAATCAATTAAAAATTGCAGAAGGAAGAGCTTTATTAAAAGCAAATGGAATAAATGAAGACAAAATTATAGTTCATGCTCCATATTTAATTAATGCTGCTAATTATGGAAATTTAGAAATATATGATTTAGCTATTAACTTAATCGTTAGCGAACTTAGAAGAACTGCTGCTTTTGGTTGTAAAGTTATGGTTCTTCATCCAGGAAGCCACGTTGGATTAGGTAATAAAAACGGAATATTAGCTTTAGCTAAAGCATTAGATACAGTTTTTGAGTGTGACGGAACAAATGTCAAAATCGCACTTGAAACAATGTCAGGTAAAGGCAATGAAATAGGTATCAATTTTGAAGAAGTTAAAATGATTATTGATAACTGTAAACACAAAGATCGCCTTGGTGTATGTATGGATACATGTCATATTTCTGATGCAGGATACGATATCAAAGATTTTGACCACGTTTTAAAAGAATTTGATCAAATTATTGGATTAGATAGACTTCTTTGTGTCCATATTAACGATAGCAAAAATGAGCGTGGTGCACATAAAGATAGACACGAAAATATTGGATATGGTTTTATTGGATTTGATACATTAAATAAAATTGTCCATCATCCTTTACTTAATGGCATTCCTAAGGTCTTAGAAACACCTTATGTAAATGAAAAACCTCCTTATAAACAGGAGATTTCAATGTTTAGAAATAATAAATTCGAAGATTGGCGTAAATAATAAATTATTTACAATTTCTCAATTTCTTCTTTTAAAGCTTCGAAAGATTCACTTTCGGAAACTTTTCTTAATATTTTATCTTTCTTAAATATTACGTATTGATGACATCCACCAGCAATACCAATATCAGCGTTTTTAGCTTCGCCTGGTCCGTTTACTACGCAACCCATAACAGCAATATGAATTGGTTTTTGAACAGTTTCAAGATAATTCATGATTTTACGTGCTAATTCCTCAACATTAACTTGAGTTCTACCACAAGTTGGGCATGCAACTAAAGTTGGGTAATTTGGATATAATCCACAATCATGAAGTAAACGTTTAGCAGCAATGACTTCATCTTTTGGATCACCTGAAATTGAAATTCGAATCGTATCTCCAATTCCTTCAAGAAGTAATGGAGCAAGTCCTGCGCTACTTCTAATTAAAGAAATATCTTTAAATCCAGCTTCTGTAATGCCTAAATGAAGTGGATATGGGAATGTTTTACTAGCCAAACGATAGGCTTCTACTGTTTCAAGAACATTACTTCCTTTTAAAGATATAACAATGTCGTGAAAATCAAGTGATTCAAGAATAGAAACATGCTTTTTGGCAGATTCTACTAATTTTTGAGCAGTATAAATAGTGGAATAATCGTGAATTGAGGTGTCTAATGAGCCAGAATTTACTCCAATTCTAATTGGAATATGCTTTTCTTTGGCCATAGAAACAACTTTTTTAACATTTTCTATATCGCCAATGTTTCCTGGATTGATTCTAACTTTATCAACGCCAGATTCCATTGCAATTAAAGCTAGGCGATAATCAAAATGAATATCCGCAACTAATGGAATTGCTATTCCTTTTTTAATTTCTTTAATTGCACGTGCATCTTTTTCATCCATAACGGATACACGCATCATAGATGCGCCTAGAGCAGCACATTCATTAATTTGTTTGATAACTTCCTGGTAATTTTCAGTTTTAATATTACACATAGATTGGATGACAACTTTATTTTGTCCACCTATTTGTAATTGACCAATTTTAACAGGACGAGTTTGTTCTCTAGTATTCATTTGGCTACATTTTAACACATTTAATAAAAATAAACTTTTATTATTTATGTTCACATGCTAACATATTCAAGAACTTAAGGAGAAAAACACTTATGGCAAAGGATGATAGAATATCAATTACATTGAAGTGCACAGAATGTGGGGAAGAAAACTACTTAACTTCTAAAAATAAAAAGAAAAATACAGAACGTTTAGAAAAAAATAAATATTGCCCACGTTGTAAGAAAAAGACACTTCATCGTGAAAAGAAGAAATAGGATTTATTCCTATTTTTTTGTGTAAGGTATGAGAATAGAAGCATTTTGTTATAACTCAAAAGAAGAATTAGCATCAAACACTTATGTCTTAATTCAAGGCAAAGAATGTTTAGTGGTGGATCCGTCTTGTGATTATGATGGAGTTATTGATTTTATTATTAATAATAATTTAACTCCAAAAGCTATCTTACTTACACACGCTCATTATGATCACATTAGAGGTGTGAATAGATTTATTAAAAAGTTTAATTTACCTCTTTACTGTCATGAATTAGACATTCCAGCATTAAAAGATCCTAGATTAAACTGTTCAGACGAGTTAAACATTACAGTTGATACAGAAGCTATTCCAGTTTTTGATAATCAAGAGCTTAACTTATTAAAAGATGAAACAATTAAAGTTATTCATACTCCGTTTCATACAGTTGGAAGTGTTTGCTACTATTGTGAAAATAGTAAAATGCTCATTTCTGGAGACACATTGTTTAAATATACGATTGGAAGAGATGATTTAATTACTTCTTGCCCATCTCAAAAAAGAGATTCTCTAAGAAAACTTACTCTTCTTCCAAAAGAAACTAAAGTCTATCCAGGACATAGTCAAACAACAACAATTAGAGATGAACTTCTATTTAATCGTTTATTAAAACGAGAAATTTGATATAATATCAAAGTAAAATCATACGAAAGGAAAAATTTTATGGTTAATGTTACAGAATTAAGACCAGGCAATTACTTTGTTGAAGACGGTAATATTTATCAAGTATTAGATATCTTATTAAATAAAACCGCTATGAGAAAGATGGTTGCAAAGGTTAAAGTTAAAAATTTAAGAACCGGAGCTGTTACTGAAATGGCTCGTAACTCAGGTTATGCAATCGACACAATTAGATTGGATAAGAGACAAATGCAGTATCTTTATGATACTGGTGATGCTTTATGCTTCATGGATCAAGAAACATACGATCAAATCGAAATATCTAAAGATAGACTTAAATGGGAAATTCAATTCCTTAAAGGCGAAGAAATCGTTGAAATTACTTCTTATGAAGGAGAAGTATTAGGTATTAACTTACCTGCTAAAGTTGCTTTAAAAATCACACATTGTGAACCAGCAATTCGTGGCGATACAGTTAATAAAGCTATGAAAGATGCCGAACTTGAAACTGGATTAAAAGTTAGAGTTCCATTATTCATTGAAGAAGGCGAAACTGTTCTAGTAAGAACAGATAACGGCGATTACGACGGAAGAGCATAGGAGAAAATATGATACTCATGGGCACAGGAGCCTGGATTGGCTTAGTTGTTGTAGCTGTTGTTGTTGGATTAATTGGAGGTTTCTTTGGTGCTAGATTCTTCTTTAAGAAGCAATTAGAAAAGAACCCACCAATCAATGAAGCAATGATTAGAGCTTTATATCAAAGTGTTGGTAGAAAGCCTTCAGAAGCTGATATTCAACGTACAATGAATGCTGTTAAAAGACAACAACGTTAATTGGGACAAATTAATAAAATATAAGCGCTCGATTTGAGCGCTTTTTATTATATTTAATATTTTAATATTCAACTATATAAATATGAAATATTTATTATCTACTAATTTATTACTAATTAATTACTATGATTATTTCATCCAAGTAATCTTACGTTCTGAGTGATTTTTAAGTCTAGAAATGTTAGTTCTATGGGTGAAAGTTAATAGTCCAGCAGCAAAAGTAAGACATACCGCAAATAACCAATTGCATTCAAATGTAGCTCCATATGTAACTATTGATACTGTGGATCCTGTAACTACTTTAGTTTCGACAAAAATTGCCCAAACGATAGCAAAAAGTACAGCAATCCAACTTGATAGAATGCTTGATAAAGAAACATATTTTTTAAGTTTTAAGATAAGCATGAATAATAATCCAGGAATTACACCAAATAACCAAGATGTTCCGATTGCAATTCCATAGAAGCAAGAGACATTCTTTCCGCCCTTAAATTGAGCAAAAAGTGGGAAGCAGTGACCAATGCAACAACCTATGGTTGTTAACCAATAGATTGGGAACTTAATAGCAGTGTCGTTGATACCATAAACATATTTGCTTGTAACATCAGAAACTAATGGTCTGCCATCATATAAATTCACTTTTGTAAGGATAATCCATGATATGTAAAGAGGGATAATTACCTTGAGTGCATCAAGAAAAATTACTAAAACTCCAATCCTTTTTCCAAATACTCTTCCAGCGTTTGTTCCACCTGCATTTCCGCTTCCAAAATCACGAACATCTTTGTGAAAAAACACCTTTCCAATCCAAATAGCATTTGGTATTGAACCAACTAAATAGCCAAAAATTATTAACAAAAATGCAGTCAATATATTAATAGAATTAATATCCATAATTTGTCCCTATTTCATTTTACTAAATGACTTTTAAAATGCAATATTTTCCGTTTATAATAAACGGCGAAACAAGGAGGAAGTTATGGCAGAAAGACAATATACAGCAAATGATATTCACATTTTGCAAGGACTTGAAGGTGTTAGAAAAAGACCTGCTATGTATATTGGAAGCAGTAACTCAATGGGCCTCCATCATTTAGTTTGGGAAATAGTAGATAATGCTGTTGATGAAGCATTAAGTGGATATGGAAAAAATATTACAGTAACTTTACACAAAGATGGAAGTTGCTCTGTCCAAGATGAAGGACGTGGAATTCCTACTGATATTAATAAAGAAACTGGTCGTCCAGGTGTTGAAATAGTATTTACAGAACTACATGCTGGTGGAAAATTTAACTCATCAGTATATAAAAGTGCTGGTGGATTACATGGTGTTGGAGCTGCTGTTACCAATGCTTTAAGTAGTTATTGTGATGTTAAAGTATCACAAAATGGTTCAAATTATCACCTTAGATTTGAAAATGGTGGTCATTTAGTCGCTCCACTTGAAAAAACAGGTGAAACTAAGAAGCACGGAACACTTGTAAGATTCAAACCCGATAAAGAAATTTTCTCTACAGTAGATTTTAAATACGACACAATTGCATCTCATTTACAAGAGAGTGCTTTCTTGATGAAAGGAGTCCGTTTCATCATTAATGATGAAAGAACAGGACAAAAAGAAGAATTTTTCTATCAAGATGGCCTTTTAGAATTCGTCGGAAGACTTAATGAAAACAAGAATCCAATTATTCCTGTTGCAAGCTTTACTGATGTTGATCCAACAACTCATATTGAAACAGAAATCGCTCTTCAATATTGCTTTGAAGACTATAACGAAACAGTCTATTCATATGTAAATAACGTTAAAACATCTGATGGTGGTACTCATGAATCTGGATTTAGAAATGGTATTACCCGTGCAGTAAATGATTTTGGTGAACAACAAAGTTTACTTAAAAACAAAAAACTTGAAGGAAGCGATATTAGAGAGGGTTTAACCGCAGTTATTTCTCTTAAAATACCTGAGGAATTACTTGAATTTGAAGGTCAAACCAAGGGAAAACTTGGTACTCCTATCGCTTATCAAGTAGTTTCGAACCTGATTTATAATAAGTTTACTTATTATCTTGCAGAAAATAAGGAAAATGCGTTACAAATCATAAAA
Organism: Bacilli bacterium; assembly: GCA_024408075.1. Taxonomy (GTDB): domain Bacteria; phylum Bacillota_I; class Bacilli_A; order RFN20; family CAG-826; genus UBA2450. The sequence continues at coordinate 60,965 of JAKSVK010000001.1, read as the reverse complement.
AAATGTATTGATAGCCAAAATGTTCGTATTGCAGCAAGAAAAGCAAAAGATGAAGCTAGAAGTAGCAAAAAAGCTAAACAAGATGTGATTCTATCAGACAAATTAACACCTGCTCAAAGTAAAGATTATCTTAAAAATGAGTTATTTATTGTTGAAGGTGATTCCGCTGGAGGAACCGCTAAAAAAGGAAGAGACAGAATACATCAAGCAATATTACCACTACGTGGTAAGCCATTAAATACTGACTCAATCGCGCTTGACAAGCTTCTCCATAACGAAGAAATGGCTACAATCATTAATACAATAGGTGCTGGATTTGGCCAAAGTTTTGATATTGAAGACATTCATTATGGAAAAATCATCATTATGACCGATGCTGATACTGATGGAGCTCATATTCAAACTCTTTTACTTACATTCTTCTATCACTATATGAGGAATTTAATTACAAGTGGACATGTCTTTGTTGCTGTTCCACCTTTATATAGAATATATAAAGAAGAAAATAAAAAATTAATTCAAGAATATGCTTGGGACGACAAAGGGCTTGAAGAAGCTAAGAAAAAAGTCGGCTCTGGATATAAGATTAATCGTTATAAAGGTCTTGGAGAAATGGATGCTATCCAATTAAAAGAAACTACTATGGACCCTAAAACTAGATTTTTAATTCAAGTTGATATCAACGATCCTATTTTAGTCGAGAAAAGAGTAGGCGTTCTTATGGGACGTGATGCTAGTGTCAGACGTGAATGGCTAGAAGAGAATGTTGACTTCAATAAAGTTGATACATTTATTAAGGAGGTCAAATAATTATGTCTAAGAAAAAGACTGATATAATCGACGAAATTGTTGATGAAAATATATCTATTGAACCTCTTGAAGATGTCATGGGTGATAGATATGCAACATATGCAAAATATGTCATTCAAGATCGTGCAATTCCTGATGTTAGAGATGGTTTAAAACCAGTTCAAAGACGTATTATTTTCTCCATGTATGAAAATGGAAATACATTTAATAAACCAACTAAAAAATGTGCTCATACAGTTGGTGCTGTTATGGGTACTTATCACCCACACGGTGATACTTCTATATATGAAGCTTTAGCAAGAATGAGTCAAGACTGGAAAGTTAGATATCCTTTAATTGATTTTCAAGGTAATAATGGATCAATTGATGGAGATTCACCTGCTGCATATCGTTATACAGAAAGTAGATTAAGTGAATTATCTAATGAATTAGTATCTGATTTAGAGAAGAAAACAGTCGATATGCAACTCAATTTTGATGATACAAAGTTCGAACCAATTGTTCTTCCTTCCAAATTCCCTAACCTTTTAGTAAACGGAACAGAAGGAATTGCAGTTGCTATAGCAACTGAAATACCTCCACACAACCTTAGAGAAGTCATTGATGCCATTATTTATCGAATCAATCACAAGAATGTTTCAGTGAGCGATTTAATACAATTTGTTAAAGGACCTGATTTCCCAACTGGTGGATATATTTATTCTTCATCAGGATTAAATCAAATATACGAAACAGGACGTGGAAGAATCGAAATTTCTGGTAAAGCTGAAATAGTGCAAAATAAGGACGTTAATCAAATTGTTATCACAGAAATACCTTATAAAGTGGTGAAAATTCAGCTTGTCTATGAAATAGACAAAATTCGCCACGCAAAAGACGTTGATGGCATTATTGAAGTTAGAGATGAGTCAGATTGGAAAGGTATTAGAATCGTAGTTGATGTTAAAAAGACCACAAATGTTGAAACAATTCTTCAATATTTAATGAAGAAAACCTCACTTGTTACAGGTTATTCAGCAAATATGGTTGCTATATGTGATGGTAAACCTAAAACATTAAACTTACTCGATTATGTAGATTCATATATCTCTCACCAAGTAGATGTTATTACTCGTAGAAGCAAATTTGATCTACAAAAATCAAAGGATAGACTTCATATTGTTGAAGGCTTAATTTTAGCTTCATTAAATATCAACGAAGTAGTGGAAATTATTAGAAAAAGTAACGATAAAGCTGACTCAAAAATTAACTTAATGGAACGCTTTAAATTATCCAACGAACAAGCTGAAGCAATCGTTACAATGCCTCTATATAAATTGAGTCATACTGATGAAATTATTTTAGAAACAGAAAAGAAAGAATTGCTCGATACAATCGAATTTTTAACTGGTATTATTGAAGATGAAAATAAGCTAAATAAAGTGCTAATAAAAGACCTCAAAAGAATCGCTGAAAAATACGGCGATGAACGTCGAACACAAATCATCGAAAAAGGTGAAACTAAAGAGATTGACAAAAGAGATCTTGTTGCCAAAGAAGAAGTATATCTTGCAGTCACTTATGATGGCTATTTAAAACGCAGCTCAGTGAGAAGTTTTTCTTCATCAGAAGGTTCAATGCCTGGAATTAAAGATGGAGATATGCTTGTTGGTTCTGGCAAAGCAATGAGTACTGACTATTTGCTATGTTTCACAAATTTAGGAAATTATTGCTGCACACATGTCTTTGAATTAACTGAAAATAAATGGAAAGACGAAGGAACACATATTAATGTGTTCACAACATTCGCTTCTGGTGAAAAAATCATTAAAGCAATGGTTGTTCATGAGCCAAGAAACGACTTATATTTAGGAGTTGTCTCTAAATTTGGTCAAATTAAAAGAATGCCAATTAGTGATTTGGAACTCTCATCACATAGACGTCCTTCTAAATACATGAAACTTTTAACTAATGACCAAGTAGTAGGCATAGTCTTATTATCCGGTAATAGCGACTTATTAGTCGTTACAGGTAATGGCAACTGTTCTTTATACAACGAGAATGAATTAACTATAGTAAGCGGTAAAGCTGGTGGAGTTAAGTCCATTTCTGGCCTTGGAAACGATTCTGTGACCTCTTTACTCGCTTTTAATGAAAATGATAAGGGAAAGGTCGTTCTCCTCACAGACAAGGCCTGTATGCGCGTAAATGATATAAATAAGTTAATACACACCGCGCGTTTAGGAAGAGTACAACAAATATGCCCATCATTTAAAGGTGATCCACATACAGTAGTGGCTGCTCTAAAGCCAATATTAAATGAACAAGATTTATTTATAATAAATCTATATCTAAATAATCACTCAATTAAAACAATTAAGGTCAGTGATTTTAGAAACACGGAAGCTCAATACGCTAAAAAGAATATTGATGAAATAAGTTCAAAACAAATCGTTTCATTCGTATTTGACCCTTCTCTTATTGTCATAGACAATAGTGTTGTTTCGTATCCTGTAATATCTAAAAAAACAGAAGAAGAAAGCGAAAATATCAACACTGAAAGGGAACCAATAGCAGAAACTAAGGACGAAGAAGAAAAAGAGACAAATGGTTTTGAGCAAATCTCAATATTTGATGATTTAGAATAATATAACTTTGTTATTTACTCACAAATTAGTAATAAAATAGTAGATAAATAGTAATAAATATCTGCTATTTTTTTCTTATCAAAGAAACAATTTTAAAATTTAATACTAAAAGTCTATTAAAATAGTACTTTTTCATTTAAAATATAGATGTGATGTTTAAAAAATTTGTACCTTACGCTCATGCTAAATCAGTTTACGAAGTAGATCCATCATTCTTCAAAAAAGCTGGTGTTAAAACATTGTTTATTGATTTAGACAATACGTTAGACAGTTACAAATCATATCACCCAAAGCAAAAATCCTTTGATTTTATCAAATCTATTATTGATGAAGGCATAACACCTGTTGTGATTAGCAATAATAGAGGCAAAAGAGTTTCTAGCTTTGCTAACGATTTGAAAATTGATTATGTAGCAAAAGCAAGAAAACCATTTGCAGGTAAGATTAATCAAGAAATCTTAAAAAGAGGCCTTCAAAAAAATGATGTAATGCTTGTTGGTGATCAGCTAATTACGGATGTATTAGCGGGTAGACATGCACATATTAGAGTCTTGTTAACAGAAAAAATTGTTAAAGAAGACCAATGGACGACACATATAAATCGTTTAATGGACAGACCAATACGTCATTTTCTTAAAAGAAAAGGCGCATTAAAAGATTGGAGGAACATGTAATGGCAAATATTAGAAGAGTCATTCGATGCCAAGGTTGTGGAGCTATCTTACAAAGCGAAGACAAGAATAAACCTGGTTACATTTCAAAATCAGTCATTGAAAATGGAACACCTAAAATTCCATATTGTAATGATTGCTATGAGAAAAAACTAAATCTTAACTCTAGCGAACTAGAAAACACAGTTGATAAGGACACTTTAAAGATACTTAAAGATGCAACTGCAACTGATGCTTTAGTTATTTGGGTTGTAGATCTATTTTCCTTTAATGGTACATTAAATTCAGAAGTCGTCAAAAAAATTAAGAAATTAAAAGTAATAGTCTTTGGCACAAAAAGAGACTTATTTGATTCATCTGTAAGCAATGAAACTCTCGAAAGATTCATTGATGAAAGATTCGCAGAATGCGGTATTAATCCAGTATGGATTCAAATCTTAGGCAAAGAAAATGCTTTAGATGCTACTGCTTTAATGAAGAAAATTAATAGTCTAAGAGAAGGTCACGATGTTTACATGATTGGAAACTTAAATAGTGGAAAAACTACAATCATCAACAAGTTCTTAGAGAACTATAAAAACAACACTAAATGGCCAATTAAGACAGAAAAATATCCAAATACAAATGCTGACGTATTAGAAATACCTCTATCCAATTCTTCTTTCTTATACGAATTACCAGACTTGTCTAATAAGACTTCGGTCTTATCAAACGTTGAAAAAGAAGCGCAAAGAGTTATTACTCCTAAAAAAGAAGTAAAAATGACCAGATTTATTCTTGGTGATGAAAAAGTAATTTGTGTTGGATGCTTAGCAGCATTTTATATATTAAAAGGCAGACATACATCATATCGTATTTTTGCTGCAGAAAATGTTGAACTCAAAACGCTTAATCTCGATAAAGCTGATACAACAATTGCAAAAATGCTTAAAAATCATAGTTTACAACCATATAGTAAAAACTTTACTTCATTCGAAGACTTTGACTTATTCGAATATGATTTAGAAGATGATGGATTACGTCACGATATCGGGATTGAAGGCTTATGTACTCTTTCCGTACGTGGACAAGGACAAACAATACGTGTTGCATTACCAAAAGGTGCAGCTTTAAAAGAATCCTTATCTAAAGTTAGATAATTTATGTTAACTCAAGCAGAGAAAAAACAATTAAAAGCTTTAGCTTCAGTTGAAAAAGTTAGATATCAATTAGGAAAAAACGAAATTACTGATTCTCTTTTAGAGATGCTTGATAAAGCCTTAACTGCAAGAGAATTAATTAAAATCGATGTTATGTCATCAGTTGATGATTCAATCATGGAACTTGCTTTAGATTTATCTAGCAAACTTCATGCTGAAATAGTGCAAGTTGTTGGAAAAGTCATTATTTTGTATCGCAAAAACAAAGAAAAACAAAGAATAAAACTTAAAAAATAATGAAAAACATTGTTTTATTTGGTGGTGCTTTTGATCCAGTTCATAATGGACATTTAAATATGGCTTTAGAAGCATCTAGGCAATTAGACGCTGATGTTTATTTTATTCCTGCAAAAATTGCAGTATGGAAAAATGATAGTGTATCAATAGATCACAAGATAAATATGCTTAAATTAGCTATTTCAGGCAAAAAAAGGCTATTTATTGATGAATTTGAAGTAAATCAACGAAGCGACATTAATTACACAATTGATACAATCAAACACTTCAAAGAGATATATCATAACGATAATTTGTACTTGCTTATTGGTACAGATCAAGTAAATAAATTCCATTTATGGAAAAACGCAGAAGAAATATCTAAATTAGTTAAAATAGTGTATTTTGCACGGCCTGGATTTAAAGTCGAAGAAAATAATATTCAAAAATATAGTATTACAAAGCTAGAAGGCCAAGAATTAGATATTTCATCAAGTGATATCAAAGATTTGAAATCATTAAATCTTCCTATTAGTGTTATAAATTATATTATTGATAATAATCTTTATTTTATAAATAAAATAAAATCATATCTCACTGCTGAACGTTATAATCATTCTGTTGAAGTAGCTAAATTAGCTTATGAAATAGCAGAGAAAAATAAATTAAGCATTAAATATGACTGTTTTATTGCTGGTTTGCTCCATGATATAGGTAAAAATGTAAAAGCCCAGGATGCAATTTCTATAATGAAAGGGCATTATTCAGAATATTTGGATCTTCCAGCACCTGTTTATCATCAATTTATTGGTCATTTCTTAGCTAAAAACGATTTCAATATAACAAATAACGACATTTTAAACGCAATAAAGTTCCATACAACCGGTTGTTCTTCGATGTGTGACATAGCAAAAATTGTTTATGCAGCAGATAAGATAGAACCAACACGTGGTTTTGACTCAAAATGGTTAATTGATGCAATTGAGGTTAACCTTAATAAAGGATTTTCGACAATTTTAAAAGATAATATTAAGTATTTCGAAACAAATAATGTCCCATATAAGAATAAACTTATGGTTGGCTGTTTTGAAAAGCATATTTTGAAATAATATCTTAATTTGAACATTATATTTTCTTTCAATATGATGTTTTTTATTATTTTTTCATTTATCACCATTTTTGCTATAAAATCTAAATTTCGCATAATAGTCATTATGTTAACTAAATATATAAAAAATATGATTTAATCAATAAAAAAATATGCAGTTTCTATATAACATGCATATCAATTTGGTTAATAGTTATCCACAATTGTGTAAAAATAGTATGTACTAATTATCTACTAATTTTATATTTTTGTTAGAAATTTTAATGATTCCACCATTTTCTAATTTATGTAAAGATCTGCTAAGTGATTCTCTTGAAACAAATAACCTTTTAGCTAAATCTGAAATTGATTTATATGCAATTTTGCCTTGAGAAATATTTAAGCTGTATAGAATTCTATCTTCAACACATTTGAAGGTTAATATTTTTATCGATGTTCTAGCGTTTTTATTACTTTCTGAGATTTTAGATAAGTAATTTATGAGGAATTGTTGGTCTTTTTGCATCAAATCTAGTATCTCAGACTTAGTTAATTGATATAATTCACAATCTTCTTCTGCTATTACATCACCTTGATATATTTGATTGTTTGAAAATAAAAGGCTTTCTCCAAAGCAATCTCCACTATGTATTCTATTATATAGAATCTCATCGCCATTATTCGTATAAGCTACTATTTTAATGCATCCTTTTTTAACAAAGGAAACAACATTGCATGTGCTTCCTTCATCAAAAATAATCGTTCCAGATTTATATTTTGTTAATTTGTATTTTGCTAATTCTTCAAACATATTTTTAATTTTCGTGATTCAAATCACATTATTATTTAATCATATTTATTATTATAAAACTATGAAAAAAGGATTTTTACTTCTAGTTGCTCTACTTGGATTGGTGTCATGCTCTGATAAACAACAATCTTTAAAGATTGTTTGTCCGACAAATGCACCATCATTATGCTTTTATGATTATGCAAATAATGAAAACTTTATAACATCTAGCAATCCACAAAACGGGATCATTCCAATGTTTATGAAAGATACATATGACATTATTGTTGCACCAACTCAAGGCGGCTTAAATCAAATAGTAAATCAACATGCTAATTATCAAATTGCTGCCGTTATTACGTTTGGTAACTTCTTTATCGTTTCTACAGGTAGAGATGAAGATCATACTCTAAATGCAGGTGATAAGGTTCTTATTTTCCAAGAAAATGATTTACCTGGAAAAATATTTAACTATGTTTATGGTGATTTAGGATTATCAACATATGCTGTTGCTTCTTTAGCCTTAACTAAAACAGTAATTGAAAATAACGGAACTTTAACCGATGAAACCACTATTAAATTTGATTATATATTCACTTCTGAACCTGTTGTCACATCGACAAATTCTGAAGTTTTTAAAAATGTACAAGAGGATTTTTCAAAGAAAACTAATGGAAAAATGCTAACTCAAGCATCTGTATTTGTTAAGAAAACATCGAATAAAAATTTAATTGATTCATTCTTAGCAAATTTAGAAAATAGCATCCTTATTGCCTTAGAAAATCCTGATGTATTAGAAATTGCTTTATCCACTTTAGGATCTCCTGAAGCCCAACAAGGAAAATATGGAGTTACTGGTAAAATTGCCAAAACTGTAACTGAGAAAAATAACGGATTTTCTCTTGGTTATAAGTCTGCTTATTCAATTAAAAATGACATTCAGCAATTTGTTGATTTATTCCCTGGATTAAAATTAGGAACATTAAATGAAGAAGTATTTTATTAATAAATACACATTAACAGTTTTAGGAGTTCTTTTATTTTTTGCTATTTGGTATGTTATTTACCTCATAGCAGGACAAAGCAAAGCTATTTTTCCTTCTCCAATCGACACAATTAAACAAGCATGGATATTTTTAGGTGATAAATATACATACGAATGTATTTGGGGATCACTAAAAAGAATGCTTATAGGATTTGCCATTGCTGCTTTAGCAGGTTTTATTGTAGGCGCCTTAGCAGGTAACTATACAAAGCTTAAATATGTCTTTAATCCTACGATGATTGCAATAAAAACAGTTCCTACTGCTGCTTTAATATTTGTTTTTCTAGTTCTTGCAGGCCTTAAGAACGCTCCAATATACATGGTCAGCATAATTGTCTTCCCAATGATATATGAAGCCACAGCAAGCGGTTTTCAACATGTTGATAAAGAACTAGTTCTTGCTGCTACGTTAGATAGCAAAAGCCCATTACAAATAATGAGTAAAATAAAATTTCCACTATCATTCCCTTATATTGCACTTGGTTTAATTACTTCATTTTCATTATCATTTAAAATTGAAATCATGTCTGAAGTAATTTCAGGAAGTTCTACAAAAGGAATCGGAAACGCAATACAACAAGCATATTTAAATTCAAGTAATGGATTAATCCCTACTTTTGCTTATGCTTTTATTGCAATTGCATTAATGCTTTTAGTGGCTTTACTTTTAAGCTTTGTTAAAAAGCCATTAAAAAACCTAGCTTAAGCTAGGTCAATTATTTATTTCAGTAATTCATTAATTGGCTTTCCGACTAAATTGGAAGGCTTTTTTAATGCGAAGTTTTCTAAGATTGTTGCTCCGATATCACCAAATGATTCTCTTTCTTCTAGGTACTTTCCATCTTTAATTGAAGGAGAATACATAAGTAATGGAACCTTTTCTCTTGTGTGATCGGTGCCTGTCCAAGTTGGATCATTTCCGTGATCTGCGGTGATAATTAATAAATCATCTTCTTTCATCTCTTTTATGAATTCGCCAACACGTTTATCAAATCTTTCAAGACATTCTCCGTATCCGATTGGATTTCTTCTGTGTCCATATTCACTATCAAATTCAACTAAGTTAACAAAGCAAATTCCAGTGAAATCATGATTTTTAGCTTCTAATATGGTTTTATCCATTCCATCTTCATTAGAAACAGTTTTTTGAGTCTTAACTACACCATATCCATCAAAGATGTCACCAATTTTTCCAACACAACTAACCATAAAGTTGTTGTCTTGTAAAACATTCATCACTGTAGGAACAGATGGTTTTAAAGCTAAATCATGACGGTTGCTTGTTCTTTTAAAGTTATCTTTATTACTACCAACGTATGGTCTAGCGATAACTCTTCCAACCATCCATTCAGGTTTCATACATATTTCACGAGCGATTTCACAACAACGATAAAGTTCTTGTAAACCAGTCACTTCTTCGTGAGCTGCAATTTGAAGAACTGAATCAGCAGAAGTATAAACAATTAAAGAATTGTCTCTCATTTGTTCTTCGCCAAGTTCTTTAATTATTTCAGTACCACTAGCAGCACAGTTTCCAATTACTTTATGTCCAGTTTTTTCTTCAAGTAAATCAATAAGTTCCATTGGAAAACCTGTATCAGTAAATGTTTGGAATGGTTTTGTGGTAAGTACTCCCATCATTTCCCAGTGGCCAGTCATAGTATCTTTTCCATTGGAAAGTTCTCTTGCTCTAGCAACATAAGAATGTGGATGACTTACTTTATGTGTTCCTTTAATATCTGCTAAATCAGCAATACCAAGGCTATTCATGTTAGGAATATTTAATCCATTTGGCATTTTTTCAGCGATATGAACAAAAGTATTAGTTCCATAATCACCAAACTTTTCGGCATCTGGTTCATAACCAATTCCAGCTGAATCAGCAACAATTACAAATATTCTTTTATATTTCATCTTCATAAAAATATTATCACAATCTCATTCCATGAGCAAATCATAAGCACTTAATATTCGTTTAGTTGAGATATGAGTATAAATCTGTGTCGTAGCAATATTAGTGTGTCCTAGAAGTTGTTGAACCGTTCTAAGTTGTGCACCATTTTCTAACAAATGAGTAGCAAAACAGTGTCTAAGCGTATGAGGAGAAATAGTTTTATCTATTCCTGCTAATAAGGCATATTTTCTAATTTGTTTAAAAAAATACACTCTAGACAGTGGTTTGCCGTTTTTATTTAAAAACAAATATTTAGAGCAAGCTCCAACATTTTTGTCACGAACATCTTTGATGTATTTTTCAACATAATCTTTGGCAAAATCACCCATTGGAACAACACGTTCTTTAGCGCCTTTGCCAAAAATATGAAGGATTCCTTGCTTTAAATTAACATTTTTTCTTTCAAGTAAAAGCATTTCACTTACTCTAAGTCCGCTAGCGTACATCAACTCAAGCATAGCTTTATCTCTAATTCCGCCTTCTTTTCTCGTGTCCGGCATATCAAGTAAAGCATCAACTTCTTCACTAGATAAACAAACTGGAAGTCTTGATGGCTTTTTAGGTAAATCAATTAAAGGAAGATCAAAATCAATGATTTTTTCACTAGATAAAAAGGAATAAAAATTCTTAATAGTTGATATTCTTCTTAAAGAAGTAGAAACACTTTTTCCTGTATTTAATTGATGTACAAGAAATTTTTCCAGTAAATCTGGAGATAAATCAGAAGTAGTTTCAAGCATATTAAATTGCTCGAAGAAAAACTTTAAATCATCTGAATAATTTTGAATTGTTAAATTAGATAAACCCTTTTCAGCGATTAAATATTGTTTATAACTATCAACAGCATCAACAATATCCATTATTTGTTAACTTCCTTAAGGACATCTTCAACTGTTAAAGAAAATTGTTCTCTTTGTTCATCAATACTTGCTTGTTTAACAAATTCATTTGGAACTGTCATACAAACAATTTTTCCTTTATAGCCAAGGTCAATTAATTTAATCAATAAAGCATTAGCAAATCCTTCTTTAGTTGCATAAGGATTATAGATAATAACTTTGTTATATTTGAGTAATTCTAGAGTTTTCACTTCATCAATAGGTCTTAAATAAATCGCATTATATAAAGTAACATTAGCTTTGTTTTCAATTAATGCATTTTTAACTTTTAATGTCATAGGTCCAACAGAAACAATAGCAACTTCTTTTCCAAGTAGTTCTTCTTTCCAAGTTCCATAAGGAATTTTTTTAACTTCTTCTGAACACGATGAAACCGTTTCACGAGGATATCTAATCGCAAATACTCCATGATTACATGTAGATTCTTTTAATAAAGAAAGTGCTTCGCTAGTTCTACTTGCCATGGTAATTGTAATATTAGGAATAGTAAACATGAAAGCTTCATCATAAAGGCCTTGATGGGTTTCACCATCATTTCCAACTAAACCAGCACGGTCAATTAAAATTGTACAGTTAAGATTCATTCTGGCTAAATCATGAGAAAGCTCATCATAAGCTCTTTGAAGGAATGTTGAATAAATACTAATAACTGGGTGATATCCACTAGCAGAAAGGCCACCAGACATTGTAAATGCGTGTTCTTCACTAATACCAACATCAATGGTTCGATCTGGGAAATTCTTAAATAAAGAATCTAGTTGAGATCCATGTTCCGTAGCAGGAGCAATGGTAATAATTTTAGGATTTATTTTCATTTCATCCTTAAGGATGCAGTTATATTGTTCACTCCAAGTAGCGCATGCATTTTTGTTAATCATTTCACCGGTATTAACATCAAATTTAGATACGCCATGCCATTCACCAGTAACATCTTTTTCAGCAAATTTATAACCTTTTCCTTTAATTGTTTTAATATAGACAACAACAGAATTTTTGATTTTCTTTGCTTTAGCAAATGCTTTATCCATCTGCTTGATATAATGTCCATCAACAGGTCCAATCACGGTATAACCTAACGTATCAAATATGGTTATATTAAGAACCTTCTTTTTCAACCAGTTCTTTACACGTGTTAATTTTCTAAGGAGTTTTTTGCCAAGTTTAGTTAAGTTAAATAGCTTAGTAAATATGTTTTTACTTTGTAAATACACACCAGAAGTAGAGAATTTTCTAAACGCTTTAGCAAATCCACCAACAGGTTTAGAAATTGACATATTATTATCATTTAAAACAATAATTACTTTGTGATTATTTGCGCCAACGTTATTTAATGCTTCAAAGGAAAGCCCGTTTGGAATTGAAGAGTCACCAATGAAGGCAATAACGTTGTAATTTTCTTTATTTAAGTCTCTCGCAATGGCAAAGCCATTAGCGACACTAATAGATGTAGAGCTATGGCCTGCTTCAAAATGGTCATAAGGTGATTCAGACATCTTTTGGAATCCACTAGTTCCGCCTTTTTTCCTTAAATCTTTAAGATTTCTTCCAGTCAAAAGTTTATATGTATAACATTGATGGCCAACGTCGAAAACTATCTTATCTTTAGTAAAATCAAAACTTTTACATAGTGAAATAGTAGCCTCAACAGTTCCTAAATTAGAAGCTAAGTGACCGCCATTATGAGAAGTGATATCTAAAAGATATCCTCTAATATCTTCGCTCAATTGATCAAGTTCTTCGTAGCTTAAATCATTCAGGAATTCTGGATTCTTGATTTTATCAATATCAATTCTTCTAATCTGCTTTTTTGACATACTATTTAACTACTAATTTTCTACTAACGTTTTTTATTTTTTATTGATTGATACAATCTTTTCTATTTTGTCTTGTGCATCCTTTAATTCTTTTTCTAACATAGCAATAATCTTATTACCTTCTTCGTAAAGTTTAATGCTTTCATCGAGAGGTAATGCTTCGTCCTGTATCTTTGATACAATCTCATTTAAGTGATTTAATTCTTTTTCAAAATCAATTTTCTTTTCTTCCATACTATCTACCTTTCGTTTCTTTTACATTGCTGATGATACTTCCATCATATAATTTGATAACTATATCATCATTTATATTAATATTATTAATACTATTAATTATTTGTCCGTTATGTTCAACAATTGAATAACCTCTTTTTAATAATCCTTTTGGGTTTAATAAATTTAATTTTTCTTTTAAATGTTTTAAGGCTTCACATTTATCATTCATATATTCTTCAAAAGAAGAACTAAATTCATCTTTAGCATATTCAAGCTCTTCATTCATTGATTCAATTTTGCCAAGTAATGCTTTATCCATCACTACTTTTGCGTAAGCAAACTGATTTTCAAGTTCTCTTTGATCCACTGTAGCAGCTACCGCAGCACCTGTAGGAGTAGATACTTTTAAATCAGCAACAAAGTCAGTCAAAGTTGAATCAATTTCATGACCAACCGCAGAAATTACGGGCATTTTGCTTTTAGCAATAGCTCTAACTAAAGCTTCATCGTTAAATGCAGAAAGATCTTCGCTGGCTCCGCCACCACGACCAATAATTAATGTATCTAAATCATAATTTTGAGCTTCATTAAATGCTTTAAGTAATTCTTTAGCAGCATTTTCTCCTTGAACTAAAGAAGGGAAAACATAGATTTGAGCAATTGGAAATCTATTCTTTATATTAAATATAATATCTTTAATTGCTGCACCATTAGGAGCAGTTATAACTCCAATATTTTTAGGATAGATATTAATCTTTCTTTTTCTAGATTCATCAAATAATCCTTCTGCAGCTAATTTCTTTTTAAGCTTTTCTAATTCTAGAAGAATTTGACCTTCTCCAATTGGATTCATTTCAAAAACCATTAAGTTATATGATCCTCGAGGGACATAAGCATCAACACTTGCTAGAACTGTAACTTCATCACCATTTTTTGGAACAAATGATAATTTAGAAGCATAATTAGCAAACATTACTGCACTTATAACAGAGTTATCATCCTTTAAAGAAAAGTATAAATGGCCACTTGGATAGGCCTTAAAATTACTTATTTCACCACGTACTGAGATGTATTTTAGTTTTTCTTCACTAGTTAAAATAGCACTTATAAAAGCGTTGACATCACTAACCGAATAAACAACCTTATTTTCTTTCATCAAGTACTCCGTGGTCTAAAATTGCGTTAATAAACTTAGCTTGTTTATCATCAATAAACTTTTTAGCAAGGTTTACAGCAACATTAATAATGATTTTTTTATCAATCTTTTCTATAAAATAGAAATGAGTATAAGAGGCTAGCAAAATAGCTTGTGTTAAAGTTGGGAGTCGATTCCAATCCCAACCTTTTAAATATGGAACATAAGCTTTCACTATTTCAGCATATTTATCACAAGTAATCATGACCGAATCTTTGACATAGTCACTAACTTGATCATATTCCTTACCTGATATATCAGAAATCAATCCTTTAACATCTCGGACAATTTTTTCTTCGCCAAATTTAAAATCCACGAGGACATTATAAACGACCATCATAATGAGAGTGTTTTCTTGATTTCTAGTTGCTGAATCCATATTTATTTACCAAACTATTTCAAAATATTTTCACAAAGTTCAACTAAATGATCTGAATCAAAATTGAACTTCTTGATTGCATCTTTTGCAGGTGCGGAAGTACCAAATTCATCAATACCCATATGATATTTAGCCCATTTACCCCAACCAAAAGTTGAAAGCATTTCTATAGAAATTCTTCTTTCACTAGGTAAAAGGAGAACTTCTCTTCTATAAGAAACATCTTGTTGTTCAAAAAGTTCCCAAGAAGGCATTGAAACAACACGGACATCAATCTTCTTTTCAAGTAATTTCTTTTGAGCTTCAATTGCGAGCGAAACTTCGCTACCAGTAGCAATTAAAATCAAATCAGCATGTTTTTGTTCTTTTGAAACAACATAAGCACCTTTTGAAACTCCATCAGCAGAACTGCCCTCAAGTAAAGGCAAGTTTTGTCTAGAAAGAATCAAAGCTGTTGGTTTATCTAAACTTCTAAGTGCTTCTCTCCAAGCAGCATATGTTTCTCTTTCATCTGCTGGACGAACAACTCTAACATTAGGAATACTTCTTAGCATAGCTAATTGTTCAATTGGTTGATGGGTTGGTCCATCTTCTCCAACAGCAATTGAGTCATGAGAGAATAAATAAATTGCAGGTAAGTGTGATAAAGCAGCCATTCTAATTGCTGGTTTCATATAATCAGAGAAAACTGCAAAGCAGCCGACATATGTTCTTACTCCACCATGAAGTAGCATTCCGTTTTGAGCAGCAGCCATAGCAAATTCTCTAATTCCCCAGTTCACGTTGTGACCATTACGAGTTTCAGGCATAAAGTTAACACCATTATCAAGTTTGGTCATAACGCTTCCAGCAACATCAGCTGCACCACCTATTAACATAGGACAATTGAGCATATATGCATTCAATGCTTTTCCACTAGCTACTCGAGTAGAAGTAGAACTACCAGTTTCAAAATCAGGAATTGCTTCTGGAAGATAATCTTTTAAATCACCTTTCATTAATGAAACAAATCTTTCAGCATCTGCTTCATGCTTTTTCTTATATGATTCAAAATCAGCATTATATTTTTCTAATGCTTTGTCTCCACGAGCATTAAATGTTTCTTTGAAATGTTCTCTAACTTCTTCAGGAACAAAGAAATCTTCGTGATCAAAGCCATATACATCGACTTTAGCGTGTTTGCCATCTTCTGCTCCTAGTGGAGAACCATGTACCTTAGAAGTACCTTGTTTTGCACTTCCAAAGCCAATAATTGTATGAACGCAGATCATTGTAGGCTTGTTTTTGCTCTTCTTAGCTTCACAAATGGCCTTGTCGATTGCGTTTATGTCATTTCCGTCTTCTACATCAATAACGTTCCATTCGCTTGCGAGAAAGCGGTTTTTGACACATTCTGAGAAAGACAAATCAAGTGCACCATCTAATGTGACTTGGTTTGCGTCATAAAATAATATTAATTTATTAAGTTTTTGGTGACCTGCAAGAGATATAGCTTCTTGAGAAATACCTTCTTGTAAGCATCCGTCACCGCATAATGCGTATGTGTAATGGTTAATCAATTTATCACCATCAGGATAACTAGCAGAAAGAAATGCTTCAGCCATAGCCATGCCAACAGCTTGAGCGACACCTTGTCCTAAAGGACCACTAGTTGCATCAACTCCATCGGTCCAATGATATTCTGGGTGACCTGGAGTAAGGCTTCCTAATTGTCTAAAGTTCTTTAAATCATCCATTGATACTTTGTATCCACATAAATGAAGCATGGTATAAAGTAGACTTGAAGCGTGACCTGCGGAAAGGACGAAACGGTCTCTATTAATCCATTCGCTTTCTTTTGGCGAAGCAACAAGATGCTTTGTAAACAAAGTATAAAGAATTGGAGCACTGCCTAAGGCCATGCCTGGGTGACCAGAGTTAGCCTTGTTAATCATATCGATTGCAAGTGATCTGATTGTTGCGACTGATAATTGTTCGATTTGTTTCATATTTTTCTCCTTTTTATTAGTAACAAATTAGTAGTTATTTAGTAATTGATATAAACATAGTTTATATTTTAATTATTTTTCCATATCTGTAATGCTGATAGCAAGGTCGTCAAGTTGATCTTGGTCAACAACATTTGGAGCACCACTCATTGGACAAGATGCAGCTAAGTTTTTAGGGAAAGCAATAACATCTCTAATGTTATCTGTTCCACCCAAAATCATGGTTAATCTATCAAGTCCAAAAGCCATACCTGCGTGTGGAGGAGTTCCATACTGGAAAGCATCAACGAAGAAACCAAATTTACGTTTGATATCTTCATCACTTAATCCAAGAACTTGGAAAATTTTCTTTTGCACATCTTGATCATAAATTCTAAGTGAACCACCACCAGCTTCGTAACCATTTATGACTATGTCATAAGCGTAGCTCAAAACCTTAGTAGGATCACTGTCTAAGTATTTAAGATCTTCGTCTTTTGGACGTGTAAATGGGTGATGAGAAGAAGTAATTTTTCCATTTTCAATATCTTTTTCAAATAATGGGAAATCAACAACCCATAATAAATCAAATGTATTTGGTTTAATTAAGCCAAGTTCTCTTGCATAGCGTAATCTAATCGCGCCTAATAAAGGGCATACACGATTATAATTTCCTGCAGCAATAATAACGATATCGTTATTCTTTATATCAAATTTATCAATAAGGGCCTTTTGTTCCTCTTCAGAAAGGAATTTAACAAATGAACCTGTCCATTGGTCAGCTTCTCTTTTAATTACGCTGATTCCACCTAATGAGAATTTTTTAGCTTCTAAAGTTAATTCATCAATTACTTTACGTGAAGTTTTGTCAGCAACATTATCAACTTTTATTGCTTTAATAGCTTCAACATTTTGGAATCCACCAAAGGTGGTATTTTTAAATATTTCTTTTACATCAGTTAATTTGATATCAAATCTTGTATCAGGTTTATCACTACCATAAGTGTCCATAGCTTCTTTATAAGGAAGTCTTCTTAATGGTAATTTAACATCATAATTTATTGTGTTTTTGAATATCTTTGATATCAAACCTTCCATCATTGTTAAGAATTGATCTTGATCAAGGAAAGAAGTTTCAATATCAATTTGAGTAAAGTCAGGTTGTCTATCAGCACGTAAATCTTCATCTCTAAAACAACGAGCAATTTGATAATATCTTTCAAATCCACCAATCATTAAAAGTTGTTTGAAAATTTGCGGAGATTGAGGAAGAGCATAAAATTTACCATGATGTACTCTAGAAGGAACTAAATAATCACGTGCTCCTTCAGGAGTTGACAAAGTCAAAATTGGAGTTTCTACTTCAATAAATCTATTTTCTGATAAATATGAATGTGTAGTCATTTTAATTTGATGACGAATATCCATATATTTTTGCATCACTGGACGACGTAAATCTAAATATCGATATTTAAGTCTAGTATCTTCAAGAGCATCGGTCTCATCAGCAATTATTATTGGAGTGAGCTTTGCGGTATTAATTACTTTAATTTCTTTAGCAATAATCTCAATTTTTCCAGTTTTAATATTTAAATTAGGATTACTACGTAAAGCCACTTTTCCTTTAGCAGAAATGATATATTCATTACGTATTTCAGGAAGAGAAACACTTTCATCAGCAGTAATTTGAATAATTCCACTACGATCTCTTAAATCGATAAAAAGTAAAGAACCTAAGTTTCTTTTTTTGCTAACCCAGCCAATAACGCTAACTTCTTGGCCGACGTTTTTCTCGTTTAAATCTGTGTTAAAACATGTTCTTTCCATATTATTCCCCTTTATGACACGAACAATGTCCATCGTGACACCCACATTCACATTCGTGGTCTTCACAGTGGCATTCATCAAATTCGTTATCTAAAAATTCTATTGCTTCTTCAACGGATAATGTTTTTTGTTCTTGAGTTTCGAGATCTTTAAGAACTAATTTATTAGTTTTCATCTCATCTTCTCCGATAATAACAGCATATTTTGCATTTTTATTTGTAGCACGTTTAAACATATTGCCAAGTTTTGTTTGATCATAACACATATCTGTTACATATCCACTGGCACGTAGCTCACACGCAACACTCTCTGCAAAGCCATGTACACATTCGCACATTGGCATTACGTATAAATCAAGTTTTGATGAAATATCTGGTAGTAAATTATCATCTTTTAAGACTGAAACAATTCTTTCTACTCCTAAGGAGAAGCCAATTCCAGGATATTCAGGTCCACCAAGTTCTTTCATTAAATTGCTGTAGTGTCCACCAGCTCCAATAGCTCCGTAATTATTTCCATTTTGACTTTGATAATGAAATTCAAAAACTGTTTCTGAATAATAATCAAGTCCTCTAACAAGAGATTCATCAATTTCATATTTTATTCCGATTGTATCAAGCAAAGATAAGACTTTAACAAATCGTTCTTTGCTTGAAGAAGACAAGTAATCTTTGATTCTTGGAGCCTTATTAATAATTGGTCTATCTTCTTCGACTTTACAGTCAAGAATACGAAGAGGATTTAATTCAAAACGAGATTTACAGTCTTCACACATATTATCAATGTGAGAAGCAAAATATTTTTTCAAAGCATCTCTATAAGAGTTTCTACTTTCTTCATCTCCAAGAGTGTTAATTTTAAGTGTTAAATTTTCAAGTCCTAAAGACTCTAAAATAGTATAAGCAAGAGCGATTACATCAACATCATTAGTTGGTGAAGCATGTCCAATTGATTCAACACCAAATTGGTTAAATTGTCTATATCTACCAAGTTGAGGTCTTTCATATCTGAAAACAGGACCTAAATAATATAGTTTAATAGGTAATTCATTAGTGGCATAAAGTTTATTTTGAACCACTAAACGCATAATTCCTGCAGTAAATTCAGGTCTAAGAGTTAAACTTCTTCCACCTTTATCTAAGAAATCATACATTTCTTTTCTAACCACATCGCTAGATTCTCCAACACCACGAATAAAAACTTCGCTATGTTCTAGCACTGGAGGTCTCACTTCATGATAAGCATAAAGCTCAGCCACAGTTTTCATTAAGCTTTCTACACTAGTATAAGCATTGGCTTCTTCACCAATGATATCATGTGTGCCTTTAACATTTTTAACTTCCATAAACTCACCTCAATGTATAACTCTTTTTACTTCGTAAACGCCTTTAATGTTTAATAAAACATTAAATATATCGTTTAGTCTTTTTGAATCGCTAACATAAATTGTCATTGTAACAATAACAATTGAACGATTATGATGTTGTAACTGTGCATTCAACGAAGAAATTTCAAATTTTGTCGAACTTGCTGTATTCATAATATCAATGAGCAAGTTATTTCTATCATTCGCTTCTAGCGAAATATCAACCGGATAAGTTGAAAATTCAAGATCATCTCTCCAGAAAACATCAATAATACGTTCATTTTCGTTAGATATATTAGGGCAATTATGTCGATGAACAGTAATGCCTTTACCTTTGGTAATATACCCAACAATTGTATCACCAGGAATAGGTGTACAACAATTTGCTAAATTAATTGCAATCTTATCAGCACCTTTGCAATAAACTGGACAACTGTGGCCAGAAACTGTTCGAGCTTTTCCTTTAGGAAGGGTAACAGGTTTTTTAATTTTTAAGAAATCGATAACTGCACTTGGAGTAGGTTTTCGATTTGCCACTCCAACAAATAAAGATTCGACTGAATCTACTTTAAAATTATCTAGTAAAGTCTCATTATCTAGCATTTCCATCATTTCATCTTCTTCGATGTCACGATCAGCAAATGCATCAATAAGTGATTGTTTTCCTTTGGAAATCCTTTCTTCACGAACTAATTCAGCGTTTTTTGTTGCAAGGAACTTTTTAATTTGGTTCTTTGCTAAGTTAGATTTAACAAATTCAAGCCATCCTTCGCTTGGTCCAGGAGAAGTCTTGCTTGTTTTAATTTCACAAATATCTCCTGTTTTTAAAACAGTATTAAGTGGAACCATAACCCCGTTAACAATTGCCCCTACTGCGCTATCACCAACTTTTGTGTGTACACGATAAGCAAAATCAATTGGGGTTGATTCGTTAACTAATTCAATTACTTTTCCATTTGGCGTAAATACATAAATGTTTGCTTCAAAAATATCATGTGCCAAGTTTTGCATATATTCAGAAGCATTTTGATCATTATTTGAAGAAATTGAGACAAAGTCTCTAAACCAATGCAATTTGTTTTCAATTTCTTTTTGTTCTTCTTTTGGATTATATCCAGTATTTTCTTTATAAGCCCAGTGAGCAGCAACTCCAGCTTCTGCAACGTCATCCATTTCTTTAGTTCTAATTTGAACTTCATAGAAATTGCCATCACCAGAGGTTACGGTTGTATGTAATGACTGATACATGTTACTTTTTGGCATTGCGATGTAATCTTTAAATCTTCCTTGCAAAGGATGATAAATTTGATGGATAATACCAAGAATTTCATAACATCTTAATTCAGTATCAGTAATGATTCTGAGGGCTAAAATATCATAAATTTCATCAAAAGCATGGCCTTTGACATACATTTTTTCATAAATTGAAGAAATAGATTTCACTCTAGCTGAAATTTCAAAAGGAATTTTGTGCTCATAAAGTAAATCAGCAAGTTTCTTCTTAAATATTTCTAGAGATTTTTTCAAAACTTTCTCTTTTTTAGATAAAAGTTCTGTAATTTCTTGATATTTAACAGGTTCAAGATATTTTAGTGCTAAATCTGCTAATTCACATTTTATGTTATCAAGGCCAAGACGAGAAGCAATCGGAATAAATACATCCATTGTTTCTTTGCTTAATGCAATTTGTCTGTCTTCGCTTAAAGATTTAAGTGTTCTGAGGTTATGAAGTCGATCAGCAAGTTTAATTAAAATAACTCTAATATCTTTAGCCATTCCAATGAAAATTTTTCGATGGTCTTCAGCTTCAAAATCAGTATTTTCAATCTTAGAAAGCTTTAAACGTTGAATTTTAGTTAATGAATCAACGATTTTAGCAACTTCTGGACCCCATTTATTTTCAATTTCTTTAACTGTTACATCAGTATCTTCAACGACATCGTGTAATAAACCTGAAATAATTGTATTAGGTCCGGCTTTAAGTGTTCCGAGAATATAAGCGACTTCTAATAAATGATGATAATAAGGTTCGCCTGATTTTCTAACTTGATCTTTGTGCTTTACCAAAATAAAGTCATAAGCAGACTTAATTCTTACTTTGTCTTCTTCACTACTAATATAAGAAGAAATTAATTCTTCTAATTGTTCAAATGTATGAAGTGGATATCCACCATTGATAAGAGTTGCTTTTTGCATAACAATTATATTTTAGTATTTTTTATTACTTTTATAAAGGAATAAAGTAAGTACAAATGAAACTCTTATTGTTAGAGAAATAATTTCGTTGTTATTATATATTTAAAAAATAAGTAAATGTAGTTTAATTGTTACTATCTAGATATTTTTTAATTTGAAACTCTAAATAGTCTCGACCTTTATATGAATTTTTATGAACTGAACCAATCGCATCAATATAATCAAATTGACTCACTTCACTTCGTGGACAAGAAAAGCCAACTAAACGAAGAGAAAGTGAAAGAGAAGTTAAAATATGATTGCCATCTCTTGAGAAAGTTAACGCATTTGTTTTTATGTGTTTAATTTTAAATAAAGGACTTGGCCAAGATTCGCCAAAAGGTGAAAAGGAATTAATTAATTCTAAATTTTCTTCATTAATTTCGTTTAAATTCAAGTCAATTGACTCAATTGGGACATACTCCAAAGGAGTTGACTCAACTAATTTATTAAATTCTACGCAAAATTCATCAAATTTATTTTTCTCTATTGAGCATCCAGCAGCTGAAGCATGACCACCAAATTCGGATAAATAATTAGATAATTTGCTAAATGCCTCAACAATGTTGAATCCTTCTGGAGATCTTGCACTACCTTTATAGAAATTCTCACCTGAACTAGTAAATACAATAGTTGGAACATGAAGTGAATTAACAAGTGAATTAGCCATTAAACCAATCAATCCTTCTTTGTATTCTCCAAGTAAAATTACGCTCTTTTTGCCCTTTTCAATGTTAATATTTGAGCAAGCTTCTTTTGACAAGGTTTTACGCTCTTCGTTCTTTTCTAAAATAGTAGAAAAGTAGTTTAAAATAAAATTTTTATCATCACTAATAAAATAATTGACAATTTTATTGATGGAATCATCTTCAGCGAGTCTTCCGATAGAATTGATTCTAGGAGCAATTTTCATTCCAATCGCATTTTCGTCGAATGTTTCATTATCATTTAATAAATCAATCGCAGGAAATTCCCCTATTTTATAATCTCTAATTACTGTCTTTAATAAATTACGATTGTAATCAAGCAAAGGCATCATATCACTAATTAAAGAAATGGATGCTAATGTGGCTAAATATTTATCACTTCTTCCTAACAAGGAAGTAGAAAACATAAATGCAGTAAACGCTCCACTTGATGTAGTTTCACTAAAATGAGAATAAATAGGATGACATATTGCATCAACTTCAGGTACTTTATCTTGCACTTGATGATGATCAATAATGAGCACTTTTACTCCATGAGCTTTTAAATATTCAATAGGTTCAAAAGCAGATATCCCGTTATCGACCGTAATTACAAGTTTATAACCGGTTTCAACATATTCTTTCGCATGCTTAAGAGTAATGCCATATCCATCTTGGCTACGATTAGGTAAATAATAACTAACTACATAATTTAAATAAGAAAACATCTTTACTAAAATTGATGTTCCCATAATTCCATCAGCGTCATAATCACCATAAACAATAATCTTCTCATTATTAGCAATCGAGCTTTTAACTAGGTTTACCGCTTTATCAATATCATCAATTTTATGTTCGCCATAAAAGGAAGACAAATCATATGATTTTTGCAATGACAAATAATCATCATAACTGATGTGATAAAAATCTAATAATCTTTGTAATAGTGATTTGTTCATGATAATAAAAGACTACACAAAGTGTAGTCTAATTAAATTAATCGTTAATACCAATGAAGATTGCTTCTTCAGGTTCAGCGGATTTTTGCTTAACCACTTTTGCCTTTTTATTCTTACGTGGCTTACGTTCAATGTGTACTTTTGAGAACCACTTGAATAATAAGTTTGCAAGAGGCATATAAGTAACAACTATTAAGCCAGAAGCAATTAATGCAGCAAGAATTGATCCAAGGAATGGAAGAGCATTTGCGCTTGGTCCAAATCCAAAGAAGTTAATTAATAAGTAAATAACAATAACAAGAATTGTAACGATTGGAGCAAGAGCTAAAGCAACTGCTTTCTTTCCAACTTCTTCACGATGAGATAATGAATTGTCTTTAACTTTTTCATCACCTAATAATTCTTTTTCTCTATTAGAGATAAGGAGTGTTAAAACAAAGCTTAACAATGTCACAACAGGAATAAGAATTGCGAGTGTTGAAGGAATCTTAACTCCACAAATATTAATAATTTCAAATACTCCAAGAGCAATAGAACTACCAGCTAATGGATATGCAAGCATTGCAAGTCCTCTTGAAAGTTTATATCTAAGTAACATGTAAAGAGTAATTACAAGCATAGCGATAAATGATCCAAGTACTAATTTGCCAAAGGCAACACTATTTTTATTAGGAATATTAACAATTGCCTTAAGAGCAATCTTATTGCCTTCTTCTCCGCCTTTAATGGATGAATGGAATTCACTGAAATAAATATCTAATACATCTGGTAATGTTGTTTCATCAGGTACTGATTCACCAATAACATATGCGTAGAATTGATCTCCAGCATTTTTGGTTAATACAGAATTTTCGTTAAGAGTAATTTCATAATATGTAGTGAGGTAATTATTGCTCTTTTCTTCTGTTTGGTCATAACGAGATTCGCTGAGAGAGAATAAATTGATTTCTTTAATTTCATTTACAAGTAAATGTTTTGCAATTTCTTCCTCTTCAGTAGGTTTAGCTTCTTTAATTGAATAGAAGACGATATCATCTAATAAGTCTTCTTTCAATGTTGTTTGATCAAATGGAGCCTTATCGACTTCTGCATCAACAACTCTAATCTCATTAACATAGACGATTTGTGCTCCACCAGATGTTTCTCCTGGTTCTTTAAATAAGTTGCCACCTTTTAAGCTTGCGCCAACAATAACGCCAACAATAGCTGCAACTGAGCAAACTAATCCAATAATAGAAACAGTCTTCTTTTTCTTAGTGAAATCTTTATCAGCATAAGGACCATAGAATTTTTGTTTTTCTTCAGCCATATGATCTGGAACATTCTTACTATCAATTCCGAATGCTTCATATTTACCAGTTAATCTAGTTGTATTTGTGCTTAACCACATTAAGCCTTTAAGACCTAAAGTTGAGAGAATTGCTGAAATTAATGTTCCAAGAGTTAAGATTGAAGCAAAGCTATGAACAGCAGTTCCACCTAATAAGAAGAGCATAATGCCAATAACTAAGCTAACAAAGTGAACATCTAAAATTGGAAGAAGTGATCTCTTGCTTGCTTCAGCATTAGCTTTTTTAATGCTACGGCCTTTGTATGTTTCTTCTTTTAATTTATTACAATAAATAATACCGCTAATTAGTGGAACAGAAGCAACTAATACATATGCAACAATTGAAAGAATTTCATATTCGATTCCAATTGCAGTAATTAATATGAATGTTAAGAGAGAAGTAACTACTCCAACAGCCATAATATTAAGTGCGCCTAAACGGTAGAAAACTACGAGTAATAAAGCGACGATAATAGCAGCAGCAATACAACTAATTAAAGTTGCATTAAGTTTAATTTTGCCACCAGCCATTACTAGTTCAACACGTGCGTCTTCACGAATAAATGTATTTTCAAGTCCGCCTTTAATGAGTTTAACGTCATAATCTAAGGCAGAAGCATGGAATAAGTTAATTAAGAAGTCAGCTCTATTGAATGCATTTCTAACTTCGTTAGCATCAGGAGTTCCGTTACCGTTTTCATCCATATAACCACATTCTTGTTTAAACATGGCTTTTCCATTTTCAACTTTGCCATCAACATAGAGAGTTTCGTCAGTCATGGCATCGAGAGTTAAAAGTTTTTTGCTTTCTAATTTATTTGATTCACTTAGAGTTTTATAAGTATCACCTTTAACATAATTATAAATGAGATAAACGTTAGCAGTTGAGGTTTCTTCGCCTTCTGTTGGATTTTCTCTAGCTTGTGTAATAACTTGTGTATATTCTTCGGAAGTAACAACGACTGGGATATAGACTGTTGGAAATTCGTTAACAGAAATATTTTTCTTATAGGCTTCATCTGTAAGGAAATCTTTTCCTTCAACAACATCATTTTGTTCATTGATTAAAGCAAATGAACCAGAGAATGATAAATAACTAGTAATTTGTTCGTAGTTATCTTTATCTGTTTTGAATGAAACAGTAACAAGATCATTTCCTGATGTTGAAATTCGATAAGAGCTAACTTTACTGTTTACAAGTCTTTCTTCCATGATGCTTGCCATTTCTTTGGCACTAGTATCAGTAAGTGGTTTAGCTTCTTCTCCTTGTTCGACGTTTACTTCCTTTTCACTTAATTGGAAAGTAAATGTATGGTTTGTGGTGAAATCACCATTGCCGTTTGTGTTCTTAATTGCGTTTGGAACTGCTGCAATAACAGCGAGCATACTCGCACCCGCGATAAGAACGTTTGCCCATAGTCTTCTCATAGTCTTCCTCCGATTTATTATATTAATAAAATATTGCGATTAACCGCTTAGTTAATAAGATACAACAGTGAGTATTATATTTCAATATAAAATATAATTAATTTACATATCCGTTTTGTCTACAGTGAGCATAACCTTTAGAAGTAATTATCCTTCCTTTTGGAGTTCGATCAATAAATCCAATCTGTAATAAGTAAGGTTCATACACATCTTCTAGATTAACAACTTCCTCACCAATTGAACTGGCTAATGTTTCAATTCCAACTGGTCCTTTATTAAACCTATTTATGATTGCTTTTAAGTAGCTAATATCAACTTCATCTAAACCAATTTTATTAATTTTTAAAGCCTCTAATGCTTTTGATGTAATTTCTATATTTATCTTGTTAGAATCAACACAATTTGCATAATCTCTGACACGCCTAAGGATACGATTTGCAATACGCGGAGTACCACGCGAGCGTAAAGCGATTTCATACATACTTTGCGAATCAATTTCGCAGTTAAAAAACTTAGCTGTATGCCCTACTATTTGTTCAATTTCATTGATTGAATAATAGTTAAATTTTTCAATGATTCCAAACCTACTTCTAAGTGGCGAAGATAGCATACCTGCGCGTGTCGTAGCACCTATTAATGTAAAGGGAGGAAGATCTAAAGAAATTGATTTTGAATTGAAATCTTTTGCAATAACAATATCAAGTCGATAATCTTCCATCGCACTATAAAGTGACTCTTCTACTATTCTTGGAAGTCGATGAATTTCATCAATAAATAGCACTTGGCCAGGTTCTAATTCAGATAAAATTGCTGCTAAATCACCTGTTTTTTCAATGACTGTAGCTGTAATTATTTTAATAGGGACATTCATTTCATGAGCAATTGCTAGAGCAAGAGAAGTTTTTCCAAGTCCAGGAGGACCATATAAAAGCACATGATCAAGCGTCTCATGTCTTGATTTTGCTGCTTTTATAAAAACTTCTAATTTGGCTTTAAGCTCGACTTGTCCAATGTAATCGTTTAAATAGTAAGGACGTAAAGAAATCTCGGTTGTATCACAAGAATTTTTAATATCCAATATGTTATTCATATTACTGTCTAAGTTTTACCAGCGCTAATTTGATTAGTTCTTCAGTTGTTAAATTTGGTTCATTAATTGAAGCAAGCGCAGCGTCGATATCACTCACCTTAAATTTAAGTTGCTTCAGGGCAAGTCTAGCTTCTTCATAATTCAATTGTGAAGTTTCATTGTTTGAATTTCCCTTTAAGTCAATTAGAATCTGCTGAGCTGCTCTAGTACTTATTCCTGGTAGATTTTTTAAATAAGCAATATTGCCAGAATTAATGGCAGCACATAAGGTCTTAGGGTCAGTACCACTTAATATATTAATTGCAGTTTTTGGCCCTAATCCATTTACTTTTATCAAAGATAAGAATATATTTTTCTCTTCTTTTGAAGTAAATCCAATTAAATAATTTGCGTCTTGTTTAAGGACATTATATGTGTAAATTAAAATAGTATCATTCTGCTGATAATTACTCGTATGGCTAACATAAAGACGATAGCCAACATTATTTACATTCAAAACAATTGAATCTTTTAAAACAGAATGAACTATTCCTTTTAAGAAATAGATCATGTTAAATTCTCCTAATTAGTTAGTACTAATAAAAGAGTTATAGTCAGAATTATGGCACAGGTTATTAAGCCTGAAATAAAAGCAATTGTTACTTTTTTATTCATTTTAGTCACGTATAAATTCCTCAGGCATTGGTAGAGGATCACGTTTATGTTGACTTATTTTATGTAAATGATTGATTCTAGCCTGGCTAGATTCATCAACTGGTTTTCCTAACAAAAAGTCATCAAGTACTTTATAAGTAATACCCATTTCGCCTTCGTCAGTTTGTCCTTCCCAAAGTCCAGCGGAAGGAATACGTTCTGCTAAATCTTTAGGTAAACCATATAATTTACAAGCTTGGACTACTTCACTTTTTAATAAATGGCCAATTGGGAGCAAATCAACTCCACCATCTCCATACTTAGTGAAATATCCAGTATATCTTTCATCAGCGTTATCAGTTCCAACAACTAAGCCTCTTTCTTTTTGAGCCAAAGCATATAAAACTGTCATTCTGATACGCACTTTTAAGTTAGCTAAAGTAGATTTATCTAAAGATATATTAAGAGAATTAAAGCGTTCTACTTCTTTATGAAATGTTTCGCTAGCATCAAAAATTATGTAATTAAGATCTAATATTTCTGCAACTTTCTTAGCATCACGTAAATCTGATTCATCAGAGTCAATTGGAATCATTACGCAAAGTAATTTATCTTTTCCAACTGCTTTTTTACAAATTGCCGCTACTAAAGAAGAATCAACTCCACCCGAAAGACCAAGAATATATTTATCCATATTATTATTTATCAAATAATCAGAAACAAATTGTTCAATCTTTTTAAGGTAAGCTTCAAGTTTCATTTTATTTCACAAATTCAAAAGAGAAGTCATCAAGTATTACGGTGTCTCCGTCTTCTGCTCCTTTTTCTTCAAGCATATCATCAACTTTCATTTTTCTTAAGTGTGATAATAATTTCATCATTCCTTCATCAGTTGTAATATTGGTCATTTTATAGAATTTAACAATATCTTCTCCTTCAATAACCCAAGTATGAAGTTCAGGATGCTTAATAGTTATTCCTTCTTTTTCATCTAATTTATACACTTTATTATCTAAGACTTTATCTTGGCTATCAAATAATGGGAATTTTGGTGTTTTTTCAACTAAATCCATCAGTTGATAACAAAGTTCTTTGATGCCTTCTTCTGCTAAAGCAGAGATTTGAATACATTTAATCTTTGCTTTTTTCTCAAAGGCAGCAAGCTTTTCCTTTGCTCCCTCTTCATCCATTTTTGAAGCCACGACAAGCATTGGCCTACTTTCTAAACCAAAGCCATATTCTTTTAACTCTTTATTTATAATTTTATAGTCATCGAACGCATCTCTTCCGTTATTTGACATATCAATAACATGAACAATCACGCGGCATCTCTCAATATGTCTTAAAAATTGAAGACCGAGTCCTTTTCCTAAATGAGCATCTTCAATTAATCCAGGTAAATCAGCCATGACAAAGCTTCTTTTATCATCAACATAAACAACTCCTAAATTAGGAACTAATGTCGTGAAAGGATAATCAGCAATTTCTGGTCGAGCAGAACTAATTACTGATAACAAAGTTGATTTTCCTACACTTGGGAACCCAACAAGGCCAACATCGGCTAATAATTTTAGTTCTAAAATTAGTCGTTTTGTTTCGCCTGGTTCACCATTTTCTGCAATTTTAGGAACGCGATTTGTGGAACTCTTAAATGCAGTATTGCCTCTACCGCCTCTACCGCCTTTTGCAACGAGTAGAGTTTCACCATCAGTAGATAAATCACCTAAAAATTTGTGATCTTTTTCTTCGTAGACAACAGTACCAATAGGTACTTCAACAATCACATCTTCACTATGATGTCCGTATTGGTTTTTAATTCCACCTTTTTCGCCTTCAGGACCGATAAAACACTTTGAATGTCGAAAGTTAAAAAGAGTGTTGATCTTACTATTTGCTTTTAGAATAATGGAAGCTCCGCGACCACCATTGCCTCCGGCAGGTCCGCCTTTAGCAATATATTTCTCTCTTCTAAATGCAATAGCTCCATCTCCGCCTTTTCCGCTTCTGACTTCAATAATTGCTCGATCGATGAACATACTTTTATTATATAATAAAAAAATAAAAAAGACCACAATAATGTGGTCTAATTTAATATTTGTTTGCTAATTACTTATCAGCAACAACTCTAACAGATTTACGGTCTTTACCTAATCGTTCAAACTTAACAACGCCATTAGCGGTTGCGTAAATTGTATCATCTTTTCCGATTTTTGTATTTTCTCCTGGATAAATGCGAGTTCCTCTTTGACGATAAATAATGCTACCAGCATGGCACCATTGTCCATCAGCAACTTTAGCACCTAACCTACGACCTTCAGAATCACGGCCGTTTTTAGTAGATCCAACACCTTTTTTAGAAGCGAAGAGTTGTAAATTTAATTTAAATAACATAATTCTAGTTTATCCTTTCTATAAAATTTGGATACTGACAAACTGTTTATTGCTTTCTTCTATTGTTCTGAGTTGAGTTCCAATTGTCTTCAAGACAACGCCATCATAATCAGAAGGAATGTCATTTGCTTTTATAAGGGCATGACCTTCTTCTAAAATGAAGCAATAATCTTTATCAGCAAGGGCGTTAATACCACCTGTGATAATTGCGCTAACTGCAGCACATATAAGGTCTTTTCCTTTTGGAGCTGAGTTAGAATGTCCTTTAACCTCAATTGAGGTAATCTTTGTAGTTGACTTGTCAGTGGAAATAACTACTTTTATCATAGTTACTTTTAAGCGTTAATGCTTTC
Source organism: Bacilli bacterium (assembly GCA_024408075.1). Taxonomy (GTDB): domain Bacteria; phylum Bacillota_I; class Bacilli_A; order RFN20; family CAG-826; genus UBA2450. The sequence continues at coordinate 29,798 of JAKSVK010000001.1, read as the reverse complement.
AATTACTAAGCAAGTATAAGGTTGACGATGACCTAATGTTTTTCTTTCGTTAGCCTTGTTCTTATAAGTGAAAACACGAATTTTTTTGGATAAACCTTGTTTTTCAACTTTAGCAACAACTTTAGCGCCTTCGACATATGGAGTACCAACTTTAGCGGTTTTATCACCAACGAGAAGTACTTTGTCGAATGTTACTGTTGAGTTGACTTTTGCTTCGATCTTTTCAACATAGATTTTAGCACCAACTTCAACACGAACTTGCTTTCCACCAGTTTCGATGATTGCGTACATAATGTCCCTCCTTTTTCATTTAATTCACTAAGGACTCGCTATGAAGGTAACCATTAAGGTTTTATAAACCTTTTCTATGCGGTTGTAGCTAGTGAGGCGACAACGTGTATTAATATAACAAAGTTATAGAGGTTATGCAACTAAAAAACTTATGTTTTTATCATTTTTATAATTGAAGTATAGCCATTTTCACCAATAATGATGTGATCTAATAGCTGAATTTTTAATGTTTTGCTCTCTCTTAAGAGCTCTTGGGTAATAAACAAATCTTGTTCTGAAGGATTTACGTCTCCGCTTGGGTGATTGTGAATCAAATAGAATCCTTTCCCTTTATGGGTTAATAACTCTCTCCAAATATCTTTAAACGAAATCAGGACTTGTGTTGAGTTGCCTTTATATAGGGTATTTTCATAAGATATTTGGTTTTTGCTATTCACAATCACGATTATGACTACTTCTTGATACATAACTAGTAATTCTTCCTTATATTTATTATATAAATATTCAGAATCAATCACTGAGTTATTGGACTCACTTTCTTGTCTAACTATTCGTCGATGTATTTCGAATGTTGCCGCAAGCATCAATGCTTTACTGGTTTTTATGCCCTTAAATTTGAAGTAGTCATCTAGAGGAGACAACGATAAGTTTTTCAAACTATTATAAGTATTTAAGAGCGAGGTGGATATGCAGTTCACATTACTGCCTTTGTAGCCACTTGATAGCAACAAAGAGATTAGTTCAGCATCGGATAGAGCCCCTATTCCATGTCTTAATGCTTTTTCTCTTGGACGTTCATATTCTGGTAAATCCTTAATTTTACTCATTACTAGTTCCAAGAAAATTTCCAACCTCCAGGAACTGTTGCGCTCCCTTTCTTGGATATAAAAAGTTTATAGACAACTACTGCAATAATAGCAGCAGAAAGAACAGCAAGTACAGTGGTTAGGGTTACAGCCCCTCCTGCATAAGAAGAATCTAGCTCAGATTCACTTAATAATTGATAATTCATAAATACCTCCTATTTCAAGGGACCCGAGGAAGAAACATTCGCGATGAATAAAAAACTTGATATGGGAATAATAATGATGGGATGAAAATGTTTTCGGGCCCCTCACTTATCTTATAGGGGGCAAAATATCAAAAATGTGTAAAATATTTTTTAAGTAAGAAAAAAGACCCAAAGGGTCTTAATTTTTTGAAATTTTTTCAAGCTTATCAACAAGCGACTTCAAATTGTCTTCGTGTTGCTTTAATTTATCTTGCTCTAATTTCACCTTTTCAGCTGGAGCTTTTGAGACGAAATTTGGGTTATTTAGCATGTTTTTGCCACGTGCAATTTCTGCTTTTTCTTTTTCAATATCTTGAGCAAGTTTTGCTTTAACTTGTTCAATATTTGCGTTGTTTTTAATAACCATATCCGCATCATTATATGAGTACAAATCTCCTTCTGGTAAAGAAGTTACAATCTCAGTATGAGAGAAGCTAAAACGATCTAAATAAACTTTAAAATCTTCACTAACTTCAATCTTTAATTTAATAAATAAATCAAGTGCAGCGTTAGGAGCAATCTTATTTGTAATCTTGTAATTTCTAACTTCTTTAATCAAATCAAATAATAAATTAATTTCTTTGTTTTGACTTGATGAAATGAAACCTTTTTCGACCTCTGGATAAGCTTCAAGCATAATACTTTCTTTATGTTCTGGAAGATTTAAATATAATTCTTCAGCAATAAAAGGAGTATATGGATAAATTAATAAAACAATAGTTTTTAAACACTTATGTAAAACTTGATATGTGTTATTTTTCTTTGTTAAATCATCGCTATTAAGAGCAACTTTTGACATCTCTAAATATTGAGAACAGAAATCATCATAAACAAAGTTATATAAGTGACTACTTGCAGCATTGTAATCATATTTTTCCATATTTATGGATACATTTTTAATTGTATTCATCAATCGATCTAATATCCATTTATCAATATTTGATAATGATTTTGGATCGATTTGTTTTTCTTTAAAATCTTCAGGAAGAACAGTTAAAACATAACGCGCACTATTCCATATTTTATTTAAATAATTTGCACTACTTTCAACCTTTTCTTCAACATATCTCATGTCTTGTCCTGGAGTAGAATTTGTGGTTAAGAAATATCTAAGAGCGTCAACTCCATATTTATCAATAACATCGATTGGATCAACACCATTTCCTAATGATTTAGACATTTTTCTACCTAATTCATCTCTAACCAAGCCATGAATAACACATGTCTTAAATGGACTTACTTTGTTAACATTCAAAGATTGGAAAATCATCCTTGAAACCCAGAAGAAAATAATGTCATAAGCAGTAACTAATGTTGAAGTTGGGAAATATCTTTCCAAGTCACTAGTACTCTCAGGCCAACCTAGGGTTGAGAATGGCCAAAGTCCACTAGAAAACCAGGTATCAAGAACATCTTTATCTTGTTCATAATTCTCCATATCTTTTGGAGGATCTATAGAAACAACAACTTCTCCAGTTTTCTTATTGTAATAAGCAGGAATTCTATGGCCCCACCAAAGTTGACGAGAAATACACCAATCTTCAATGTTATTCATCCACTGTAAGAAAGTTTGTTCAAATCTTTGAGGAACAAATGTGACTTTGTCATTTCCTTTTTGATTTTTAATAGCTTCATCAGCTAAAGGTTTCATTCTAACAAACCATTGCTTTGAAAGCATTGGTTCAACAACACAGTTGTTTCTTTGAGAGTGCCCAACAGCGTGGACAATCTTTTCTTTTTTAATGAAATTACCATCTTTAGTAATAGTTTCAATTAATTTTTCACGACAAACAAAACGGTCCATTCCTTGGTAGATTCCACATTTGTCATTCATTGTCGCATCTTTATTAAAGATAATAGGCATTTCTAAGCCATATTTTTTACCAATATTAAAGTCGTTTGGGTCATGAGCTGGAGTACATTTCATAGCTCCAGTACCAAATTCCACATCAACATAGCTATCAGCGATGATTGGAATTGCTTCTCCGTTAGCAGGATTTATAACCTTCATTCCGTGATATTTTGTATATCTTTCATCTTTTGGATTAACACAGACACAGACATCTCCAAACATAGTTTCTGGTCTTGTGGTAGCAACAATTAAGCTTTCTTTACTACCAACGATCGGATATTTGAAATAATACATATATCCTTCATCATCTTGGTGAATAACCTCAATATTAGATAAAGCAGTTTGTTGAACAGGGTCCCAAGAAATGATTCTTTCGCCTTGATAAATAAGACCTTTATTATATAAATCTACGAAAACTTTTCTAACAGCAAAGTTAAGTCCATCATCTAAGGTAAAACGCTCTCTTGTATAGTCAAGCATTAAGCCAATTTTGGCCCATTGTTGATGGATGTTTTCAGCATATTCATCTTTCCATGCCCAAGCATATTTTAAAAACTCTTCACGAGAAATTTTAGTTGCATCAACTCCGTTATCGACAAGTTTTGCCATAACTTTTGCTTGTGTAGCAATTCCAGCATGATCCATTCCAGGAAGCCATAAAACATCATAGCCACACATCTTTTTATATCTAGCGGTAATATCTTGAATTGTTGTGTTCCAAGCATGACCTAAATGTAGTTTACCAGTAACGTTTGGTGGAGGAATAACCATTGAAAAAGGGTTCTTAGTTTTATCTCCAGCGGTAAAATAACCTTTATTTTTCCAATTTTCATATTTACCTTTTTCAACATCTTTTGGGGAATATCTTTTTTCTAACATATTCTTTCCTCCTAAATAAAAACGTCCTTACCCTAAGGACGTCAATTAACGCGGTACCACCTTAGTTCTAGAATATTTTCTAGCACTTCATTAGCTAATTTATTAGCATCAGTTCTCCATAGCGACCTTCACTAAGTTTCTTTATCAGGCTTCCACCATCCCTGACTCTCTAAAAAAGAAATATTAGTTACTCCTCTATTTCAACGAACAATGTAATTATACAATTACTTTAGATAATTGCAATTATAGATTTTGGAGTCTATTTCTAACTTTTTCAATTGATTTAGTATCATCTATTGAAGTAAATGATACATTTTCTAGTTCAATTCCTAATTCAGCTAAGTGCTTATTAAGAGCAGAAGTTTCTTTTTGATTAATCTTATCTTTTTTAGTAAAGACGAGATGATATTTAATATTTTTATCTTCTAAATAATTAATAATTTCAATATCATTTTCTCCTAGTTCTCTACGAGAATCTAAAAGTACCATCACAAGTTTTAATCTACTAGCATGAGCAAAATAATCTTCCATTGTTAAACCAAATAAACGGTCTAAATCTACTCCTCCAGCAGCATATCCATATCCTGGAGCATCTACTAAATATAACTTATCATCTACATTATAATAATTTAACATGCGCGTGTGACCAGGTTTAGAAGAGGTAAAAGCAATCTTCTTACCAGTTAAGGCATTAATAAGAGAGGATTTTCCTACATTGCTTTTGCCAACAAGTAAAACCTCAGGAAATAATCCCTGAGGTGCTTGTTTCACATTTGGTGAAGATTTAACAAAAACGGTATTATTAAAATTAATCATTTTCTCCAAAAACAATTTTATAAGCATCATCTACATTTTTCATATAGAGTATCTTAAGTTGACTTTTTACTTCTTTTGGAAGTTCATTAACATCCTTTTTATTAGTATCTGGGACAATAATAGTTTTAATTCCACTTCTAGCAGCTGCTAATGATTTTTCTCTTAACCCACCAATGGCAAGAGCATTTCCACGTAAAGTTACTTCACCAGTTAAGGCAATATCAGGTGAAACCGCCTTTTTACTAGTAGCAGAAATAATCGCTAAAGTAAGAGCAACTCCAGCACTAGGACCATCTTTTGGAACAGCTCCTTCTGGAACGTGAACATGAATATCATTATTTAAGAAAATTTCAGGATCAATGTGATATTTTTCAGCATTTGCCTTGACATAGTCAAGAGCAATTGTTGCTGATTCTTTCATCACATCACCTAGGTGTCCAGTTAAAACAAGAGCACCTTTTCCTTTAAAATAAGTGACTTCAATTGGAAGGATATCTCCTCCAAATTCAGTATATGCAAGGCCAGTGATAACACCAACTTGTTTTTCTTTCTCTTTTTTAGAGTAATCAAAGATTTCAACTCCAAGGTATTTTCTAACCTGCTTTTCATCAATATCGATATGCTCGATTTTAGGATCTTTGACGATTGCAACAGCCACTTTTCTAAGGCAAGAAGCAATCTTTCTTTCAAGATCTCTAACACCAGCTTCACGAGTATAGTAATGAAGAATATATTCAATTGCTTTCTCGGTGAAAGTCACATTAGATTCTTTTAAGCCATTGAGTTCAATTTGCTTTTTGATTAAGTGTTCAAAAGCAATATGCTTTTTCTCAACTTCTGTATAAGAAGAAAGAGGAATAAGCTCTAATCTATCTCTTAAAGGCCCAGGAATTGATTCAAGGTAGTTTGCTGTACAAATAAACAAAACATCACTTAAATCATATGGCTCTTCAAGATAGTTATCATTAAACATAAAGTTTTGTTCAGGATCAAGAACTTCAAGTAAAGCACTTGCAGGATCTCCCTTATAAGAAGAAGCAAGTTTATCGACCTCATCAAGTAAAAATACAGGATTAGATACTCCAGCTTTTCTCATTCCTTGAATGATTCTTCCAGGTAAAGAACCTACATAAGTACGTCTATGACCTCTAATTTCAGCTTCATCAGAAATACCACCTAAAGAACACTTAAAGAATTTTCTGCCAAGTGCACGAGCGATAGATTTTCCTAAGGAAGTCTTACCTGTTCCTGGAGGACCATAGAAACAAAGAATTGGAGACTTTAAATTGCCAGTTAATTTCTTAACTGCTAAATATTCAACAATTCTCTTTTTAGGGTTCTCAAGACCATAATGATCTTCATCTAGAATGTTTTCAACATTCTTTAAATCATTATTGTCTTCGGTTTTTTGATACCATGGGACAGACATTAAAACATCTAAATAAGAAATAATTAAGGCTGCTTCAAGAGAACCTTGAGGCATCATTTCAAACTTCTTAATTTCTGCTTTAACTTTGTTTTTAACATTTTCTGGATAAGGGAATTTTTCAAGTTTAGCTAAGATTTCATCAGGATCATTGCTTCCTCCGACATCTTCACCAAGTTCTTTTTTAATTGCCTTAAGCTTTTCTCTAAGAAAATATTCTTTTTGACTCTTTTCAGTGGACTCTCTAACAGTTTCAGAAATATTCTTTTCAATTTCTTCTTTAGTGTTTTCCCCACTAATTAAAGTGATAACACTTTCAGCAAGAGCTATTAAGTCGTTAGACTCTAACATTTTTTGTTTTAGTTCTAAAGAACTATCAAAGAATGATAAGAATCCATAGCAAGCTTCAAGTCCGGCATCATTATTAGCTAAAAGATTAATTAAATTTTTAGGTAATCTTTGAATAATGGTTGGATATTTTTCAATTTCATGATTAAAAGATGAAATAACTGCTTCGCTTTCTTCTGGACTAGTTTTTACTTGTTCAAGAAATGTTGCATCAGCAATAAAACATTTATCATCCTTTTTATCATATTCAATTTTTGAAAGTTTAACTCTATCAACTACTTCAAGTCTAATTCTGATACGATTTTCTCTCTCAGAAATAGAGGTAATTCTAGCAACAACACCTACTGGAAATAAATCGTTTTCAGTAGGCATTTCAATATTTTCAGTTTTTTGAGAAGTAATCAAAATTAAAGAATCAGTCTTACTTTTTGCTACTTTAATTGCATTAATAGAGAAATCTCTTCCTGCATCAATAAGTTTCGTTGTTTTTGGAAAAACAACTAATCCTTTGGTAATAAGTAAAGGGAGTGTTAATGTTGATGGTTTTGTATCAGCCATAAATTTTCCTCCTTAATTTTTAAAATTAATTGTTGTGTGTAAATAAGAATTGTTCAACTCTTGTCATCTTGAGATTGTTTTTGAATTCTCCAAGTTGAGCACCAAGAGCTTTTCTAACATCTTCAATCTTCATCTTGTATTGATCAGCAAGTTTAGAAATTTCAAATTCAACATCTGCATCAGTAATTTCCATATTTTCAGCTTTGCTGACTTCTTCCAAAATGAAGTAGTTTGTAATATCACGTTTAGAATCTTCCTTAAGTTTAGCCATAAATTCTTCTTCTTTTTGACCAACAAAAGTTAAGTATTGTTCTAAAGTTAAGCCAGATTGAGACATTCTTTGTTCCATATCTCTCTTTCTGTTTTCTGCTTGATCTTCAATCATTTCTGATGGAATTTCAATCTTGCTATCTTTAGCAATCTTTTCATATAACTTTGTTAAATATTCATTTCTTGCTTCTTTTTCTTTTTGTTCTGTTAATTCAGCAAGTTTATATTGTTCAAGTTTAGCAACTGTATCAACATCTTTAATATTTAAATCTTTAACAAATTCATCATTTAATTCTGGGAGTTTCTTAGCTTTCACTTCGTGAACATCACATCCGAATACAGCAGCTTTTCCTGCTAATTCTTTTGTATATTGTTCTGGGAAAGTAACATTGACATCTTTATGTTCACCAGCTTTAACACCAACTAATTGGTCTTCAAAACCAGGAATAAAGGAATTGCTTCCAAGTTCAAGCTCATAGTTTTTGCTACTCCCACCTTCGAATGCTTTGCCATCGACTTTACCTTCAAAGTCCATAATGACTGTATCACCTTTAGCAGCAGCACCTTCTTTAACAACTAATGAAGCATTTTGTTTTCTTGCTTCTTCAATTGCTGCATTAACTTCTGCTTTACCAACTTTGACTTCTTTTTTGCCAATAGAAAGGTCTTTATAAGCACCTAATTTAATTTCTGGTCCAGTAACAATAACAAATTTAATTTCTAAGTCAGTATCAGAAATTTTTGTTACATCAACCTTAGGTTGAGCAAATGGAGCAACTTTGTCTTCTTTGATAATTTCTTCATATATTTTTGGTAATAAAGAATTAATTGCATCATCCATAACTTTCATTTGATCGATGTGTTTTTTAGCAACAGCTTCTGGAGCTTGTCCTTTTCTAAAGCCTTTAACTTCGACATTAGCAATAGCTTTCTTCATTGCCTTTTCTTGAGCTTCTTTCCAAGATGCAGTATCGACTTTAACATCGACCTGTACATGACAAGATTCTAATTTTGTAATTTTTCTTTCCATAATGTTTCTCCTATTAAATTTAATATGCGTGTTAGATTATAAATTATTTTATAATTTTAGACAAGTAAAACGCACCATAAAGGTGCGCATTTGTCTTAGATTGAACATTTCTAATATATCTATTTCCAGCTTAAATTGATTTTTTTGTTTTCTTTTGCACAATGAACCAAATACAAGTTAATTAAGCTTTGATAAGGAATTCCAACATCCTTTGATTGTTTCTTAAAATACTCAATAGCTTCGCCATCAATATTAATCGTTATTTGTTTTTTTAATTTTTTTGCATACGGATTTTTAACCGCTTTACTAAAATCGTATTCTTCTCTCATAATCTCTTCCCCTTATTTTTAAGATAAATACCTTTTTCAAATTTCGTTGCTTTTCTAGCAGAAATTAATCTGATTACTTCATCATTTTCCCTATAACAATGAACAACTACCAATATATTTAAGTTATTTGACAATCCAAGCAATATAAACCTTTCTTCATCTTCGCTATGATCTGGGTCATTAATAAATAATGCACATTCATCATAAAAAACAGTTGAAGCTTCTTCAAAACTTATATTGTGCTTTTTTAAATTTATTTGTTTTTTGCGTTCATCCCAAGTAAATGTAATCATACTTATATTATAATTATTTTTTAATTATAGTCAATAAATTAATTTGATTTATAAAAGAAAAAACACACTGATGTGTGTAACTATTAACAAATATAAGTCATTTAAATTTGTAAGTCGTTATTAGCTACGTCAATTAGCTCATAATACTTTTTTAATATTTCTTCGTTTAAATTATGGCTAAAAGCATATGCGCTGATATCTGGCATATTTTCTTGAGTCAATTTTTCATAACAAAGATAAATTGCTCCAAGAATTTCATCCATATCTTTATCTAATTTATTAGGATAGATATATATTAGTAGTGATGAAACTAGGTGAGCACCAGTTTGACTTATCGTAGTATTTTTAAATTCGCTATCCATTCTTCTAAGAAGGGTATTTAAAAATTCTCCTGCAAATGGGCGACCTAGATTTTTTGGATTTACTTTCATCATTCCTTGGTTAGATAAATAATCAAGTTCACGATCAACTTCTTTAGAAACTAAAAGCATTAAAGCAAAACTGCGAATTGTTTGATTAGGATGTTTAACTAAAATTTTCTTAATTTCATCTAAATAAGTAAAAACATCGAGTTTTTTAATTAAATCTAAAGCAAACAGAACTTCTTCATTATCTTTTGAAGTTAATTTAGCAAAAACTTCATCTTCACTATAGTTGCCTAATGCTTTATTTTTCTTTTCTTCAGCTTCAATTAAATCAGGCATTTTCTTTAATGTTTCTTCCACGATTTGTGATTGATAAGGTAGGTTAGAATAATAATCTAACGCAGTATAGGCTTGTTCATATCTTTCTAGGCAACATAATAGGTCAATATGAATATTAATTAATGAGTTCAAATTTTCTTTAATTAAAATCTCTTGATGGTCTTGAACGGTGTTAAGTGCTTCTTCATATTTTCCAAGACAAGTAAAAGCTGCTATACGATAAAAATAATCACTAGGATTTGTTGCATTTTCTGTTAGTTTTATAACTAAATCATAATTTTGTTTATCGATTAAACTTTTTAATGAGTCCATAACTAATTTTTCTTGATTTTATCCCAATATTCTTTAAGTGATTGCTCAAACTTATTCTTACCATATTTGTAGTATTTTGCATTCTTTAAACCATCTGGAAGGTATTGTTGATCTACCCAGTGGTTTGGATAGTCATGAGGATACTTATAATTTTGTCCTTTTTCTTTCTGATCTTCCCCATCAAAATGGGTGTTTTGCAAGCATCTTGGAACATTAATTCCTTTACCCATTCTCACATCTTCTTCAGCCATATGATATGCCATATATGATGAGTTACTTTTTGGAGCAGTTGCAATTAATATAGTTGCGTTAGTTAAGGGTAAATATGCTTCTGGTAAACCAAGTTGAAGAGCACTATCTACACAGCTTTTTACAATTGGAATTAAACTAGGATAAGCAAGCCCTACATCTTCATTAACCGAGCAAAGTAATCTTCTTGCTACACTTTGAATATCTCCTGCTTCAAGCATCTTGGCCAAATAAAATACTGCTGCATCAGGATTGCTACCTCTAAGAGACTTCATAAATGCACTTAAATGGTCGAAATGTTTATCTTCATCTCTGTCGTAAGTAATATGAGCTTTATTAACGACTTCTTTGACTTCATCAACTTGAATCTCTTTTTTACTTCCTAAAGCATAATAAACAAACTCAAGGTTATTAATAGCCTTTCTCATATCCCCGTTTGCACTATTAGCTAATAATTTGATCGCATCTTCAGATATTTTGATGTGTTTTAAGTCAATTACACGTTTTAATCCTTTTATAATTTCGCTAGGTTCAATTTGTTTAAATTCAAAAACACTACATCTAGAAATTAAAGCTGGATAAATATAAAAATATGGATTTTCAGTTGTTGATGCAATTAAAGTAATTAATCCTTTTTCAACATATTCTAAAAGGCTTTGTTGTTGTTTTTTATTAAAATATTGGATTTCATCCAAATAAAGTAAAATTCCTTTAGTTTGAAATACACCTTTAGAGTCTTCAATTACTTTTTTAACATCATCAAGAGTTGCAGTTGTACCGTTAAGTTTATATAAACTCATCTCAGTGTTTTTAGCAATGATATTAGCAACTGTTGTTTTTCCCACTCCTGGAGGGCCATAAAAAATCATGTTAGGGACAATGTTTTTACTAATTGCTTTTAAAAACACACTACCTTTACTAAGTAAATGTGGTTGACCAACTAAATCAGAAAGAGATTCAGGCCTAAGTAAATCCGCTAATGGAGTATTCATGCTTTAATTATATTAATGTAATAAAAAAGGAGCAAATAAAATTGCTCCTTAATATTAATTTATCTCTAATATTAGAAGAATGTACCACGAGCAGCTTGTTTCATTTCGCTACTTGTAGTGAATGGAATACGTGTATGATATCCTCTTTTAGCAGCAACAATTTGTTTGCTTGGCCATGAGAAGATGTCTCTGTTCCATTGATTGACGGTATCATTATAAACTTCTCTTGCAGCAGTGATTTCTCTTTGTAAGTATGCATTTTGTTGCATAGCATCAGCGATTTCACCATGTGCTTTAAGATCTGGATAAGCTTCTAAGGAAACATTAATAGCTTTATTAATATTTTCAATGCCTTCAGCAGCTCCATTTAAGTTAGCTGCACTTCTGTTTTTAGCAATTTCAGTAAATGTTGTCTTATCTAAATCAATTGCTTTATCTAATAGTTTTGCAACGTTTTGAAGAATAACGACACGTTGTTCTAAATAGTTATCAATTTGAGAAGCATCGTGTTGAATCTTTTGTTGTAACTTATCAAGATAGTTACCTGCTTTAACTTTTACTAAAGTCCAAATAAGTCCAGAAATAATTGGGACTGGTAAAATCCAAATAATAATTTCAAAGACTTTACTACCAGTGCCTACAGTAACAGGAAGTTGTTTTGCAATAACATTAACGTCTTTTCCTTCACTCATTACAGGGCCAGTCATTTCGTCGAGTTCGTTTGCCATAATTTTTCTCCTTTTTATATATTATTTATCTTTCAAAACGAAAGAAAATAATCTTTTCTTATATATAATACCATTTGAAGTATCAAGATTACCAATCATTTTGTTGAATTTACCAGTTTCATATAAAGCTTTAAATCCAGGTAAGTTAGTTTCACTATCACCAACAAGCATTTGGCTATCTTTAGAAATTCGATTATATTCTACCCAAGAAACAGGAACATCATAGAATTTACCATTTCCTGCCATAACTGGAACCAAGGTAACTCGATCAGTTCCACTGAATGAATGAGCAGTAATTGTACAAATATCAGCCTTGTCTTGTGCTCTATTAAATTTAGATTTTAGGATAACGCCTAAGCTTCTTGTAGCTGGGTGAGAAAATAAGCTAATGTTTTGAGCGTTTGCAGCACATTCTGCTTCTTCTTGAGTGACATTATTTTTATATTTATTTTGGTAAATATATTCACTTGTTTTTTGTTGTTGATAAATTGGAACACAAAGTAAAGGCGAGAACGCAAAATACACTTCTTTGAAGAAACGATCGCAATAATTAACAAATATATCTTTTGCTTTAGTAAAATCAAAACATTGAAGATCTTTTGGGTTTATATCAAAGATATTACTTCCTTGTAAATGTTCACTACGAATGTAATTAAGCATTTTCTTTTTAACAAATTCAAAGTCGTCACCATATCCAACTTCTTTATCTTTAAGTAAAGCGCACATATTGCGTTGAGCAAGTGGAGTAAAAAGTAATCTAAATTCAGTTTCATTATCTCTATCTAAAGCATTAAATAAAGCTTCAAATTCTTCGTTAGCTAAACGAGTGAAATTACCACCTTTAGAAACTGATTTTTTGACCATTTTATCTAAGTCTTTGTCAAATCCTTTAACATATCTTTCGATTTGTTTTTCATTCATTGAGTTTACTTTAGTAGGAACTCTTGAGAACGATAATCTAGGAGCAGCTTCATTTCCATAAATTAAGATTGTATCGTAGAAATAATTAGGAACTGGTTTAGTAAGTCTAGCAGTTAAAGTTTCAGTAACTGTTTCTCTAGTCATGCCACCTTTTCCATTAGGAACAAGTTTTTGATAAGAGACAACTCTTGTACCAACATAAACGTGGTCAAGCATATTTTGACAATAGTTTTTCTTAAATACGAATGGGTTACCTAAAATTGAACCAGATTGAACTGCAACTGCAGAAGTATCATTACCTTGATAAGATTCGTAACCAAACTTTTCTGATAAATATTCAAATTTAGTGTTATCAAAAACTTTATCGAGTTGAATTATAGGAGTAGTTTGACTCATAAGTCCAGCTGCCATATTCCAATCGTATTGATTATTAAGTGGAGCCATTGTTTGATAAGCAGTTGCAAGAGCTTCATCTCTACTTTTTTCATGCTTTGCAAGTACTTCAGACATATCTAATATCTCTTTTTTAAGAGATTTAGCTTTTATAAGAAGGAAAATACCAATAATTGCAACAGCTAATAAAACACCAAAAAATAGAGCAAATCCTCTACCAATTTTCTTCTTTCTAATTGCTTTACTTACATTAGTAACTTCATCACATTCTTTATAATACTTTTTACAAGCTTCTTGGTTTTGATCAACATTAATCTTTGCTTCATCTTTCATTTGATCAAAAAGTTTTTCCGCATTAGCGTGAAAACCGTCTTTTAATCTTGATTTATATAAATCAAGTGGTTCTAATAATTCGTTAAATTGTTCCATAACATTTACCTTCTAACAAAATCTATTCTATACTATATAAGATGATTAGAAAAGACATTGATTTGTTTATTAAAACAATTCCTCAAAATATTACTTTAGTTGCAGCTACAAAATACGTTGATGTAGAAGACCTAAAAGAGTTAAAAAATCATGGAATTGTTAATTTTGGAGAAAATCGAGTTGATTCTTTTCTTAATAAATATAAAAAATTAAAAGATGATAAAGACATCATTTGGCACTTTATTGGTCATCTTCAAAGAAATAAAGCAAAACTAGTCTATGATAAGATCGATTTTCTTCATTCATTAGATTCTTTAGAGCTTGCCAAGGAGCTTGATAAACTAAGAAAAACACCACTTAATGTGTTTGTCGAAGTTTCAATTAATTTAGAAGAAAATAAAAATGGAGTTCCTTACTACGAACTTGAAAATTTTCTTACTAAATTAAAAGAATTTAAAAACATCAATTTAGTTGGCTTAATGATGATGAGTAAAAAGGAAAGTAACGACAAAGAAAATCAATTTGCAAAACTAAAAATTTTACGTGATGAAATTGAGCAAAAATTAAACATCAAAATCCCATATCTATCTATGGGGATGAGTGATGATTATCTTGACGCGATCAGAGAAAAAGCGACCCACATCAGATTAGGTCGCATTCTATTTAATTTATAATTTGTAATAATTATAATTCTTGGATTTGTTTCCATTTAGAGGTCATATTTAAGACCTTTTTATTTGCTTCTTCTTTGCTAATTTTGTCACTTAAATATTCATAAATTAAAGTAGCAATTTCTTTAGCGTTTTCTTTGTTACAACCTCTAGTAGTAACAGCTGCAAAACCAATACGAAGTCCACTAGTTTCTTTTGGTGAAAGAGTGTCTCCTGGAATCATATTTTTATTTGTTGTAATTCCTATTTCTTCTAGTTTCTTTTGAGCAACTAATCCAGTAATTCCAAAAGAGGTCATAACATCTAATAAAAATAGATGATTTTCGCTACTTGTTGCTTTTGCTCCAAGACTCCTAAGAGTTTCACTACAAGTTAATGTATTTTCCATTAATGAAGTAACATAATCTTTAAACTCTTTAGTGTTATCTTCTTCAAAGCAAAGTGCTTTAGCAGCAATAATGTGTTCAAGTGGTCCACCTTGATAAAATGGGAACACTGCAGAATTAATTTTCTTAATAAGTTCTTCATTATTAGTTAAGATAAGTCCACCTCTAGGTCCTCTAAGAGTCTTATGTGTAGTAGAAGTAACAATATCAGCATATGGAACAGGCGAAGGATGTTTATTTGCAGCAATTAAACCTGCAATATGAGCCATATCCACCATCATTTTGGCACCGACTTTATCACAAATTTCTCTAATTTTTTTGAAATCAATTTGATAAGGATAAGCGCTATATCCTGATAGGATAACATTAGGCTTTTCTATTTCTGCGAGTCTTAATATTTCATCATAATCAAGTTTTCCATCTTTATTTAAAGGGTAGAAAACAAATTCATAAAAATGTGATGAAAAAGATACATTTGATCCATGAGTTAAGTGTCCACCATCGTTTAATACTAAAGAAAGAACTTTTCCTCCTTCAGGCATCAATGCGCGATAACTTGCAGCATTAGCTTGGCTTCCGCTATGAGGTTGTACATTAGCATACTTGCATCCAAAAAGTTTACATGCGTTATCTATTGCAATTTGTTCGATTTGATCTACAAATTCACAACCACCATAATATCTTTTATTTGGATATCCTTCTGCGTATTTATTAGTTAAAATTGAACCAGCTGCTTCTCTAATTTGTTTAGAAACATAGTTTTCACTAGCAATGAGTTCAATTCCTCTATTTTGTCTAAGTTGTTCTTGCTCAATTAATTCAAATATTTTATTCATGTTGTATCACCTCGTCTTATTATATAAGAAACCTTTATAACAACAAAATACTTTTAAAGAAAAAAACCTATTTTTCTAAGTATTTGTTTTGTAATTCTTTTATATCTTCCTTCGTAATATTAAGTGCTTTGTATAAATAGTTATCAATAGAGCCATATTCTTTCAAAATTAAAGCATAAGCATGATCTAAATATTCTTTTCTTGAAACCAAAACATAAGACAAAGAACGTGCTTTTTTAATGGAAAAATATCTAATTGCTACTCCAAATGTATAAGCAAAAGTTTGTCCAAGCGTTACTTTGTTATAGCGCTTGTAATTTTTATAAATAGTTTTCCTATCAAAACCCAAAATATACAAAAGAATGCAAGAAAGAACACCTGTTCTGTCTTTTCCTTGGGTACAGTGATAAATCACTGTTCCTTTTGCATTTTTAATTATTTCCAAAGCTTTTTTATATCCGTTTAAACTTAAAGTTGAGGTTACTAATTTAGCATAATATTCATTAACACAAGCTTTAACTCCACCAGGATATGTCATTTTTTCTATTAATATTTGTAAGCGATTTTCTTTATTAACAACCGGAGAATCACTGTTTTCTAAAATTGAAACACGATGATAATTGCTATTATTAAGCATTAAATCAGGTGCTGCTTCAATTTCTAATTCAGATCTTAAATCAATAACATCAGTCACATTAATTTTTTCTAAAATAGATTTATCAGTTTTGCTTAAAGAAGACAGTTTGCTCGATGAAATCAAACTATCGGTTTTAATACGATGTCCATATTTGTTTTTAATAGAACTAAAATCGTTAATAAATAAAATAGACTTTAATTTACGCATAGCACTATTTTACTATCACGAATAATAATAATAAATAAAAGAAGCGTCAAATTAATGACGCTTCTTCTTAATTATTTGATAATAATTATTTTTGTTTTTTCTTTTTAACAGCCAACAATGCTAATGTAGTAACGCTAATTGAACAAATAACTATAACAAGAATAGTTGTATTAGTAGTATTGTTGTTAAATAAGGTAACGCTATTATTTGCTCTTCCGAGAATAGCATCCGCTTCAGGGAAAATAAAGTTAGCAAATACACCAGAACCATATTTACATAAAATGTAATGATATCTAGCCATTACTTTATGTGCATCATCGCCTTGTTCATCTCCGCCATCAAATCCGATTGCTCTAATTACTTCTTTTTCATTAGATGGTAATGAATTAAACGTTGCTGCAAAATCATCCCATTTTAATAATAATGATGCAACTCTAGTTGCTTCATCACTAATTGCACATGAATCACCAGTTTCGCTTAAAAATTTAGTACAGAATGCTTGAAGTCCTTCTGAAATATAAACTTTAAATTCTTTATTCACATAAACTGCATAAGTTCCACCTTTGGTGAAAACAACATTGCTGTCTCCATCTAAAGAACAGAAATCATATTCTTCACCTAATGTATAGCTAACGCCTTTCCAAGGTTGATCTTCACTACCAGTATATTGCAATGGTTTGACTTTTACAGGTGTTGTACTTGCAGAAGCTGGAATAGTAACAGAACCTTCAAGGATATTATTTTCTGTATCGTTTGTTGCTGCAGGTAAATAAACTGCACCGTCAACTTTCCAAGCAAGCTCGGCACTTCCAGAGAAAACCTCATCACCTGCAACATAATAACCATCTCTAGTTAATTTGACATATAAAGAATCATCAGCTTCAAATGCTTTTGGAGTGTATGGGGTCTCACAAGCTTCGTCTTCATAAACACCACGAACAAAATATCCGGTGCAAGAAAGTTTGGTCATATCAACATTAAACACATTTCCAGCACTTGCATATTGTGAACCTAAATCAACAGTAACTGCTGTATTTAATCTTCCTTCAAATTTAACACCAGTTAAACTAATTTCATATAAATCAACATGAGGTGCAACATAAAACATAAATGCATCGCTAACATATTTTGCGAATACATCATATTTTCCTTCGATTAAAATTTTAAAATTATCACCAGATTTTTCGCCATAATCTACTTTCTCAGTTCCAAGAGTTGCCCAAGCAACAAATGGATCTCTATCTGTGTAATAACTACGAACTCTGAGTTCATCATTAACCTTAAGAGGTAAGTTAGAATAAACAGCAACATTTCCATCAGCTGAAGTGTTTGTCATTTTAAATCCATTTTCAAATCTCCAGCATTTAGCTCCATCAAATAATCCTTGAATATAATAGCCTTCTGAAGCAGGAATGTCTGCATCTTCAACATAAAGTTTGTTTTCACTATTGATATAAATATCAATGGTCATATTTTCGCTAACAACATAATTGTTTTTTGTTCCGTTAACGCCATACCAAGTGTCAACACCTTCAAGATAACTACGAACTTGAAATTCTTCGCCTTCATTTGCAGCGTAATCTAAAAGTTGAGCTATATTACCATCAGTACCATCATCTAATTTGACAGCATCTTGATATTTCCAATTGCTTTTTGTTCCAACGAGATAATATCCATCTTCAGCTGGCACATCAGGTACAGGCTCGGTATATTCGCTCCATTCACCATCGCATCCAGGATCGCTCCAAATTGCAGATGAACTAGTAATTGTGAACAAATTTTTATCACTAGGAATAGTTAAATCCTTCGTTTTCGCTCCCCAATCAGCAATGTCTCCACTAGGGTTTACTCGAGTGAAAATTATTTTCTCATACACTTCTGGAATTGTAATTTTCCATACATTAGGGTCACTAGCAACAGGAGTCATTCTTTCACCAGGCCATTTAGTATCAACAGACCCTCCCCAATAATGGGCACCAACAGCAGCCCCATCAACTGTCCACCAACCGTGTTCCATTTTGCAATAAACGGTTTTGCCTTCTTCAGCTACTGAAGATTTTGCTTTACTTTCATGACTTGCAAGTGCACCGACTCCAACGGCCATAGCAAAAGCAAACACAAAAGCAAACATCTTTTTAAATTTGTTTTTCATTGTATTCCTCCAATAAACAATTAAATTATAGACGAACATTCATCTTATAAAAAGAATAAAAAGAGAATTCCCAAGAAGCTTAATAATTTTTATAGATCTAATCTAAAAAAATAAAAAGAAGAATTTTTACACTCTTCTTTCTAATTTAATTAAATATAAAATTTATTTAGATAATGAATAAGCTTCTTTATCAACGTAGATTGTGCAATCAGGGTGATCAATTAAAATTGAACATGGATTGTCTTCAGTTTTATTTCCATGAAGTAAATTTTTAATTGCTTTTGCTTTATTTACTCCGGTAGCAATAAGAACAATCTTTTTAGCATTCATAATGCTCTTAAGTCCCATAGTAACTGCACGAGTAGGAACTTCAGAAATATCGTTGAATAATCTTGAATTATCAACAATTGTGCTTTCAGCAAGTTCTGCTTCATGAGTTAAAGAATCAAACGGCGTGCCTGGTTCGTTAAATGCGATATGTCCATCACTTCCAATACCTAAGATTTGAAGATCAATACCACCAGCTTTAGCGATTTCTTCATCATATTGTTTATAATAACTTACATAATCACCAACACCTTTTAAAACATGGGTATTTTCTTTCTTAATATCAAGGTGATCAAATAAGTTAACATTCATAAAATAACGATATGATTGTGGATGAGTTCCATCAAGACCAATATATTCATCTAAGTTGAATGTTTTGACATCTTTAAAAGATACTCTTCCTTCTTTATTTGCTTTCACTAAATTGGCGTAAACACCTAAAGGTGAAGTACCTGTAGCAAGACCTAATACTGAGTTAGGTTTCTTTTGAATTTGAGCAATGAATTCCTCAGCAATTAAGCGTGATAATTCTGCTTCTTCTTTAACAATAACTTTCATAAAATTTTCTCCTATTTTTTATCAACAATTTTTGTTGATGATTTAACAATACTATTTTCTGGATAGCATCCTCTTAACATACTAAGTGGGTAAACATTAGTATTTTTTCCAATTATGGTACCAGGATTAAGTACTGATCCACAACCGATATCTGCGTGTTCTCCTAGAAAACCACCAATTTTTCTAAGCCCAGTAACATATTCTTTATCACCGTGGATAACAACATTTGATCCACCGCTTTTTAAGTTAGAAAGAATACTACCTGCTCCCATATGGGCGTAATCCCCTAATATGGAATCGCCTACATAATTATAATGAGGGACTTGAACGTGGTTAAGTAAAATTGCATTTTTTAATTCTGAGGAATTTCCAATTACGCATCCTTCACCAATAATTACGTTACCTCTAATGAATGCTCCTGGACGTAGTTCTGTGTCTTTTCCGATAATGGCTGGAGGTTCAATTGTTGCAGTTTTTGCAATCTTGACATTTTCTCCAACTAAAACACCTTTTTCGATTTCTTTAAATCCAGGAATTCCTTTTTCAACCGTTTTTTGACAAATCTCTTTAATTTGAGGAAGAATTTCCCAAGGATAAGTTGATTTTTCAAAAACTTCTTTTAGAAGTGGATTATCAGTAGTGAATAATTCACTAGTTTTAATATTTAATTTATTCACAAACATATCCTCTTTTCTTGATTACTTGATAAATTTCTTCAATATATTCATTACACTGTTCTTCACTATCAAGTTCAATCATTATTCTAACTACTGGTTCAGTTCCAGATTGACGGAGTAATGCTCTACCATTATCTCCAATTTTTTTATTTACTTTTTCAAAAGCTAATTTAACATTTTCATCATCCACAACTGCGGCTTTGTTAGTAACTCTAACATTTTTAATCTTTTGAGGGAGCAAAATAACTGGAGCAACAAGTTTAGAAAGTTTCTCTTTTCTTTCAAGCATTTCTTCCGCCACCATAATAGCTGTTAAAACTCCATCTCCAGTAGTAGCATATTTCTTAATAATGATATGTCCTGATTGTTCTCCACCAACTGCGAAATTATCTTTTTGCATTCTTTCATAAACAAATCGATCTCCAACTTTGGTTTGAACAATATCAATACCTTTAGCTTTAAGTGCTTTATTTAATCCACTATTAGACATAATTGTGGCAACCACAGTATTTCCATCAAGTGCACCTTCACTTTTAAGCTTATTAGCAAGGAGATACATGATTTTATCTCCATCAACTTCGTTACCGTTTTCATCAACTGCAATACATCTATCGGCATCTCCATCAAAGGCAAATCCGACATCAAGTTTATTTTCTTTAACAAACTTAGCAAATTTTTCTATATGTGTACTACCTGCATCTAAATTACAATTGAGGCCATTTGGATTATTATTAATAACATGAGTTTCAGCTCCAATTGCATCAAATACACTCTTAGCAATCATAAATGATGCTCCATTTGCGGTATCAAGTCCAATTTTAAGAGTTTTCATTGAATGTTTTGCTAAAGAGATTAAATAAGCAATGTATCTATTTCTTCCTGAGGAATAGTCATTGATTGTTCCGATATTTTCACGACTAGCAAATGGAAGATCATTTTCTTCTATCCCTAGCTTTTTCATATCTTTATCAATATAAGCCTCAATTAAGAAAGCTACTTCATCTTCAAGTTTTTCTCCATTAGAGTTAATAACTTTAATTCCGTTATCATAGAATGGGTTATGTGAAGCAGTAATCATAACTCCACAATCAAAGCCATCTGTTCTAGTAATATAAGAGACACTTGGAGTAGTAGTAACATGAAGAAGAGAAACGTCTCCTCCACTAGCAGCAATACCAGCTGCAACTGCGTACTCTAACATATAAGAAGATCTTCTAGTATCTTTTCCGATTACAATTCTTGGTCTATAACCAGGTTTTTGTCCACTATATTGAGGTTGAGCATAAAACCAGCCTAAAAATCTTCCAATTTCAAAAGCGTGGTCACCTGTTAAAACCTTATTAACTTCACCTCTAAAACCATCAGTGCCAAAATATTTGGTTTTAAATCCTTCACCAATTGAAGGAATTAGTCTTTTTCCACGATGGATGACGATTTTATCATTTAATAATTCATCTGCGGATATTTTAAATAATTCACATATTTCTTGAATTTTTTCAATTTGAGGAGAATTTTCTCCGCTTTCCCATTTACTTACTGATTGTCTTGTTACGTTAAGTTTCTTAGCAAGTTCTTCTTGAGAGATATTGCTAGTAATACGTAAGTGAGTAAGTTTTTCTGCTAATGTCATATCATTACCTCCCGCACCCATTAATTGCGTTAGCGCTAACAATAATAAATAAATATTTATATATAAGTCAATAGAAAAATTTAAAAATGTAAACAAAAGTTAACATGTGTAAATAGCAATTAGATATAAAGATTTATTAAATATTTGTCAAAATATCAAAAAAAGCGTTTTAAGGTACGCCACCACTACTTGGACAGCGTTTAACGTCTCTGGCCCGACGAGTTGGGTGGTCTTTTTATGTCTCCCATCCCTCTTGACACTTTGATTATATCAACACTACAAAAAATCTGCAAATAAAATTTAAGAATAAGATAGTAGTTTTGAAATAGGACTTAATAAAGGCAGATTGTATTAAAAAAAATCGGTCACCCGATTCTATATATACTATAAATAAAGATATATATTATATTTTTAAATCTCCTTCTTTGATCCAATTAAGTTTTTTAAAAACTAAATCAATAAGGAAAACTAAAATAGCTGGAGCAATGATTTCAAGAACAAATACTCCTACCCAAGCTTGCCAAGAAGAGACACCCATAGATTCAATGGTACCTATTTGACCAACTAGACCAGCAGTTCCCATTCCTGCGCTTGCACCAGTACAAGTAAGTTTTAAAGCACATGTAGAAATAGGTCCTAATATTGCTGAAGCAATAATTGTAGGTAACCAAATAACAGGTTTTTTAATAATATTTTTAAATTGAAGCATAGAAGTACCTATACCAACTGAGATAATTTGACCAACATTATTATCTTTTCTAGATTGAATCATAAATCCAATCATTTGAGTTGAACATCCAACTACTGCCGCTCCACTAGCAATTAATAATCCGCTTGATGCTTCACTTCCTGGAGCAACTGTAAATATCATTGCGGCAATTGCAGCACTACTTATTGGAGCAGTCAAACTCATTCCCATTAAAACGGAAACAATAATTCCCATAATAAACGGAACAGTTGTAGTACCTTTATCAATTAACCATTTAATACCATAAGTAACATATATAGAAGGATATCTAAGAAGTAAAGATATGCATAGTCCACTTACTGCACCTAAAAGAGGAATTAAAATAATATCAATCGGAGTCTTTTTACTAAGTAAGTATTTCATAATTAGAGCAACAGAAATACACACTAAATAAATAGTTAAAGGGTCTCCAATTTGAAATTTATCATTATACAAATAATTAAGTGGAAAATTTCCTGGTAAAGAAAAATAACTTGCAACTTCTCCGACTACTCCTAAAATAATAACTTTAAGTACATCAAATTTTAAAGCAAGAGCAATTCCGATACCTATTCCAGCACCAGTTAATATTTGAAATATAGAGGATAGTCCAGACTTACCACCATTACCAAAGAAATAAGTCATTGAATCACAAAAAGAATTACCTGCTCCATAAGCAAATAGTTTTCCAATCGTGCCTAAGATTGTGCCAATAATTAAAGTAGCAAATAATCCATAAGCCATACCATTTAATGTAGTGATAAAAAATGATTTAACTTTGTTTTCTTTCTTTTCTGGTTTATTTGTTACTACTTCTTTGTTCATGGTTTTATTTGTTAACTACTTTATATTATATATATTTAATTAATAATATTAATCAAACATATCACAAATTTTAATATATTGATCAAATCTTGGAAGGGTTAATGATAAATAACCTCTTGAAGAAGATTCCACTAAACCTTTTTTTATTAATCTATCTCTATATACAGAAAGTTTTGATTTATCAAATTGTAATACATTCATAATTTGGGCATTACTTCCATCGGTAGAACAGATGGCTTTAATTATTTTTTTATCTGTTTCATTACATTCACTCCAAATTTTTGAATAACAATATTCAGATATTTCTTTGTCGAAAAAATTTAGTATTTCATCACAAAGTGTATCTAATTGACTTTCATAAACTATTTTTCCTAATAATTGATACGCAAAGGCATAACCACTAACACATTTAGTCATATCTTCAGCTAATTTAGCGTTTAAGAAAACATGGAGATAACTATAATAAATAGATAAATTATTAAGTTTTGATAGCGCGATTCTAGGGGCGCGATATAAAAAAGTTAAAGTTTTTTCATTTTGCAAAGATTGAATGTTTTCATATAAACCAGTCATCAGTAAATAAACAGGGAAATCTTGTCTAACTAAACTTTGATAAGAATGAACAAATACTTTCATTTGACTATTATTTGATACCTCATCGATGGTAATTAACAACTTTTTGTTTCTCTTTTTTAAATCTTTTAACATCACTTCTAAAATTGATTCGGAATCAGTTAAAAGTTCACCACTTGTTAAAGTTAAACTAATTTGACCAAATGAAAGAGATAAATTCTTTTTAATAAATAATTTACTCACACCTGCTTTAACATATAGTTTAGAAACAAGAGAAGAAAGTAAATCTTGTTCAGGATTTAAATCGATTACTATCCAATCATTTCTTTCATTTATTATTTTACTAACATGAGAAAGTAATACAGTTTTTCCTGATCCTCTGACACCTGTAATTAAGTACACTAAAGAAGATTCGTCATCAAATGTTTTAATAATTTTTTCTGTTTCTTCTTCTCGATGAATGTATTCTTTTGGTTCTCTGCCAAACATCGTTTCAAATGGATTCATAGCATTACCTCCAAGTGAGAACATTATATGTTATACTTTGTTATACTTCAATAATTTTGTTATACTTTGTTATACTATGTTATACTTTGTTATACTTTTTTCAGATTTAAAATTTTAATTATTTAATAGCGTTTCTACTTCTATATTTAATGCTTTTGCTAATTTTAATGCGTGTTCTACATCAAGTTTTTTAATATCTCTTTTTCGACTTCTTAAAGAATTAATCATTGAAAAAGAAAGCCCACACTCACTAGCCAGTTCATTACTTGTTATTTTTAATTGTTTCATTCTGATTGAAATGAGCGAGGTTTTATTTCTACATTCATTAAACCATTTTAAGAGTTTATTAAAATCCATCTCATGATATAGCTTAAACATTACTTCCATCTCGCTAATGGGAGCATAAAGAAATATCGTTTCAAAATTTAAAGATGTATTTTTAACAATGTTAATATAAGAAGTGCTTACCCATTCTAATTCCCTATAATAAATATTTTCAGTCAATTCATTTATTTCAGAGTCAAAATATATATCAGACAAAATCTCATTAGTAGTTAAATATGCCTCAGATGGTAATATTTCATTATTTATCACTTGAAAATATTTACTATTAATTATTCTTTGTTGGATAGTCTCATAGTTATACTTATAAAAATAACCAACAGATAGCACTGAAGTTAAATCATCAATATATTTTTGGTAGTTATAATAATCGTTACTCATATTGCTTTAACAAATCCGTGATAAATGTTTCCTTATCATTGATAGGTTCATTTATTAACTGCTCAAATTTAAGGGAACCGTCTTTTACAATTTGATAATATTTACCAACATAGGAAATATCACACATTTCACTAGAAAGATATTTAAGTTTATTCACTGCTTTATTAGACATGAATGCATATTGAATCCCTAAATTACCAAATTTAAATACTTTTTCTAAACTTTCATAAGAAAGTAAACCTGAAATAAATTTAAGAGGAAACTTAAAATATGAATCATCTGCTCGAAAGCCTTTTATTACATCATACTGATTGACATCAACATAATATTTTTCAAGCCATAATAATCTAGATTTAAATGTTGTTTTAAATGAATTATCTAAATTTCTAAAATGCATTAAGATAGCAAGCCAAGTTAAAACAGAATATTTATCTTTATTTGTTAAATCCAATATTTTCAAAGAGTTGAAATCATCATTTTTAATTGAATACTTATTAACTATTCCAACTGATCCATTTTTACAGGCCCATTCTTTAGCGCTTTCTTTTTCTAAAGTAACATAAAAGCTTGGACCGTAATCATTATCGACGTCTGATCCATTAACAATAACTTTATCAATAATCCTTTTGCTTCCGTGGTAAAAAATCATACCTTGATTATATAAGAATTATCTAGAAAAATAAAGAAAATTGATACTACGGTATTAGATTTTAACGAATTTGCTACTAAAATCAAAAAATAATTAGCCAAAGAATTGACGCTTTATTAAAGGAAGTAATCTAAATATAAAAAATTAATATAAATACCGTGGATTTTGTATAGGCAACAAAAATTTTCTTTAATTTGCAATTAAAAGAATATAAGAGTTAAATAAAAATATGATTATTAATTTTTTAAGAAAACTTTTTATTAAAGACTATAACAATGTAAATAACCCAAAAGTTAGAGAAAAACATGGGTTATTAGCTACTTCTGTTGGTATAATTACCAACTTACTGTTATTTATTGCAAAAATAATCATTGGTGTTATTACCATGACTTTTTCTATTATTACTGATGCAATTAATAACTTAAGTGACATGACAAGTTGTATCCTTTCCTTAGTTGGATTTAAATTAGCTAGTAAACCAGCTGATAAAAAGCATCCTTTTGGTCATCAAAGAATTGAATATATTACCGCTTTAATCGTTTCACTAGTAATCATTATTTTAGCGGTTATTATGGGTTACACTTCTGTAATGAAAATAATAAATAAAGAAGCAACTAAATTAGATACATATGTAGTATTTATTATTCTTGGATTATCTATATTACTCAAATTATGGCAATCCTTCTTTTATAAAAAGATGAGTAAACTAATTAATTCAGTAGCTTTAAAAGCAAATAGTCAAGATTCTCTTAATGACTGCATATCTACCTCTGCAATTTTATTAATAACAATCGTTTTATATGTTTGGGGAGATAAAATTCCTTATTCATATTTAATTGACCCAATTGTAGGTATTGCTTTAAGTGTATTTATTATAATTACAGGTATAAAACTTGTTATAGAAACATGTTCTCCTTTAATTGGATCATCTTTGGATGAAACATATCTAAAACCAATTTTAGAAGATATTAAATCCTATAAAGGTGTATATGGAGTTCATGATGTTATGGGACATTCTTATGGACCTACTACAATGTTTATGTCATTACATGTTGAAGTTGATCATAAAGTAGATGTTTTAGAGTCTCATGAATTAATTGATAATATCGAAAACGAAATAGGGAAAAAATATGGAATCCATTTAACAATTCATATGGATCCAATTGTTATTGATTCCCCTATAATATCTAAATTAAGAACTTATCTTGAATCTATATTAAAAGAATATTCTAAAGTAAATATTTCATTTCATGACTTAAGAGTAGTCGAAGGAAAAGGACACACTAATGTTATTTTTGATATCGCTATTCCTTTTGAATCAGGAATTGATGATAACGACATTGTTAAATATTTATCTAATAGAATAAAAGAATATAACAACAAATATAATTCAGTTATTAAAATAGATAGAATTTAATAATTTAAATTACTTCTTTTCAATGACAATTTTGTATCCTAAAGGATTAAGATAACTTGTTAAAGTATTTAAAGAAACATTGCTTGCACCAGATTCTATTCTAGCCAAGCCACTTTGAGGAATATTGCTCATTGCTGAAAGTTGTTTTTGAGTAATACCTTGTTTTTTTCTTATTTCTTTACAATAACTATATATATTCTTAAGAATTTTCTCATTTTCTTTCTTTATATTAAAAGTTACACCATTTTGATATAAGGTTTCTTCCGATATATCTAAATCTTCATTAAAAGTAACACAAAGACCTCCAAAATCTACCCTAGCTCTATTAAATAAATTGTTTTTCTTTAAAGCTAAGAATTCAGGATATTTTTCCATTATTGGTTTAAAATCAAACTTTTTAATTTCGCCATTTTTAAAATAACAAATAAGGTAATAATCTAAATCAGGAATTACAAATCTAAGTGGATGTGATTGATATTTCATTTTCTTTTCTCCTTATATTCTTTAAAACGTTGTTTTTCCCATAAATCTTTCAAGTCGTTTTTATTGGTTAATATGTAATCTATTACAATTTTAATATCTTTTGATGACATTCTACCTTTCTCTAGAATATTGCCATCTAAGTCAACACTACATCTATTATTACCTCTCACTCCATGAATACGAGGAGGATTATGTTCGTTAAATTGATAGTTCATAAATATTTTAATTCCATTTATTTCAATTAATATTGGTATGTACAAAATATAACACATTTAATATATTTTTCAAATATTAAATATAATATAAAAAGATTATTTTAAAAAACTGGAGACTAGCTATGTCTTCCGGTTATTTATCAAAGATAAAGAAAAAGACCACTAAGGTCAATTTCTTTAAAATAGTTTTGAATGAGAACCAGTTCGAATTAACATCAAGATTAGTTCATTATTAGTTACTTTGTAAACAAGTAACCAATCAGGTTCGATGTGAAGTTCTCTACAATTCATATATTCACCACAATTGGTTAATTTATGATCATGATATTTTAATTCTAATGGCTCATGATTGGCCAATTTTGTAATGATACATTCAAGTTTTTGTAGATTTCTGCCTTGTTTTTTTAAAAGTTTTAAATCTTTTTCAAATAGACGAGTTGCCTTAATCGTTAAAGATATCTTTTCCTTCATCAATGTCTTTCATCAATTCTTTGAAACTTTTATATGGTTTTGACAAATTTGTACCTTTTTCTGCATCTTCACACGCTTGTTTTGTTTCTTCATTCATTTCAAGTTCAATCATAAATGGTATACCTCCTTTCATAATAATTTGTCTAAGATACATATTAATTGCTGAGCTTAAATCCAACCCGAGATGTTTTAAGATAGCTGCAGCAATTTCTTTGTCATTTTTGTCTACTCTTATTGTTAAATTAGTTTTCATATCAATATTTTAGTGCATTATACATACAATGCAAATAATTTTTATTATTAAACCAAAGATTACCATAGAGCCGGTAAATGCTCCTACTCTCTCTGCATTTTTAATATCTCATATAAAACAATTTCAAAATATATCATATTTAATACATTCGATATGAAATTAATATATTTAATATCTAAATAAATATGATCAAAAATCTTTAGATAAGTATCTTAATTGTTCAATTAGTCTTTCTCTTGAATATCCATCCATTGCTCTTTGGCCAGATAACATTGAACCAAAGACAATATTAAATTTGTGATTCTTATATTCATAGATTGTATGTGACATATATTCAATATCGTCATTATTAGTAATTGATTGGATAATCCATTTAGATGCTAAAGCATTATTTATATATATTATTAGTTTATCAACACCATTATCTAACAGCACATCAAGATGAGCGTTTAAACTATTTAAAACATATTTTTTAATATAATTCCAATTATCAAAGTTAAAGTATTTTAATAACTCACTTTGATGTGTTTGATGAATATAGAATAATTCACCAGTGTATACAGTAATTTGCTTGTCCTTATGAGATTCATAGAAATTCTTGACTGCTTCGTTTTCTTTTTTAATAGCTTCTGCCAAATCAACGTGGCACCAATCCCACTTGCAATTATAATTAAAGACTTTAGAACAAAGTTCAAATATAGGTTTAAAATACGTTTGGTTATCATTTCCTTTGTTGCCTTCAACATAATTTACATATATTTGGTTTTCTTGTCTATTTTCTCTTGAAACGTCTTTTTCATCACCAGCAGGATTGAATCCCATGATAAGTATTCCTTTGCCGGTTTTATTAGTGTTAGCACTAAATGTGGCTCCTATTCTGTTTTTACACTCAAGTAAATATTTATTTTCAATCAACTTATCAATGTCTTCCCAAATATTCATACCAAACTTGTATTCTAAATTCTGTCTTAGGAATTGGAATTTGAATACTTCCTTTCTTGAG